>CALWTK010000005.1 GCA_944384465.1 uncultured Clostridia bacterium
ACACTCATATAGGAATGCAACAAAAGATTGCATTCACAAATTATTCGTTTATTTATTCCTTTATCCCATTTCGCAAGATTGCTCATGGGAGTCCTAATAGACATCGCACATCAAATGATTATCTATTAGTTGGAGTTATTCTAAATATAGTGCCACGATGCTCGTGATGTGCACGGAATAAATTACACTCATATAGGAATGCAACAAAAGATTGCATTCACAAATTATTCGTTTATTTATTCCTTTATCCCATTTCGCAAGTCTGCTCATGGGAGCCCTAATAGACATCGCGCATCAAATGATTATTTATTGGTTGGAGTTATTCTAAATATAGTGCCACGATGCTCGTGATGTGCGATGTCTAGGCGAATGTTGACATTTGGTATTATATTTTTGCTCTCCAAATAGTTAGCTACAGTAGACACCGCCAGATTTGTTGTGTTGCTATGCTCGCTGATGTGAGACAAAACTACCAATCTGGTCCCTGAATGGACTAGTCGCTCTATGGCTTTCGCACAATTTAGATTTGACAAATGACCTTTTGGTCCATTTATTCTGCGTTTTAAAAATGGAGGGTAGTTTGGGTACGACATCAACATCTCAGGATCGTAATTGGATTCTAGATACACTAATGCACTAGATTTGATTGCTTCAAAGGTTTCATCGCTAAAATAGCCTAGGTCAGTACATACAGACACTACGGCATCACCTTCTTCAACCCTATATCCAACGCAAAATTTGCTGTCATGAGGTAGAGGGAAAGGTTGGATATGTAAATCTCCTATATAAAAATCTGTATCAAAAAAATAAAATTGTTCGGGGTCAATATGTATTTGATTTTTAATAATTTCTGTTAAATATAAGTGGGCGTAAATTTTTGTCTTGTAAGTTCGGGCGAATTTTTCAATGCCTTTTATGTGGTCGCTATGTTCATGGGTGATGAGTATGGCGTCAATGGACTCCAATGCTACTCCCAATTCGTTGAGAACGTTAAAAATATATGATAAGGGTTTTCCGTTATCAATCAATATCTTTGTATTTTCACTTTCTATAAAAGTGCAATTTCCACTGCTTCCACTAGCTAGATTACATACACGCATGCTTGCATTTTAGCAAATTTTTTTTGTTTTTGCAATATTTTTGTAAGTATTGACCTTTTGTTAAGAAACAAGTTTAGTTTACGTAATCAATTTGTGGTTCTATAGAACTGATTTGAGTCATATTTCATATTGATATTTTTCTTGACATGAAATGCTTTCTTTGGTAAAATAAATTCGGTATGGAGGTGTGAGATGAGCAATTTAGATAATCTCACAATGTAGCATTAATTTTTTATTAAATATTTTGTGAATTTAAATAAAAATAAAGAAAGTAAAATAAATAAAAATTTTAAAAAACTTAAAATTTAATTAAAAAATGTAATATTTTAACGCTAATTCAACAAAATTTCGTTAAATTTTAAAAAAATAATATTTATGCTTTTCAACTTTCTTTTAAAAATGTTTACATTGTGAAAAAACAAAAAATCTGAAAAAAAAGGAGAGTTGAGTATATGAAAAATAATCAAATAGAAATTGAAAGAGAGAGTGCGTATTTAGTCTGTCCGTATCAAAATTCAGTGGACGCAGAATACAGGGCAAAGGAATTGGAATTGTTAAGTAAATCTGCACTTTTGGATGTTGTGAAATGCAATATGTTTCAACCAAAGGAGATAAACGCTAGGACATATATAGGCATCGGCAAAGTCGAGGAGATTCGAGACGAAGTGCAAGAATTGGGCATAGATGTTGTGATATTCGATTGTCCTTTGTCTGGCTCTCAACTTAGAAATATTTGCGAGATAATTGGCGTGAAGACTATTGATAGGACCATGCTTATTTTGGACATCTTCGCGGGGAGAGCTAAGTCTAATGAAGGTAAATTGCAAGTGCAGCTAGCTCAACTAAAATATTCGCTTCCAAGGTTAGCGACATTGAGCATGAACGATAGAACTTCAGGTTCAGGCGTTGGTATGCGTGGTGCGGGAGAAAAGAAAATTGAATTGGATAGAAGAAAAATTCAGGAAGACATCTCAAAGTTAGAGCGAGAAGTGAAAGAAATTCAAAAACATAGACAGACTACCAGAAAGCAAAGGTTGTCCAGAATGAAGAGCGTGGCGTTGGTGGGATACACGAACGCGGGTAAATCTACTTTGATGAATTGCTTTACAAAGGCAGATACTTATGCTGATGACAGATTGTTTGCGACCCTTGATGTCTTGACTAAAAAGGTTTGGGACAAAGGGGTTGAATATGTCTTGATTGATACGGTTGGCTTTGTCAGCAATCTACCACACGAATTGGTGTATGCCTTTTCCGCCACCTTGGAAGAAACTGTGGACGCAAATGTCTTGGTGTTGGTTGTAGATGCGAGCGACCCGCACAAGTACGAACAAATTGAAGTCGTTGAAACAGAATTGAAACGCTTAGATATTGATTTGAACAAAGTCATTTTAGTTTATAACAAAATAGATAAATTGAGTGAAAACGAATTACAAAATTTAAAGAAATACACTTATGATACTTGTTTTGTGGGGGCAAAAACAGGGAAGAACATCGAAATCTTGAAAGAAAAGATTAGAGAAAAATTGGAATCGTTTAGTTAATTATTGCCAATATTAATTTAATCGTTATTATCTAAAATTTATTTAAACACTGGGAGAATAAAGAATGTTTAATCTAACTGAAGAATTAATGAAATATAGACCTTTTGATGATAAAGAAAAAAGAGATGTGGAAATCACATTATCGTTTTTAAAAGAGAATAATAATTGTTTTGATAGATCTAATCTTAAAGGACATGTGACGGCTGGTGCGTTTATTGCTGATAAAAAAGGGAATATTTTATTAAATCACCATAAAAAATCTAATATGTGGTTTCAGTTTGGTGGGCATTGCGATGGAGAGAGTGATTGTTTGAATGTGGCAAAAAGAGAAGTCTTGGAAGAAACGGGACTTGAAGATTTTACAATAACATCAAATTCAATTTTTGATGTGGGGATAGCTCACATACCAGATAACGCAAAAAGAAGCGAACCAGAACATTTGCATTATGATATTAATTTTTTATTTATAGTAGATGCCCATAATTATGTGATTTCAAATGAATCTTTGGATATAAAATGGGTGACTATAGATGAGGCTTTGAAACTGGTAAATAAAGATGATTATAGTATGTTACGTATGATAAAAAAATACAAATATTTATTAGATGAAAAAATATTGTCTAGTTATGATGAATTAAACTGGTAAGTCTAATTAAATTATTAAGCTATTTTAATTATAAGTAGTTTTAATTTGTATAAAGTGTGGTAATAGAAAAAATATTATTCAAATATGTTTATTTTGTAACATTTTTTCTCTTTGGGCGTAAGATGTAGTATACAAAAGATGTCTTAAGGTACCGATGATAAAGACTTTTGTAGTACATATTGAATTTTTTAAAATACGTTAGGAGGAATTATGTTTAATAAATTCTTTGGCGGCAACGATTGTGGTTGTAACGATGGTTGCAATAGTGGTTGCGGTTGCAATGATTGCACTTGGATAATAATCTTAATATTGATTTTATGTAATTGTGGTTGCAAAGTTGACCCTTGCTTACTTATAATCATCTTACTCATCCTATGCGGCTGTGGCTCATGCGGTAAAAAAGATTTTAATTGTTAGTAAGCCGCATAGGTAAGACCACTGAGACGAAAGTCGAAAGTGGTAGAGGAGCAATCATGAAAAGGCGAGTGTTGCGTAAGCAACAGAGCAAAGGAATGAATTGCGACTCAAAAAAAATCTTAAATAAAAAAAGTGGTTTAATTATTAAAAGAGGTGTACACCTCTTTTTTATTTTGTTATTGACAAATTATGAGTATTGTTATAAAATTATCAATATAGTTTGTGATATAGAAACATTGTATATAAAATGTGTGTGTGATATATAACAATAAAAAAACAAGGCGGGTAGTGTGAAAAAAGTTAGGGTAAAAATAGGGACTGAAAAAGTAGATTTTATCAACGAAAAACTGAAAAAAGTGCCAAGATATTTTGATTTGACGCATAAAAAAGTAAAAGAAATTAGTTATAACTACAATATCATTATTAATGAATTTAATTATTTTAGGCTTACAATGCAAGGAGGAAATCTATCTCAGGTTTTTGACAATCATGAGAAAGCATTGAAAACAATGAATGTTTTGACTAATTCGGATAAATTTACTATGATTTTTGCTAATCATCTTTCCATATTAAGAGTCTACTTATATAAAATATGGGAAACGGACAAAGTGAATTTTGAAAATGCGAAATTGTGGCAAGATAGATTGGCATTTTTACGAAAATCATTTTATGTGTTTACCGAGTTTTTCTTATTTAGAAGTCGCTATAAAATTAATTTTAAAGAATGTCATAGTAGTGAAGCTGAATTTATGGGTTGGTTAGATGAAAATGTTACATTGCCAGCAGAAAATAGGCATCTTAGGTTGATCGCAAGAATTAAAGACTACGAAGAATTAGCAAAAATATTGAATACTTTCCTTGACAATTATGACAACATAATGACAATAGATGAGTATACAAGCAAGCCTGAAATATTACAAATGTTAAAGAATTTGAACTTTGAACATATGATTGTACAATCAGTTGATCCGTTTGAGATTGATGATTGTTTGACAAATAATGACTAAAATTCCGTAGATTGCTGTTTAATTGCTATCGATGTGGATAAAATTTATAAAAATCTTTATAAAATTCTATTGACATTAATTGAACGTTGTGTTAAACTCAACTAGTATGAATAATAGTCGCTAGATGGTGGAATGCTAGATTTTAACCTATTTTATAGCGATATTACAACTGAATAAGGAGTTAATGAATGGATTCAAAAACACTCAATATTAAAAAAATCAAACAAGGGAAGGCAGAAAGATACAGTTTTTCAAAAATAGATGTCCCTTATGAAATGCCAGATTTACTAAGTATTCAAAAGGACTCTTACAAAGTTTTCCTGGAAGAAGATATTGGTGATATATTGAACGAATTCAACCCTATTATAGACTACTCAAACAAAGCTGAGTTGTCTTTTTTGGGTTATACGATCGATAGAACACCTAAATATTCTTGGGCTGAATGTAAACGTAGACAGACAAGTTATACCGTTCCATTGAAAGTAAATGTTCGTCTTCTAGTGAAAGAGACTGGTCAAATCATGGACCAGGAAGTTTTCATGGGCGATATTCCATATATGTCAAATGATGGAGCTTTCATTTGCAATGGAGTTGAACGTGTAATTTTGAATCAGCTTGTAAAAGCTCCTGGCGTCATCTTTGGCGAAGAGATCAATAAATATGGTCGAAAAGAATTTAATGGTGCTATTCAACCAAGTTATGGTATGTGGATACAGACTGAACAAGCTCCTGGGGATATGTTGAGAGTGGTCGCTGACCGCAAATTCAAGATGAGTTTGGGTGTATTGTTGAAATGTTTTGGCTATACCAACGAAGATATGTTGGAGATTTTTGCCAATCATCCATTCATCAAAAATACTCTTGAGAAAGAACCTCAAATCACTCAAGAAGACGCTTTGGTAGAATTCGGTAGAAGGACTAGACCGGGTGAAATTCCTAATCCTGAGAACACTTTGTCCTATATAAATGATAGATTCTTCAACCCACAACACTACAATTTTGAAAAGGTTGGTAGATTTAAAACTAATAAAAAATTGGCTCTTGCTAACCGTATAACTAACCAAATCGCTGCGGAAGATGTAAAATTAGGCAAGAAAGTATTTGTTTCAAAGGGCGAATTGATCACGAAAGATGTCGCTTGGGCAATACAGAATGCTGGTATCAACTCAGTAGACGTTGCTGTAGATGACAAGGTTGTTCGTGTGGTTGGTAACAAACGTGTTGATTTGAAAGCATATGCAAAATTGAATCCTGAAGAATTCAAGATAACAGAATTAGTCTATCTTCCACTTTTGCAACAATTAATGAAAGAAAACAAAGATGATGAGGAAGCTTTGAAAAATGCAATCAGAGCAAATGCTAGAAAACTAGAAGATTTCCAAATCACTCTTGACGATATGGTCGCTACAATCAGTTATCATTTGAATTTGATTGACGGACTGGGAGAGACTGATGAAATAGATAACCTTTCCATGAGAAGAGTGTCAACAGCAGGCGAATTGTTGAAAAAAGAATTCCGTTCCGGTATGGGCAAACTTCAAACTCAAGTTCGTGAAGCGTTGCAGAGCCGTGACTTGACAGATGTCACCCCTAGCCAAATCGTAAATGCTAGACATATCAACAAAGCGTTCAAAGAATTTATGGCAACTAGCCAATTGAGTTCACTTATGGACCAAATCAACCCAGACGCGAGCGTTCGTAACAAACGTCGTCTATCTTCTTTTGGTCCTGGCGGTGTCAAGAAAGAGCGTGCCACTGCAGAAGTGCGTGATATTAACCCTTCACATTATGGGCGTATCTGTATGGTTGAGACTCCAGAAGGACAACCTATTGGTTTGGTTACATCTCTTGCTGCTTATGCACGTGTGAATAGATATGGATTCATTGAAACTCCTTATAGAAAAGTTGACCCTAAGACGCGCAAAATTACAGATGAAGTAGTGTATTTGATGGCGGATGAAGAACGTGATCATTATATTGCACAATCTAAAATACCTACTGATGAAAATAAAGTTATCCTAGATGGTTATGTAGAATGCCGTCATGGTGGGCAGACTGAGCGTGTTGACGCAAGTTTGATTGACATGGTAGACTTGAGTCCTAAACAATTGCTGTCTGTCGGTGCTAGTTTGATCCCATTTGTTGAGTATTGTTCTGGTAACCGTGCGTTGATGGGTACAAACATGCAGTGTCAATCTGTTCCTTTGATCAGGGGTGAGAGCCCAATCGTAGGTACTGGTATCGAACACAAATTAGCTGTAGACTCTGGTGTCATGATATTGGCAGAGCAAGACGGCGTATGTAAATATGTCTCAGCAGATTATATCACTATGGAATACGCTGACGGGAGCATAGTAAATCACAGATTGCGTAAATTTGAGCGTACTAACCAAAAGACATGCTTCAACCAAAAACCTATTGTCAAAAAGGGCGAGAAGGTCAAAAAAGGTGATGTGCTTGCTGATGGTGTTTCTACAGATAAGGGTGAAGTGGCGCTTGGTAAGAATATGACAGTCGCTTTCATGAACTGGGAAGGATACAACTACGAAGACGCTATCTTAATTAACCAAAGGATAGTAAATGAAGATGCATTTACATCAATCACCATTCAACAAGTGAAGACGGAAGCACGTACAACAAAACTTGGAGATGAAGAGATCACTCGTGATATTGCTGGAGTTGGTGAAGAAGCGTTGAAGAACTTGGACGAAAACGGTATTGTACGTATCGGTACCGAAGTTAAACGTGGGGATATTCTAGTAGGTAAAGTTACTCCAAAAGGAGAAACTGACCTAACTCCAGAAGAGAGATTGTTGAAAGCAATTTTTGGCGAGAAGACAAAAGATGTTAAAAATACATCTTTGAAGGTAAAACCGGGTGAAGAAGGCGTCGTAGTCGGCATTGAAGTGCTGTCAAGAAAGAACAAAGATGAACTTGACGCTGGCGTAAATGTGATGGTAAAAGTATACATTGCACAAAAACGTATCTTGCAAGTCGGGGATAAATTGGCTGGACGTTATGGTAACAAGGGCGTTATTTCAGTAGTATTGCCTGAAAGTGATATGCCTTATATGCCTAATGGCGAGACGGTGGACATTGTGTTGAACCCACTAGGCATTCCATCTCGTATGAACCTAGGCCAGTTGATGGAATTGCACTTGGGTTGGGCTGCTAAAAATCTAGATTGGAAAGTGGCGACTCCAGCATTTGATGGTGCGACTGAAGAGGAGATCAAACAATTACTAAAAGAAAACAATTTACCTGAAGATGGTAAAATGCAATTATATGATGGTAGGACAGGTCTTCCATTTGAGAATAAGACTACAGTTGGTGTTATGTATATGTTGAAACTTGACCACATGGTAGATGATAAGATCCACGCTCGTGGCATAGGAACATATGCACTGATCACTCAACAACCTTTGGGAGGTAAAAGTCAACTTGGTGGACAGAGATTCGGTGAAATGGAAGTGTGGGCACTTGAAGCGTATGGCGCATCTAGATTGTTGCAAGAGATGCTGACAATCAAGTCGGACGACGTCGAAGGACGTATCAAGACATATGAAGCGATTGTGAAAGGTGAACCTATTCCAGAACCTGGCATGCCTGAATCATTCAAAGTATTGGTGAAAGAGATGCAGGGACTTTGCCTAGATGTACGTATTCTCACAGCGGATAATCACGAATTGACAATCAACGAAGTGAGTGAAGAGGGCGACGAAGTGAACAATGTAGAACCTGTGAATAAACAACCGCTTGAAGATATTACCTTGGAATTTGATGATATTCAAAATAATTATGAAAATGATGTCAACAGTACAGCATTTGATGAGTCTGAATTGTTTGACGATTTAGATGATTAATTATGATAAAATTTTAGGAGAAAAATAAATATGTTTGAATTAAACAATTTTGACTCAATTCGTGTAGGTATAGCTTCTCCAGAGATGATCAGAAGTTGGTCTCATGGGGAAGTTACCAAACCCGAAACCATAAATTATCGTACACAAAAGCCTGAAAAAGATGGCCTATTTTGTGAACGTATTTTTGGACCAAAGAAAGATTGGGAATGTCATTGTGGGAAATACAAAAGAGTAAGATACAAAGGTGTAATCTGTGACAAGTGTGGTGTTGAAGTTACTCGTAGCAAGGTTAGACGTGAACGTATGGGACACATCGAACTTGCTTGTCCAGTCAGCCATATCTGGTTCTTCAAAGGTATTCCTTCACGTATTGGACTTGTGCTTGATATTCCTGTAAAACAATTGGATGAAGTGCTATATTACGTAAGCTATGTGGTGCTTGACCCTAAGAATACTGAATTTACTTACAAACAAGTTATTAGAGATAGAGAATATAGGGAAGCTGTTGAAAAATATGGCCCAAATGGCTTGCGTGTAGGCATGGGAGCTGAGGCAATCAAAGAATTGCTAAACGATGTTGACCTAGAGAAAGAACGCGATGAATTGACTAAAATCATGCACAATTCAAAAGGCCAAAAGAAGTTGAAAGCTACCAAAAAATTGGAAATCATTGAAGACTTTATCAAGAGTGGCAACAAGCCTAGTTGGATGATATTGGACGTAATTCCAGTCATTCCACCAGATTTGAGACCGCTTGTTCAAATTGATGGTGGCAAATTCGCTGCAAGTGATCTAAATGACCTATATAGAAGGGTCATCAATCGTAACAATCGTTTGAAAAAGTTGATGGAATTAGGCGCTCCTGAGATCATCGTACGTAACGAAAAACGTATGTTACAGGAAGCAGTGGATGCATTATTTGATAATGGTAAACGTGGTCGTGCAGTACAAGGAAGCAGACAGCGTGATTTGAAATCATTGACCGCATCCTTGAAAGGTAAACACGGGCGTTTCCGTCAAAACCTTTTGGGTAAACGTGTCGACTATTCTGGACGTAGTGTTATTGTCATCGGGCCAGAACTCAAAATTTATCAGTGCGGGCTGCCTAAGATGATGGCGCTTGAGTTGTTCCGTCCGTTCATCATCAAGCGTTTACTTGAATTGAACGCTACAACCAATTTGAAGAAAGCTACTCGTATGATAGAGCAAGAACGCCCTATCGTATATGATATTTTGGCAGAGGTCGTTCAAGGACACCCTGTACTGCTAAACCGTGCACCTACTTTGCACAAACTGAGTGTACAAGCGTTCGAACCTATCCTTGTTGAAGGTAAAGCTATTCGTTTGCCAGCGCTTGCGTGTGGCGGCTTTAACGCCGACTTCGATGGTGACCAGATGAGTATGCACGTTCCTTTGTCTGTAGAGGCTAGGACGGAAGCTAGAATGTTGATGCTCGCTTCGAACAACGTATTGAAGCCAAGTGATGGTAAGCCAAATATGGTGCCATCTCAGGACATGATTTTGGGTAACTATTATTTGACGGCAATTCGTGAAGGTGCGAAAGGTGAAGGTATGACCTTTGGTAGCGAAGATGAAGCGCAACTTGCCTATGAAAATGGTGATTTGAGTTTGCAAGCGAAGATCAGTCTGAGAAGAACCGCTATGTTTGAAGGGCAGCCTGTCGTAGGTAGAATTGAGACAACTCTTGGTAGAATTATTTTCAATCGTATCATTCCGCAAGATTTAGGGTTAGTTGACAGAAGCAAACGTGAAAACGTTTTGAAATTCGAGATAGATAAAGAAGTGAAAAAGGGTGATTATTCTTCCTTAATTGAGACATGCTATAGAAAACACGGCACAAATACTACAGTCACCATGATTGACGACATCAAAAACATGGGATTTAAATATAGTACTTTAGCTAGCGTATCATTCTCGATATATGATATTCCTAATCTGAAAGAAAGAGATGAGATCATTGAAGAAGCAGACAAAGTCGCTCGTCAAAACGATGATCTGTTCATGCAAGGTTTCATGAACTATAGAGACAAACGTTCAAAGAATATGGCTGTTTGGGACAAAACATCAAACGAATTGGTTGATATGGTTGCAAAATCAGTAGATAAATTCAATTCTTTGAACATTATATTGCAATCTGGTGCGCGTGGTAACTTGGGTTATTATAGACAGATAAGTGGTATGTTGGGTATCATGGACGCTATTAACAACATTTCTGATGTGCCAGTTAAGTCTAACTATAGGCGCGGTTTGAGCGCGCTTGAATACTATAGCGCTGCTCGTGCCAGCCGTAAACAGTTGATGGATACAGCATTGAAAACTGCTGACTCTGGTTATTTGACAAGAAGATTGGTAGATATCGCGCAAGATACTACTGTCACTGAAGAAGATTGTTTTGCGAACCTTGGCGAACCTGTCAAAGGTATGGAGGTGTCTGAGATCAAACACGGCGGCACAGTCATTGAATCATTGTTCAATCGTATTGTTGGAAGATACACTTCTGCGCCTGTCATTCATCCTAAGACTAAAAAGGTCATCTGTGGAGAAGATGAATTCATCACTGATGAATTGGCTCAAGATATCGTTGATGCAGGCATAGAAAAGGTTGCGATTAGGACTCTTCTCACATGTAAAGCGAAAAATGGCGTTTGTGCTAAATGTTATGGTCGTGATATGTCCACTAACGACATTGTCCATGTAGGTGAAGCGGTCGGTGTTATAGCTGCTCAATCTATCGGTGAACCTGGTACACAGCTAGTATTGCGTACCTTCCACAGCGGTGGTGTCGCATCTTCTGATATTACTACAGGTCTACCACGTGTTGAAGAAATATTCGAAGCACGTAATCCAAAAGGTGCTGCTGTAATCTGTGAAGTTGGCGGTAAGGTCACAGTCAACCAGATCGACAAACGTTATGAAGTGGTCATCAAGGGTAGCACGGAAGAAAGTTATATCCTACCATTTGGTTCAGTATTGAAAGTGAAGACGGGTGACGTCGTTACACCGGGTACAGCTTTGACTGACGGACCATTGAACCCTAGAGATGTTTTGGTCACTCGCGGTGTCAAAGCAGTTCAAGAATATCTGTTGAACGAAGTATTGGAAGTGTACAAATCACAATCAGTATCCATAAATGCTAAGCACTTGGAAATCATCATCAAACAGATGTTGAGAAAAGTTAAGATCGAAAACCCTGGCGACACAGATTTGTTGCCTGGTGCGCTTGTGGATATTAGAGTTGCTGAAGAAGCGAATTTGAAGACGTTGCAAGAGGGCGGTGTGCCTGCCACTGTCAAACGTGAGTTGCAGGGTATCACAAAAGCATCTTTGACAACTGAAAGTTTCTTGTCAGCTGCATCCTTCCAGGAATCAAGCAATGTCTTGACAGAAGCTGCCTTGAAGGGTAAAGTTGACCACTTGGTTGGCTTGAAAGAAAATATCATTATAGGTAAAATGATACCTGCTGGTACGGGCTCAACTCAATACAGGAACATCTTACCTAAACAGATAAAAGATGATAATGGCTCTCTGTCTAGTCAAGACGTAGCTATCAAATTTGATGATATAGAAGAAGAATAAAATTGTAAAAAGGCTTTGCGAAAGCGAAGTCTTTTTTCATTTTTTTAAAGGACTCTCTTGACGAAAATATTAAGTAAATTATTTTTTTAAAAATAAAAAATAAATAATAAAAAAATATGTTGAAAATCCAACTTTTATCTATTTTATAGTTGACTAGCGAGTTTTCAAAAAATTAAAAAATATTATCTCAAAACTATTTACAAATTTAAAATTATGTGCTAATATGTAGGCATAAATAGGAGGAGAGATATGAACAATCCTACAAACATGATCCAAGCTAAAATACAATATGGGAATGGTGTGCTTGAGTTGCTTGCCTCAATGAGGGCAACATACAAACCTTCTAAAAAACGCACCATTATTCAAACTATGATTGTTAAAAACAATAAACTGATTGTGTCTCCTAAAAAAGAAGGCTCAACGACTGTATCTCCAGACAATGTTAAAGGCTTGATTGCTGAATTTAGAAAACGTAGAGAAATGACTGCTTCAAAAATGGAAATTAATATGTTATTAGAAAATAAAGAAAAACACAATTTGAGTAAACATGTTAAAAAGGTCATCAAAGAGCAGGCAAAAGAAGATAGAAAAGCAGCAAAAAGTCAAGCAAGCCTCTAATATGTAATTGATTATTTTGACTCCCGTATGGGAGTTTTTTTCTTTAACTAAAATAGGTGTAGTAGAGCTAAATATTTTATTCAAAATTATTCAACATTTTATTTTACATTGAAAAATTTTTATGATATAATCTTATTAATTAATTTTGTGAGGGATTATGAAAGATTTAGTTTATCCAGCAATAGTTTATAAAGATGAAGAAGAAAATGGTTACACTATTTCCATACAAGATTTAGGTATAGTGACAGAGGGGGAGACTGTCGTCGATGCTTACATCAAGGCTAAACAATATTTAGCTGCACTGGTGGATTGTGCTATTAAATTCGATTGTGACATTGAGTCCCCTAGTGAATTTGAAAAAGTTTACAAAGAAAATAAAAAGAATATTGTTTTATTAGTAGATGCATTGTCATAGAGGTGTTTTATGACTAAAGTAAACATGCAAAATTGGCCACAATTGGATTTTTTAATAAACAATTTTTTTGAAATCATTGAGTACAAGCGTGGACGTGGTATTTATGGAGATAGGGTGGTTTTGAAAC
Organism: uncultured Clostridia bacterium; assembly: GCA_944384465.1. Classification (GTDB taxonomy): domain Bacteria; phylum Bacillota; class Clostridia; order Christensenellales; family UBA1242; genus Onthoplasma. The sequence goes on from CALWTK010000005.1 coordinate 13,335, forward strand.
GACCAAAGCGAGCAGAAGCGGTGTTCGGAGAACCTGAGCGTTTGCAAGAATTTTATTATATGGACGCTAACGCAGTGAAGGAATTTCCAAGGACAATTTTAGAGAAAATCAAATTTATCTGCAGATTCGTCACTTCGCCAGAGAGCATGAATATCCTGTGTGAATTCGACAGATCTAACGGAATAGAACCTAACGAATGGGCAATTGAAACAAAAAAACAACTAGAAGATGCTAAATCTTTAGATTATGGTGTATTGAATAAAATTTTATTAGAAAGATACAAGTTATTAGATAGCAATTTCTTGAGCAAATTGAAAAAACATAGAGAAAAACAATATTTTCTCGCCAGCAGTGATGAATTTAACTTCATTTCAAAAGAGTATGCCAATCAACAAATTGAGATCTTGTAACAAAAAAATTTGTTATGTTGCTTTATTCGACATAACAAGTTTTTTTTCTTGAAATAAAATTTATTTATCCACTTAAACTATTTATGTAAACTTTACAAATTGTCAGTGATTTTGTTTGACAAAATTCTTGATATTTATTACAATAAACTAGACTAATATATTTATTTAGGAGACTACAATGAAAGTAATTAACAAAATGAACAAATATTTCAAAATTATCTTGTGTTTCATGGCGTTCGCAGTGTTGAGTTTTATCTCTGCATTTAGTCCAGTGCTTACATCTTTTGCAGTGGATTATACTGTCGAAAGTTATAATGTTGCGATCAACTCAATCAAGATGCCTAAGAATACAGTGGATGCTTCAAACGATGAAGAATTTAAAATTCCACTATTGTCATCTAGTATGGGTGTTTCCGCTCCTACTGATTACACCATTCGTGTAATTGACCCAGCTGGTCAGAGCCATGACTATGTGGTCGGCGGGGCAGAGAATGATGCGACATATTTTGATGATACCCAAATTGAGAGTGATTATATCACAATAAAAGCACTAAATAACGGGAAATATGACATTTTATATATTGTGACTCAAGATGGTAGGACGTATTATTCCAACACTTATAGTGTGACTGTTACAAACATATCTTATGAATTGGATTTCACTGACAGCGATGGCGTTAAAAAATTGGTTCCATCTGCTTTGAGGACTGGTGGTGATAGGATTGAGATCCCTGTTGCTAATGTGAAAGTTGCAGATAGTGAAGACGAATCTGTCGTTGCAACAGTTATCCCTGTTGTTACTGTCAATGGTGCTCCATATGATGCTAATGATAGTGAATATTTCGTATATGAAGATGGTGTTTACTATATCAATCCTACTGTAAGCGGAACTTACACTATTGAATATTCTTATAAACAGGGCAGCAACCCACCTACAAGGACTTATACAATCACTGTTCAAGACGATTTCGTTCAACCAACTAGCAGAGACCTGAATATAACTACTCCTACTATGCCTACTGTAGAGTTGGGAGACAAAGCGGTCACTTTACCATCTTTGACTTTGAGCGACAATTATAATGACAATGTTGACTACAACATTGAGTCAATAGTTATCACTAAGACTACAGACAGCAATATCTCTATAACATTGACTAATAATACACTTGAATTTGATATGACAAAAGAAGAATTCAATGTAGATAGTTATGCAGAATTGGTAGGCAACTATGATGTTCAATACAATGTCATTGATGCATACGGAAATAGAAAACAATATACTGGTACAATTAGAAATGTGACTGACAATACTAGACCTAGTGTATATATGGCGTATGACTACGATCTTGATGCTGATACTAAACTTCCTGTACAGGTTGAGAATGAAGACGGCGAATGGGTAGACGACGTTAGGACTGACTATGCCGTTGACCTAAAGGCGAGATACGGATATTCTGAACTCGTGTTGCCTGCGATCTATGCTACAGATAATGTAAGTGATTATAGTGAATTTACTTTCATTCGTTATATACAAAATACCAACACTCACACAATCTATTATATTGATAACTTGAGAGTGGAAGACGGCGAAGTAGTTGCGGTAAATGAAGGCGAGACAGGATACAACTATTCTGGCGATGAAAATATTGGGCACTTCAACAAAGCGGTTACTTTCCAATTCTCTGAAGATAATAGCGACATTTCAGACTATGCTGGTGAATATACTTTGGGATACTATGTAGTATCAAATACAGTATCTAGACAAGAAAATTATGTATATTCATCAGGTACTACTAGATATACCTTTACAGTATTATCATCAGCACAAGTAAGTAATGATCCAGAAAATACATCTACTCCTACTATTGAAATAAATAACGTTAAAAACAATACTACTATTGATAGTGATGACACAATTAGCGTCAATGTTACATCAAAAGATGATATTGATACACGTGTAAAAAATGCAGTATACTATTATTATTCAACAACTTCAATGAATGGTTTAGAAGAGGATATTCAATCTGCTATTGATACAGTCGGCTTGGACACTACAAGTGATTATTATAATAGAAAATGCAACGTCCTTGATGATGAAAAATTCTTGACCGCAATGCAAAATTTAGGCTACGAGGGATTTGGTATTTCAAGCGTAAGTGCTGATAACTCAAATACTTTTGATGTAAAATTAAATAATTACAACGAACAATTATCTGCAACTATCGTTGCTGTAGCAATCAATGATAACGGAAATATCAACACTGATACTAGAAGTATTCAAATCAAAAATTTAGAAGAGACTGAAGCTCCAGATTTCACTATTATAGATGGTGGAGATTTCGTAAGTGGTGGTGTTGACCTAAGTACCGACACTATTCTTAACAATATACAAAAAGATCAAGTTGCGACTGTAGAATTACCTACATTGCAATTTACAGATGCTGATTCATCTTTGGCACTTGATGTATCATATTATATTGGTACACCTGAAGGGACAAATACAGGCTTACAATATTTCTCTCCTACAGGGAAACAATTGAAAAACAATACAATAGATGGTGGACAAATAATCACCAGCGCTCCTGGAACATATTATGTTGTCTACACAGCAACAGATGACGCAGGAAACACTACAGTTGTATACTTCACATTTACAGTTAATGATAGTTCAGATCCAATTCTGTCAGTTGATGTTGAAGGCGATGATGTTACAATGTCAGGCAATACTGTAACGGCAGAAGCGGGTAGCATAATATCATTCGATCCAACGCTGTTCTCTTCGGACGGCAGAACGAATTTGACTGATGATGTAAATACTACAATTGACTACACGATAGACGATAACGGAGATGGTCTTGATTATAAAGCTACTGGCGATTATCTAACCTTCCAATTCAACGATGTTGGCGAATATGCAATAACATTTACAGGTTCATACAATGGCAGAACTGCAATTGAAAAAACAGTTTATGTGTCTATCACATTGCCTGAATTGACTTGGGATTTTGATATTACGGTTCCTGAATATGCTCAACAGGGCGAAGAAATCTTATTGCCAGATTTGACAGCTAGCCAAGGAGATCAAAAAGCTGAAGTAGAAGTGACAGTTGAAGATCCAGATGGTTTGAGCGTTACAGTTGATAGGATTGTCAATGCTAACGATCAAGGTACAGGCGCAATGGTATGGAGATTTACAACGAAAGAAAATGTTCGCGGAACATATGTTGTAACCTATACTGCTAGAACTGATAATGGAACAATAGAACGCACATTCAATATCAAAGTCGGTGATAATGTTGCTCCGACATTCACTATGAGTTATGAAAATGAATTGAGTCAAGATATTGTATATGATGGCACTAATCAAATAGAATATAGAATTGACCTAAATAGGACTCAAAGGACTATGACGATCACAGTTATGAGTAACGGAAATACTATCTATTCTTATGAATTCAACAATGACAACTTGTTAATTCAAGATAGAAATGACTCAGGTACTCAAACTACTATGAGTTGGTCAGATTTGGAAGTTACTTTGACCAGTGATGATGGAATCGTTACAAGTGGAGATAATGACGGACAATATTATATCAACGGAACAGGTAGATGCACTTTGACATTATCTATAGAAGATAACTACGATAATGTCGGAACAAAGACAATTAATTTCAATATTGTTACAGAATCTTCTCCAAGCGAAGTTCCAGATTCTATTGTTGGTGCTGTATTGATTGTGGCTTCTTTAGTAATTCTAGCTGTTGTGATTTTGGTATTTGCCTTTACTGGTAAGAAGGGAGGCTCTTCAAAGTCAAAGAAGAAAAAAGACGACATTGTTGTAGAAAACAATAGCAGTGATAAGTCTAGCAAGGCAGAAAAGAAAGAGGAAGCTAAAGTCGAAGAAAAAGCAGACGAAAGCACTGAAGAAGTAAAGGAAACCGAAAAAGACGACAATACTGATACTGAAGCAAAATCAGGCGAAGTTGAATAGGTCATTTAAAAGAGAGTTAGTATAAAAATTAACTCTCTATTTCTTTTATATACCTATAGAAATTGGTAGAAATTTTAATAAGCTTTGTGTTATACTATACATAGGAGTTACAGAATGTTAAGTGATTTACAAATAAAAAATATTAAAAATGCGGGGCAAATTATTTTTTCAACATCAAATTTAAATAATCAACCTAGAAGTATTTGGGTTGTTCCTAGCAAGATAGAAAAAAACAGGATCATTCTTTCTAATATTCAAATGAATAAAAGCTTCAAAAATATAGAGGAAAACCCTAAATGTTTTTTAAACGTTCTAATGCCAGAACAAAATGATTTACAATATAAAATTGAAGGTGTTGCAAAACTATATCAAGATGGTAAATTATTTGAGAAAATAAAAAAACTAGAAGAAACTGAAAATTTACCTCCTGAATTAAAAGTTTGTGCAATAATTGTAATTAAATTGACTTCATTTGAACAATCAAATGGGTAACTTTTTATAACATAAATTTCAATGTAAAATAAAAAAGGCATATTATAATTAACAATATGTCTTTTTTGTAATTTATTTGTATAAACTATTAAATTTATCTTAATTTTCTTTTTAGTTTTGCGATCTCTTCACGTAAGTTTATTGCTGTTTCAAAGTCTAGTTGGGAAGCTGCGGTATTCATCATGCCTTTTAGTTGTTCAATCTTCTTGGATATTTCTTGTTTTGTCATCTTTGTCTCTTCTTTATCCATTCGTATTTTCAGAGTATCCACAATGTCTTTCTTGATTGTCATAGGTTGTACATTGTGCTTTTTGTTGTATTCCATTTGAATTTTTCGTCTACGCTCGGTCTCTTGGATCGCTTGCTTCATGCTATCTGTCATCATATCTGCGTACATTATTACTTTGCTTTCACTATTTCTCGCCGCACGGCCTATAATCTGTATGAGGGAAGTGGCACTACGCAAAAAGCCTTCTTTGTCCGCATCTAATATCGCCACCAACGTCACTTCGGGTAGGTCAAGACCTTCTCTCAATAGATTGATCCCGATCAGACAGTCAAATTCGTCCGCGCGCAATTCGTTGATGATTTTTACTCTTTCCAAGGTGTCAATATCGCTATGGAGATATTTCACACGTATGCCGTTTTCTCCAAAATAGGCACACAAATCTTCTGCCATTTTCTTTGTAAGAGTGGTAACTAGGACTTTGCCATGTTTTTCAACATTCTTTTTGATCTCATCGTATAGATTGTCCACTTGACCATTGCTAGGGCGAACTTCCACTTCGGGGTCTAATAGAAATGTTGGACGTATCACCTGTTCAACAACCTGACCAGCTAGAGACAATTCATATTCGTTAGGAGTCGCAGAGACATAGATGGTTTGTCCTATGCGGCTATTGAATTCTTCAAAGTTTAGTGGTCTATTGTCATAGGCACTAGGGAGTCGAAAGCCGTATTCAACCAAGCTAGTTTTTCTTGCTCTGTCCCCATTGTACATACCGCGCACTTGAGGTAGAGTAATATGACTTTCGTCAACGAACAACAAGAAGCCGTTTGGGAAATAGTCTAGTAGAGTATATGGCGGTTCGCCGGGTGAGCGTCCGTCAAAATAGCGAGAATAATTCTCTATCCCCGAGCAATATCCCATCTCTTGCATCATTTCTATGTCATAATTGGTGCGTTCTTTGATACGTTGTGCTTCTATATATTTTCCTTCACGCGTGAAAAATTCTTCGCGTTCTTTTGCATCTTTTCTAATCTGCTCTAGTGCATTGTTTAGTTTTTCACTGCCGACAGCGTAGTGACTGGCAGGGAAGATGGACGCATGTTTCAATCTGTCAATTACTTTTCCTGTGACAACTTCAAATTCACTAATATTTTCTATTTCGTCATCGAAAAATTCTACTCTGATTGCGTGTTCACTGCTGTCTGCTGGGAATATATCTACAACATCTCCGCGTGCTCTAAAGGTAGAACGTGTGAAATCAATCTCGTTTCGAGTGTATTGAATATTTATCAATCTATGTATCAAATCTTCACGCGTCATCTTGTCCCCAATACGCAAAGAAATGTGCAGGTCATAATATTCTTTTGGTGCACCTAAGCCATAGATACATGAGACAGATGCGACAACTATCGTATCGCTACGCTCCAATAGACTGCTGGTGGCACTGTGGCGAAGCTTGTCTATCTCATCATTGACGCTCATATCCTTTTCTATATAAGTGTCAGTTGAGACGATATACGCTTCTGGTTGGTAATAATCATAATATGAAACAAAAAACTCAACTCGATTATTAGGAAAAAATTCTCTAAATTCGTTACACAACTGCGCTGCCAATGTCTTGTTGTGCGCGAGGACTAAAGTGGGGCGGTTGACTTGAGCGATCACATTCGCCATTGTAAAAGTCTTGCCACTACCCGTAACACCTTTCAAGACTTGGGCAGAAAGTCCGTCATTTATCCCTTCTACAAGTGAGTTTATTGCTTCTGGCTGGTCGCCAGTAGGCTTATATTTTGATACAAGTTCAAATTTTCTATATTCCATAACTTCCTATAAAAATATATATCTGATCAATACGCCGATCAATGCACTTATTGCACCCAAGAGACATGTCCTGCCTAATAACAATAATAAATTTCGTTTGTTGTTGGTAAGTTCTCTATGAAAACCTTCGCCTTTGATCTTTAGCGAGACGCAGTATACTGGGCTACCTTTTTTGTCCGATTTGAATAGTTCGATGTAGTTGTCATAACTTAAGTTTGTCATAATTTTTTCTAACTCTTCTGGATAGATAACATATCTGTCTGCCGCGAAAGAGATGATTTCTCGTGGCGAAATAAGGCAAGATTTTTTACCTTGACACTTTTGATATACATATTCCATCACATATTTTTCTTTGAATGTTAGCATGTTTGTTTACCTAAAATGAAAATAGTATGAAAATCAGCATCGCAACAGATGTCCCCACGAATGAAGCTAGAGCGATGAACAAATAATTCAAAAAATTCGACTTTGTATTTTTTGATTTTGTCTTGCCACCATCTTGCTCCAAAAAAATCCTTGCTTTTGGTAGAAGAGAATAACAATAGGTGTTTTCTTCACTAAATTTGATGATAATATACTCTTGCTTTTCCAAAAAGTCAATAATTTGCTTGATTGTGTCCGCATCATATTGAGATTTTTGTGAAAGCGAAGCAAGGATCTCATCGCTAGTAACAACCTTGTAAGCATTGCCTTCAGCAAGTTTGTTCAAAGATTTTAAGATTGCGATTGATTTTCTATCCAGCATAAATACTCCTATATTATAGCATCTAGAAATATTTTTTGCAATCTTTTATAAATTATTTACAAAGAGATTTATATTCATCTAACTGCCTTTTTATATAATCAAAGGCGATTTTATACGGCTCTTCCTGTGTCAAATCTACTCCGATTTCTTTTAGAACTTCAATGCTTGGTTTGTTTGTACCATTTTTAAGAAAATAGATGTATTTTTTGTAAAAATCAGGTTCATTTAATATTTTCGTGGCTAGCGTGATTGCTGTCACCAATCCGGTAGCGTAAGTGTACACATAGTAGGCAGAATAAAAATGCGGAACAAGCGACCACTCATATTGCATGGACTTAGGAATTTTACATGAATTGCCATAATATTTTTTGTTTAAATTAGTATAGCATTCGTTTAAATCTTTGTAAGTGATATTTTCTTCATTCTCTATCTTTTGATGAGCGAAGAGTTCAAATTCGGTGAATAAAGTTTGCCTATATATAATGCCCCTAACATTGTCTAGGAATTGTTGCAGGTAATAAATTTTTTCACGCTTGGTCGTATTCTTCAAAAGATATTGCGATAGTAATGTTTCATTCACTGTGCTCGCAATTTCAGCAGCAAAAATGGTTATATCTGCCTTTTGATGCGGTTGTGCCATCAAGAAATATTCCGCATTGATGCAGTGCCCCATCTCGTGGACAAGGGTAGAGAGCGAATCATAGTCGTCTATGAAATTCATCAATATGACAGTTTTCGCGCCATAACAGTGTGAATTATATGCCCCGGTATATTTGTTTTCATTGGGGAGATAGTCAATAGATTTGTCATTCAATTTTTTCTTAACTAGATCAATGTATTCGTTTCCCAATGGAGATAGGGCATCTAGCATTATTTTTTGAGCTTGCTCAATCGTGTATTTTGTCTTGTTTGATCTTTCTTCAAATAGGTCGTAATATGAAAAATTTTTGTTGTTTGATATTTTTGCTTGCGTTTTCACAAAATCTTGCAACAAAGGTATATTTTCGTTTGTGTATTTAATGATGTTATCAAAAACTGATTTAGGCACATCATTTTCTATCAGTTCGCGCTCTAATACAGAATTATAGTTTGAAATAGAGCATGAGAATTTGTCCAATTCTATGTCTTTTAAATACAACTCGGTCAGTGTTTTGTTTAGATTGCCGTACGCTTGCATCATAGAATTAAATGCGTTTTTCCTAAGTAGCGGGTCTTTTGAGTGTAAAAAAGATGAGTAATTAGCGGTGTCCAATTTGTGAATTTTGCCTTTTGAATCAGTTATGTCATCATATTTAATTTCAGAGTCGCGCAAGATGCTATGAATGGTCTCGTTGTCGCCAAGGAAGGAGCCCATTTTTGATAAAATTTCATTCGTCTTTTCATCAATTTTATGTGGCTTCAATTTGATAATGTCTTTTATCATGTTGTCATAATCTTTAAATCTTTTGTCCGTCAACAAAGAATTTAGATAAGCGTCATCCAATTCGTATAGTTGTGGCGTGAAAAAGGAATTTGCTTGGTCCAATTTTGTCTCTAAATTGATAAATTTTTGAATATATTCCAAAATCTTCACGTTGGACGCGTCCGTGTTCTTCATATTTGATAGAAAATACGCCAATTTATTGATTTGTATAAACTCTTTTTCGTATTTGGTGAGTCGTTCGTAAAGTATGTCAGGATTGTTTAATTTGTCTTTATATTTAGGTAAAATTGTAGTCATCTTCTCCATTGTTTTGAAAGTCTCTATAATTTCAGCGTCATCTTTTATGACCGAGGTTAGGTCCCATTTGTATTCTTCGGGAATTTGAGTTCGTTTTTTCATATCTTCTCCTTATATTAAGTTTAAATTTAATATTATTTTTGTCAAGCATTTAGTTTTTAAACTCTACATTAGAGCATATATTGAAATGTGATCATATGTTGCATATAATCTTGACAATTAATGTCGAATAATATATAATATAGAAAATTTGAAAGGAGAGAAGTATGAGAAAAATTCTTTTGATTATCTGTGTGGTGTTTGTGGTGCTTTGTTATGGGTACCCTTGTTTTATACTGCCATTCGGCGAATATTCTAAGACTTATGAATTGGCAGGTGTGTCTGTAGAAGAGACATATAAGTTCAATTTTAATGGTACATGCGTACATAGTTTAGGCGAACTTACCACCGAATATCATTATAAATTGAGTGGCAATGATGTCATCTTGAGCATAAATGATACCTTTGATGATGAAGATGATTTTACAATTAGTATCAATTCAATGTATAATGTAGGCAACGGCTTCTTCAACCAAGTGGGCATGTATGTCGCTATAGGCGTTGGAGTAGCAGCATTACTTTTGATTGTAACAATTCCTAGAAAGAATTAATGTGATTAAAATATTACATTTTAACTAGCAAATAAAAATAGTGCACTGGTATGCACTATTTTTTTATGATTAGTTAATCATTTGGATTATAGTACGAGATTTGAAATTTTTAGTAATATGACATGTGAAAATAGTTTGAAATATTAGTATTGATAGTTTATAATTATTATGAAAAGAAAGGAATAAATACAAGGTAATTTTCTTTATATCTTTTAAATTTTCTGTAAATTCATAAAATAATTAAAAAAAAATTTTAAAAATTTTGTCAAAAACACTTGAGTCTATAGTTAACTATAATGATATAGTCGGGTTAGAAAGGAGGGAAAATGTATTCAATAGGTCGATTTTCAAAGATTATGGGCATCAGTACTAAAACACTTATTTGGTACGATAACATAGGACTTTTGAAGCCTGATTTTGTTAATGAAGAGAATGGTTATAGATACTATACTGCAGATAGTATTAAAAAGCTCGCTAACATTCAATATTTTCAATCACTTGACTTTTCAATAGACGAGATAATGCACATGTCGAAAAGTGTTATTGAAAACAAAATGAAAGAATTGCAAAATAAAATCGACCACATTGAATTCAATCTATCCTTTCTTGAAAAATTAAAGGAGGAAGATATGAATAAAAAAATTTTAACAATTTACGACATCCAAAAGAGTAAGGAGCATCAAGCAAGAATTCAAGGGAAATGGGCTTACGCAAACTCAACAAATAGTTTCACAAAGGCTATTGAGCGTTGTCCAGTATCAACTAAACCGACAGATATGCCAAAGGAACTCTTTTTTGGTGAAGAACAATGCGGAACGGATACAAAAAATCTTTTGTATTACAGCATTGACACAATTAACATAAAAGAAAAGACATATACATTTTTAATTATGAACTTGGATGAAAGTTTGATTTTGTTTGAAAGAGAAGAACCATATTCGCAAGAACAACGACTGCATTTTCATGTTTATAGACGGCTTAACAATACACCATACACAAGAAAAGATTTAGAAGAAATTATGGAAAAAGCAGAAGAGCGAAAGCTTATGCAGAAAGATATTAACTGCGAATATAACAATTTTTTAGATGGAACTTGGCAACATATTGACAATATAAAGGAAAGTGAAATTTCTTCTTACCACGAAAGGAAGAAAAAAGATTGTTTTAACATACTCTATCCTATGTTTGATAAAATTTGTTTCATGGAGGGAGATGTTGCAGTCATGGGAGATGATGATAGTTTTACTATTGGCAAAAAAACTTATACAAAAGAAAATTCTATGATGAAATTAAGGATATATCCTGATGCTAAAATATATATTGAAAACAATATTTTGCATGTTAGACACAAAATTATTGAAAGAATGGTCAATGGGGACAACCTATTATTCATTAATTTTACCGGTGAGCTTGACACTGACGAAAATACAACCGTTTATGTTTACAAAAAATCAATAAGTAAAAGCAAGGATTCAACTAAGAAAAAAGAAAATTTTGCAAGTTGTATTGAAAAGATTTCTGACAACGAAATAGTCGATTATATGAAGAATAGTTTGGAGATGAGCCAAGAGCTTGCTGACAGACAAATGGAATTATTTAAACGCAACAAAGATATATTTGATGAATTCAAGTATTGGTTTTATAATTTTAAAAATGGACATAATGATGCATCCAATTTCGTAGTTGAGAATCCAGTTGAAGTTCAGGGATATACTGCTTATATTTTATATCAAAAATTTGGGGATAGATTGCGCGGTATTGGAATATTTAATTTACTTATTTCTTTAAGAGAAAATCCAGAAGAAGCACTGGATTTAATCAAACGCGATTTACCTCGTAAATAGAAAAGGGAAAAATTATGAAAAATTTAGATCCATATGTAGAAATTAAAATCATAAGTAAAGAAAATGAGATATACAAATGGCTAGAGATTATCTCAAACACTGCATATATAGCAATAGAGTCGACCACACATCATAAAATAAATGGAAATGAGTTCCTAAAAATTTTAGACCACCACAGACAAAGTGTTATTGATTATTACAATGCAGGACTTTCAAAAAATGATATTAGTGATCTTTGTTATATAAAAATTGCAGTTGAAAACAAGTTGTATGAATTTAACTTTGATTATGAAAATAAGGAATTACTCAATTTTGCCAATGTTTTATATCGGGATTTTAAACATTTGATAGAATTTTATTGTCTTAATTATGATGATGTTGAATGGAATATTATAAAAGATATAAAATCTCTACCCATAAATACAAAATTTGTAATTGATGATTATTTTAAAAAATATGGAATAATAGGAAAAAGCGATAAAGATTGGTTATATAATCATTTTAAAAATCACATAAAAGATTATGTTAAAATTAGAAAAAAACCTTTCAAACCATTATATCTTTGCAATGCTATAAGAATTGAAGAAAAAAATAAAAAAGCAAAAGAAGAAAATGTGTCTTGGGATTCATTTAAATTTTAATCAAATATTAAAATTATAAACAATTAATTTAGTATAAACATGATAAATATTTTATAAATTGAACAGTTGAAAATTGACGAAATATTTGATATAATATTATTTGATAATTAATTGGGTACAATAGAGGATAAATTATGTTAGAAAATATAGTCGTCAAGGGCGCTAAAGAAAACAATTTAAAAAATATCGATGTGACCATACCTAAAAATAAGTTGGTAGTTTTTTCTGGGGTCAGTGGGTGTGGTAAATCTACTCTTGCGTTTGACACTATTTTTGCAGAAGGGCAACGCAGATATATGGAGAGTTTGTCTAGTTACGCTAGGCAATTTTTAGGGCAGATGAACAAGCCGGATGTAGAAAGCATTGATGGCTTGAGCCCCGCAATTTCAATCGACCAAAAGAGCACGAATAACAACCCACGTTCTACAGTGGGCACAATCACTGAGATATATGATTATTTGCGTCTATTATACGCAAGAATTGGTAAACCATATTGTCCTAAGTGCGGAAAACCAATATCTGTGCAAACGATTGACCAAATTGTTGACAGGTTGATGGAATTACCAGAAGGCACAAAAATGCAAGTCATGGCACCTATAATTCGTGCGCAAAAAGGTACTCATGAAAAGACCTTGCAGGGACTGAGGAAAGACGGTTACGTGCGTGTGAAAGTTGATGGCGAAATATATTCACTGGACGATAACATCGTTTTGGAAAAGAACAAACGTCATGATATCTATGTCGTGATAGATAGAATAGTCAAGAAAGATAACATCATCTCAAGACTGACAGAGTCTGTAGAAAAATGTCTTCAATTGGCGGACGGAATAGTGATAGTCAATGCCAACGGCGAAGATAAACTATATAGTGTCAAATATAGTTGTGTTGATTGCGGTATTTCTATTCCTGACATTGAGCCGACATTGTTCAGTTTCAACAATCATGCGGGTGCTTGTCCAAAATGCGGTGGACTAGGATATGTGATCAAAATAAGTGAAAATTCGATTGTCAAGAACGACAGATTGTCTATCAATGAAGGTGCGTTAGCTGTCATGGGATTCAACATTGACGCAACAGGGATGACGAAAAAGGCACTGATGAAATTAGGTAAAAAATATAATTTTGATTTAAATACTCCTTATTATAAAATACCTAAAGAAGCGAGAAATGTGCTCATCAATGGCGAGTCGGGAGACAAGGAACTTATAGCATCTAATCTTCATCAATATTGCGTTCAAAAGGATGCGCTATTTATGGGGATTATTCCTGATCTGTTGCGAAGATTTCAGGAGTCTCAAAGCGAATATGTAAAAGAAGAGATCTACAAACTGATGACAGAAGATACCTGTCCGGAGTGTTTAGGCAAAAGGCTAAACCCAAGTGCTTTATCTATCAAGATTGAGAAAAAAAGTATAGCAGATGTCTGTGATATGTCAATCAGCAAACTATATGCGTTCATCAGTTCACTGAAACTTACCGAGACAGAGCAGATGATTGCGTCTAGCATCATAAAGGAAATTACCTCGAGACTTTCGTTTTTGATAAATGTAGGATTGACATATCTGACTCTATCTAGACGTGCGGGGACTCTTTCTGGTGGGGAATCTCAACGTATTAGATTGGCGACCCAAATAGGCAGTGGCTTGAGTGGAGTGTTGTATATACTAGACGAACCAAGCATAGGCTTGCATCAACGTGACAATGATAGATTGATAGACACGCTGAAAAATTTGCGCGATTTGGGCAATACATTGATTGTCGTAGAGCATGACGAAGACACTATCAGGCAGGCGGACTACATTGTGGATATTGGTCCGTTCGCCGGGACTCACGGTGGGACTGTGGTAGCACAGGGAAGTGTGCAAGATTTGATCAGCAGTAAAGACTCTATCACGGGTAAATTTTTGTCAGGCGAGATGAAAATTGAAGTGCCAAAACAAAGGCGTGAGACAAAAAACGGATATATCCGTCTCTTGGGCTGTAGAGAACACAATATTGATGATTTGGATGTTGCCATTCCACGTGGAGTATTGACATGCGTGACGGGAGTGAGCGGTAGCGGTAAATCTACACTAGTAAATGACATATTCTATAGAGCATTATTTAATAAAATCAACAGACGAGACAAGGAAAACAACATAACCGAAATATTAGGCATTGAAGACATTGACAAAGTTATTCAAATAGACCAAACTCCTATTGGCAGAACTCCAAGAAGTAATCCGGCGACATATTCGGGCGTGTTTACGAAAATTCGTGAGCTATTCGCTTCAACCCCTTCGGCAAAAGAGAAGGGGTTTGATATGGGCAAATTTAGCTTCAATGTGGAAGGCGGAAGATGCGAAGCATGTTGCGGAGATGGGGTGAAACGTCTGAGAATGTATTTTATGGCAGACGTCTACGTCCCTTGCGAAGTGTGTGGCGGAAAGAGATATTCACGTGAAGTACTGGACGTGAAATACAAAGGTAAAAACATTTACGACGTGTTGGAAATGACAATTGATGAAGCATACGAATTCTTTGATGCAGTACCGCAAATCAAAAGTAAATTGCAAACATTGGTAGATGTGGGGCTAGGTTATATCAAATTGGGGCAAAGTGCGACCACGTTGAGTGGTGGAGAGGCTCAAAGGTTGAAGCTGGCGACCGAACTGTCAAAACGTGACACGGGTAATACAGTATATATTCTTGACGAACCTACGACAGGTTTGCACGCATATGATGTCAAACGCCTTGTGGATATATTGCAACGTTTGGTAGGCAAGGGAAACACTGTTGTCGTAATAGAACATAATCTTGATGTCGTAAAGACTGCTGACTACATTATAGACATGGGTCCAGAAGGCGGAGAAGGAGGCGGAAAGATTGTGGCGGCGGGCACTCCTGAAGAAATCTGCAAAGTGAAAAATAGCTATACAGGGATGTATTTGAAAAAGATGGTGTAGTATGTTAAAAGAGATAAAAAAATGTTATCACATATTAGATTTGCCATACGATGCTGATATAGAACAGATAAAATCGAGGCAAAAATCCTTGATTAAAATGTATCGAGCGAAAGGCATCAGGACAGGAAAATCTTACAAGACTAAAATCAATGAAGTCACCGCTGCAGGCTATGCTCTTCAAAATTTTGTGAAAGAAAACGGCGTGCAGAAAGCGAGCTTCTTTAATTTTGATACAAACGAAAATGACGTGGCAACGTCCGTATTTGTGCTGGTTTTGGTGGTTATCGTTTGTACTGTTACATTTTTGATGCTGTTATAGCAGATTCAACACATCGATGCCATTGGTTTGATTCAGTCCTTTTATGTTATAGGCCAAAATTCTCGAGTAGGTTATGGCGTCTTCTTGGTTTTCATTAATCATAGCAGAATATAGATACTGCAAATAGTCGGATACGACTTGTAAATCTTTTCGTGAAATGGATATACACAATATATCCATTTTTTCTGTCCAATAATCATCTAGATTTTTTATCTGTTCTTGTAGATTTTCGTCAGTGATATCTGTCGATAAAACTTTTTCGTATATTGCCATGCTATCGTTTTCTAACCTTTCAAAGACGCGATTGGTATGTACGCCATCCCAGGCGCAAAGTCCTATGACGGCAATTAACAGGATGAGCATTGGTATCCATGTTTTCATAGTTTCACTTCCTTTTTTATGTCTTCTATCAATTGAAATTTCTCGCCCTTCTTTTGATAATAGGTTTTCCCTTCGCTATCTATGGATAGAATGATTAGATCTTTCAAGGATTTTATTTTTATATAATTGAGGATTTTATTCAATTTTTTGTTGTCCAAATCCACTAATTTCATCTCTTCTTTGATTATTTTTCCGTCTGATATTATCACGTGTGGCAGTTTTGCGGGCGGATTTTGTATGTTGAAATCTTGAGCAGTGGTGGGAGAGCAGGCGCTGGTAGGTATCACACTCATCTTTCCGTTAGTTTCAATGATAGCATAAAGGATTTGGTCAAAACTATAAAAGTTACACTGGCGAATTGATTCTAGTAGGTCGTCTATGTTCATATTTAATTCTTTCAGGGCTTTGTATTCAATTCCATTAGGGCTGATGACGACTACAGGTCGTCCGCTCATAAACCGTCTAATTTTTATGTTTTTTCTTGTCAAAAGTGTGATTATATAATGAATTAGCACCAACACTGCTAAAGGTAATATGCCATTAAATAGTGGAATATTAGTGTCACTCATTGGCACAGTAGCTAGGTCCGCTATGATCAAGGTTATGACCACTTCGTAGGGTTGCATTTCACCAATTTGGCGCTTGCCCATCAACCTTAAAAACACCAATACAGTTATATAAATTATCAAAACTCTCAAAAATATTACAAACATACTATAATTATGTTCAATATAGATGTTTTTATACTAAAGCGGATGCTACAAAATGAAAATGAAAAAATTGCTAAAATCTTAGCAATTTTTATGTGTTTTTTCTGTTTTTCTTCTTAATAATAGATAAAAGTTGAGAAAAATCATATAATTTAAATATCTTACACAAGACGACTGTTGCTACTATGCTGATACCGCCACCTATACATGCTGAAATAAAATTGTTGAATACCACTAAACTTATATTGGATATAAAATGTCCCAAAAGGCTGGACGGGATGACGATTAGCGAATATTTGAAAGTGGTCTGAATTAAATTAAATTTCAAATCAGGCAAGACTTTTTTGATTTTTCTAATATTTAATAAACTGATTGTGCCCATTGAAAGTAGTTGCGAGATTATGACCGAATTTATCCCTAGCATCGGGGTGAATATAATGAGACTTGCGAACAAGACAGCCGAGCCAATTATGTAGTTTATAAAGGATTTCACTTCTAAATTCAGTGCGTTTAGGATACTTCCCGTCAAGTTGCACAATGTGATAGGCAACACACATACAGCAGACAGTTGAAGTAGGACGCCGGATAGGGCATTGTCATATAGGACTAGACCAATCAAATCGCCCACTGACAAATAGAGTGGGATAAATAGCATGCTGATAAATACGGACACATCTATTGACTTAGTTACGTTTTCTTGGATAGTGTTATATTGCTTTTGACTCATCATAGAACTGATGGAAGGAATTAGGACCATGCTGATACTGCCTATGATAGACATAGGTACAAACAGCATAGGGAAGGTCATACCCATGATGACGCCAAAGCTTGACACTGCTTCACTGGTGGAATATCCGGATAGTATCAACATGCTAGGGATGATAAGGGTGGTCAGGGGTTGTACAAGGGAGCTAGCGAGACGAACTCCTGTGATAGGGGTGGCACTTTTCAATACATTTCTGTATTCGCCGGGTTTGAAATTCAATTTTGAATGTCTGAAGTAAATAAAGATTGTAATCAGTGCGGAGCATAAGCAGGTGATATTGAAAGCTATGGCAGAGTATTCGGTGGCGACAAAATAATCAGTTATCGTAAATAGCATTATAAATGTCAAAGCAAAACGAATGATCTGTTCCAACAATTCTGTCAGTCCGCAGTTGAAATAGTCATTTTGCCCCCACATGGCGCCACGAAAGACGGCATATATTGCACTGAAAATCACAGAAGGGATCATTATTATCAGCAATTCCACCGCACGACTATCTGTCAAGATAATGCCCCAAACATATTTCAGAGCAAAGATTATTAGCGAACTCAAAATCGCTATAGATAGGGCGATGATAAGAGCAGAGGATACCACTTGATTTCTTTTCTTCAATTCGTTGTTGACTTCATATTTAGACACGAGTTTTGCTGTGGTCAAAGGTATACCGCTAGACACAAGTGTCATAAAAATACCTAAAACCGAACTCGCCATTTGAAATAGTCCTACTCCTTCAGCACCCAATTTTCTTGAAAGGAAAATTCTAAAAAAGAAGCCTAGAGCTCGCGTTATTACTGAAAATATTGTAATTGTAGCGACTGCTTTAAAAATTGATTTCATACTTGTCCTAAAATAATATATATCAAAATTCAAAAAGATATGATATTGAAGTAACTTTTCTGGGTGCACTTTATATTCAGACAATCAACTTTTTTTGCCTCCGTGAATAAATATAAATATGGAAATAACAATTGCTGATGAATTTTATTATAGAATTGGACAAAACGAAGATGAAAAAAGCATCTCTATAAAGTACAATACAAACAAATCAAATATAATTCGCAACAATTCCAAACTAAAATATTATGACGGCGAGTGGGTCAAGATCAAGGTCAACGACTATATAAGTCATTTTGTAAAACCAATGGAGACACTCGATAAAATTGCGTCAATCTACAATATGGACAAAGAAAAATTGAAAGCGGACAATTCACTTTCAGTAGACAAATTGTATATAGGGCAGTTGATAAAGATATATAAAAAAGTGCCATAAAGGCACTTTTCTATTTGAATACTGATTTTTGCATTACGAATTTGCATCTTGATCAATAGTCTCTTCGTTAGAAGGTTCATTTGCTAATTTCTTTGCCAGACTGTTTAAATATGGTTCAGATTTCACATACTCAATTTCATTTTGCAATTTTTCTATTGTGACGCCGATATTGGCAGAAAGTTTTTGATTTTTCTTCATGTCTTTTTGCAGTTTCACAATATCATTAGGGTTGCTGCGCTTGATCTTCATATCACGTAGAGTCGCTAAATCTTTCTTGTAATCATTTTCATATTGAGCACGTTGATTTGTAAGTTCTTCTATCTCTTTTTTCAATTCGCGTATCTTTGCTTCGCGCATAGATGTCGCTTTCCTCATATATACTTGACGTGATACCGTTCTATCTCTATCATATTCATTTTTAGATTTTTTACGTGGTTTTTTCCATTTAATTTTTCTGACCAATACGCCAACAATAGCAATTACTATAGCTAGAGCGAACAACAAAGTTGGAATATAATAGATCCAGTTATTGTTTGAGTCTGGAGAAGTGCTTGAATCAGTTGAGTCATCAGTAGTATCATCTTCAGTAGTTGAACTTACCGTGTTCAAAACCTTAGTATATTCATTTTCGTTGATTCCATCGAAATCAGTCAGACTATCGTCAAATTCGATGTTTCCGAAGAATACATCCCCCATTGTGCCAGCTTGAGCACTGCCTAGAGATAATTGAAGGTAAGTTGTAACATCACTGTCAGGACTGATATAGAAAGTATAAGTGGTCCATGTGTTGTCTGAAACTATCTGTGTGAAGGTGTTATCAAAGCCAGATAGAGAGATGCTCGCACCCATCAATTCACTGTCGACACCCTCGGTCAATAATTGTAGATTTTGGGTGTAGACTGATACGCTGATTCTATAATAAGAGCCGGAGGTTAAATCAAATCCTATGTTTGAAGTGTAAGTGTAGTACACTTCTTCCATAGAACGGATTGCTAACACCTGCCTATTTTCTCCCGCAAGAGAAGTGAAGCTGACGAAGTTTTCAGGATTAGCTATCACTTGATTTAGAGCTGCTGTGTTTTCTAGATCAACCACCCCAGCGAATACAGCGTCGTTGTTAGAACCTGTAAAATAGTCAGGAGTAGAGAATGGACTAGAACTAGAACTGCTTGATGAAGATATCATATTGGATAAATCAGATTTGATAACTGTAGCCGAATTTGTGATTGAGTTGAACACATCTTCAGTAGGTTGGATTAAATAATCAAACATCGTGTTGTCAACATAAGCGTAGGCATAGTTGTCGCTATCCAATGTTATCTTTAATGAAACGTCCAATTCTTGATAGCCAGTGTAGATATACATCTCTACTGTACGCCATTGTTGTAAATTTGTCTCTACTGTGATGGAAGAGAGGACCACTTCTTGTTCATCCTTTGTTGTAACTAGTGACAAGGTCACTGGCGAATTTTGTGTCTGAACTTGTGCTGTGAATTTATGATAAGTCTTGGCACTCAATGTCTTCGCTGTTGAGGTATAACTCAATGTGTCGCTACTAGCATTGTAGAGCATCAATACATTGTTGCCTGATACACTCCCATCTGGGTTAGTTGGATTTAGTAGGTTAGTATATTGACTAGCATCTAGCATGTCAAATTGACTGGTGTTGATTATGCCATATTTTTGTTCACCTTCACCGGTTGATACCGTCCATGCTTCCGCGCCTGCAGGGTAAGGGTTATTATAATCTTCAATATTTAAAAAATTGAAATTTCCGTTATCTAGCATTATTTCACTGCTAGAGAATACATAGTCTGTAGTTAAATCTACTTTAGCAATTGTTGTGCCAGATGTAGCACTTGAAAATGTGTCATAGTTTACTTTGGTCAATGTGATATTAGTGATATATAGTGATCCTGTAGTCGTGGTCTCTTCATCTCCCAAACCAACAATCAATTTATATGTTGTAGATTTTGTAGGGTAGGAGTTGATAAAGAAGGTATATTCATCGTAGTTGTTAGATAGATTATCGCTTGAACCCGTGTCCGAACTGATAGACAATATATCACTATCTACCGCTTCTTCATCGTCGTCTAAATTAGTTTGAAGCAATTGTAGATTAGCGCTTCCTGATAGATCTAGAGTTTTCACACTGATTGTCAATTTGTATATAGTGTTTTGATCTAACGTCAAGAAATCGTCAGATGTGGCATACTTTGCAAAAGTAGCTTGCTTGTTCACTATTTTAAAAGCGGTGTTCTTGCTGCCATCACTTGCTTCAATGTCGTCTGTGTTGTTTACGACAGTCGCCATTGTGTAGTCTGGTGTATTTTTTCCTTGCTCAAATTCGTACCCGCTAAACAAGTTTGATACATCATATTCATTTACGACATTGTCCACTTCGTTGATATAAGTGTAGGTAGATGCGTTTGTCGCATTCATCCTAGAGGTTAGTGTTTTGTCATTTAATTCATAGGCTGATATGTTGTCAAACAGTACTACACCCGCTCTTTTGATGTAAAGACCCAATTTTAGGCTTAAATCTTCAATGTTGTTAGTCGTTATAAAGAAGGTATAAGTCGTCCATACATTTTTTGAACTGATATTGTCAATCGAGGCATAAACTTTGTTGTCTTCATCAAAAAGGTACAAACTAGCCATACCATAATTGTTGGAATTTTCGTCGTTATAAGTATAGACATCTACAGAAATAGAGTAGTTACTTCCAGCAGATAGAGAAATGTTTCTATCTGTTGTGTATCCAAAGTTTACGTTGTTGCCTTGGCTTTCAATCATCAATACATAGTCATCGTTAGAGTACGGATTTTTGCTGTAGTCAGAATATTCCTCTTCATCTAGATTGATGACTCCTGCTTCAACACCTGCGGTGTCAATATCTTGACTTGCAGTAAAGCTATTAGGGGCGAAAGGATATTCATTATCTGTATTTGAATTGAAATTCGAATTATCTATTGAAATAGGAGATGAGCCTTGCAAATTGGCAGCATAGACGTCAATGCTATCCTTGCATACATTGATCAAGCCCACATTCGCCAATAGTATTAAGATCAATGATAAAAAATATGATAAAATAATTTTTAGTGATTTCTTCTTTGTTTTCATTTTTACCTCTTTGATAATTATTGCTGTAAACTTAAATATTATAATATAAAAATAAAAAAAAGGCAAATATTTTTATATCAAAAGCGAACAATAACCGTATGAAAAAGGTTAAAAAAATCTACATAGTTTTGTTTGGGGCATTAATAGGGGTTATAAATGGATTTTTTGGTGGCGGAGGCGGGATGATCGTTGTGCCATTACTCACTAAAATGTTCGGTTTGGAGCAGAAAAAAGCGCAGGCAACCGCGCTCTTTATCATATTACCAATCAGTTTAGTCAGCAGTATAGTGTACTTGTGCTATCATTCGATAAATTTTTCGGAAGGATGGCCAGTAATTGTGGGGATTATTGCGGGTGGAGTAATAGGTGCCACCATGCTAAATAAGATGAACAATAAAGTCGTCAAAGGAATTTTCATTTTCTTTATGTTTTTAGGCGGCGTAGGAATGTTGATATGGTAGGTGAAATATGATTGTTTGGGAAATTGTAGCAGGTGTGCTGGGCGGTATTATTGGCGGTATGGGTATGGGTGGCGGAACGCTGACCATTCCAATACTTACAATTTTTTTGTCCTACGAACAGTTGGCAGCGCAAGGGGTGAATCTCATTGCTTTTTTACCAATGTCATTGATCGCGCTAGGAATTCATATAAAAAATCATCTAGTGGCATTCAAACAGACTTGGCTGCTAGCTGTGATTGGTTGCGTGTTCAGTCTAGGTGGAGCGATACTTGCGAACCATATTTCAAATGATATTTTGAAAAAGTGTTTCGCGATATTTTTAATTGCTCTTGCAGTTTGGCAGTTGATAGAGATGATAAAAGAAGTCAAAAAACATCACAGCGAAGCTAAAAAAGAAGAGTGATTTATCACAATTTTTATTAATTCATATTTAATTTTATAAGAAATTTGCTGATCACTACATATGGATTTGAAATTATCGGTAGATGTTTGTATTTTGTTTAGATATTTTATTGACTTTGTGAATTTATCATTTTGCTTGAAATCAGACAGATAACCATCATATTTATTCTTAAAATCTGTTTTTAAATTTTCTAAATTCATCAACAGTTGGCTTTCATTTATGCTGGATGTGTCGTAGGCAATTATGTTTGTATATACTTGGTCAATCAGGGTCAAATTCGCGTCGATCATCTCTCTAATTGTGTTGTTTTCTTGTGTAGAAAGCAAATTCGATTTTGAAAACTTGTCTGTGGTCAAAGTGAAGACCTTTACTGTGTCATATTCGGCTTTTAAATTTTCACAAACCTTTTTGGCGTCTTTTTCGTTTGGATAGTAAGCAGCTAATACATGATAATATCCGTCATAATATACGTAACCCGCACCACCCATTGATTGAATGGATGTAGCCAAGTTGTTTGCTTCATTGTATGTCACAAACGATTTAATTTCTACAAAATAAAACTCTGTTGTTTTGTGATTTTTTGGATAGATGAAAAAGGCAATTCCCAACAATATCAAAATTAAAAGAGACATAATGCAAATTGAATATTTGCTCTTTTTGTTTATTTTCATTTTGTAGTGGTTATAATCAAATTCATAATTTTGCATACTTATTTTATTCTTTAGGATAAATTTTTATGAAACTGGCAGTCTTGAGATAAAATGATGACTTTTGCAGCTATAATCAAGAGGAATAAAGGAGGAAAAATGAAAATCAGACCATTATATGACAGAGTGATTATTCTCCCGGAGGGGGAAGAAAATGTGACTAGCAGTGGTATTGTGCTGCCATCAACCGCACAGGAAAGACCGGAAAAAGGTACTGTGGTCGCAGTGGGTGATGGTGACGACTTTGACGGAAACAGGAAAGAGATGAAAGTGAAAGTAGGCGACAAGGTTATTTTCAATAAATACGCAGGCGTAGAATTAAAAATCGAAGACAAGACGCACATCATCATGCGCGAAATTGATATTATAGGGGTGGAAGAATGATTATAGATAGAGTTATAAAATATGGAGAAGAAGCTAGAAGCAAACTCTTGAAAGGCGTGGAGACACTATCCAATGCAGTTAAAATCACATTAGGACCAAAGGGACGAAATGTGGTACTTGATCACAAAAATGACGAGCCGTTGATTACAAATGATGGTGTCACTATTGCAAGAGAAATAGCACTAAAAGATGAGGTTGAGAATATTGGCGCCGAAATTTTAAGGGGAGCATGTACGAAGACTAACAACATTGCAGGTGACGGAACTACCACAGCGACAGTCATAGCAGAAAAGATTTTCAAAGAAGGTTTAAAATGTTTCAACACTGGAGCTAATCCAATATTATTACGTAATGGTATAAAAAAGGCAGTGGATTTCACAGTCGAGTACATAAGTAAAAAAGCAAAACCTGTTCAGGATAGCACATCTATATCGCAAGTCGCTAGCATATCGTCTGGTAATTCGGTGACGGGTAAGTTGATGGCAAAGGCATTTGACGAAGTAGGACTAGATGGCGTGATAACAATAGAAGAAGGGAGTGGTATAGTAGATTCACTAAATGTTGTAGAAGGGACGAGAATCAATCGTGGATACATAAGTCCTTACATGTGTCATGACCAAAATAAGATGGTGGCAGAGATCGAGAATCCATACATTTTAGTGACGGACAAAAAGATTTCGAGCATAGGCGAAATTTTGCCAGTGATAGAAAAAGTAGCTAAAGCAGGTGGCAGTCTGTTCATAATTGCAGAAGATATTGAAGGGGATGCGTTGACCACAATTGTCATCAACAATATGAGAAAGATTTTCAATTGTCTTGGAATAAAAGCTCCATATTTTGGAGATAGAAGGAAAAAGGTGCTGGATGACATAGCGATGATTGTAGGCGGAAAATTTATCTCAGGGGATATATACAACAATTTCAAAGATATAACCCTTGAAGATTTAGGGCATTGTACTAAAGTAAAAGCGGACAAAGACGCAACGACAATCATAGGTGCGCAAGGGGACAAAGAAAAGATAAAGGAAAGAGTAGCTGACTTAAGAGAAAAATTAAAACATGCAAAACGCGAATTTGACAAAGAGACAATCTTGGCGCGAATTTCTCAACTCAATGGAGGCATTGCAGTTATCAAAGTTGGCGCTATCTCTGAAGTCGAGATGAGAGAGAAAAAATTGCGTATGGAAGAC
Organism: uncultured Clostridia bacterium; assembly: GCA_944384465.1. Classification (GTDB taxonomy): domain Bacteria; phylum Bacillota; class Clostridia; order Christensenellales; family UBA1242; genus Onthoplasma. Next base: position 38,537 of record CALWTK010000005.1, read on the forward strand.
GCTCTCAACGCTACCATGGCAGCCATAGATGAAGGTATTATTGTCGGTGGTGGAGTGTCTCTTTTGAAAGCGAAAGCTCCGTTGGATGAATACATAGAATGCAACCTTTCAGGAGACGAAAAATTGGGTGCCATGATAATATCCAAGACACTAGAAGAACCAATCAGGCAGATAGCAAAAAATGCGGGCGTTGATGACGGTGTAGTCGTAACAGAAGTTCTAAAAAATGAAAATGAAAACTATGGTTATGATGCTTTGAACGACATATATTGTGATATGTTTGAAGCAGGGATAATCGATCCATTTAAGGTAACACGTACTGCGCTAGAATGCGCAGGGAGTGTGGCGTCCACATTGCTCACGACTGAATGCGTTGTTGTGCAAAATAGAGAGACAGTAATAGAAGATGAAAGATGCAATTCACATTCTTAATAAACAAAAAAGCAAAACATATTTTATCAATTAAATTATATTATTTCAAATCATAATAAATTGACTTGGAATTAAAAATTTATAAAAAATAAAAAAATTAATAAAAAACACTAAAATAATACAAAATTTTCAAAAAAAATAGTGCAAAAATTGAAAATTTTAAAAATTTATTTAATTTTAATTAAAAAATGTTCATTTTAAATATAATCAATAATTCAAATAAAAATAAAAAGCGAACAGACATCTGTTCGCTTTTTTTACTATAGTTTAATTAAAATTTTTTAATTTTTCTTCTAGAGAATTTTTGCTACTTAACAAATAATCGTATCTAGATTTTTCTTTTTCCACCAACTCTTTTGGTGCACGTGTAACGAAATTTGGATTGAGAATTCTACTTTCCAATATCTTAATTTCGGCATTGATTTTATCTAAATCTTTATTTATCTTTTCGCGCTCTTTTGCAGTGTCTACTAGTTCATTTTTGTAGAAATAGAATTCACCTAGTTCACTCACGAATTTTACCAAATCATTGCCAAGGTTTTCCTTTACGTCGACCTTTTCAATATTTGTCATTTTTGACAAAACTAGTTTAGCATTTTCAACAATATCAATAGCTTCTTGTTTTGAATTATTTTTGTCAAGCACAAGTGTGATACGTTTTGAAGGAAGGACATCATAACTCAATCTAGTCTCTCGTATCTTTTGAATCAAAGAGATGATTTTTTCCACATCTTCACTTTCTTTTTTGAACTGACCTAAGCTTGACGCATAAGTTTGACTGATCAATAATTCGCCTGTGAAATTTGAATAAATATCTTCCGTGATAAATGGAATGATAGGGTGAAGCAATTTTAGAATGTTTAGATATACATCTTTTAGAATTGCACATGCGTTGGCACGTGTTTCTTGGTCATCACTATACACATAAGCTTTTGAAAATTCAAGATAATAATTGCAGAAATCGTCCCAAACAAAAGAGTACATTTTATTGACCGCTTGGCATACATCTAGATTGTCAATAAGTTTATTTATTTCGTTGATCGCTTCGTCAAGCTTTGTATATATCCATTTGTCAAAGATATTCAATTTTGTTTTATCGAGTTTGGTATCATACGTTTGACTCAATACCAACTCCAGGAATTTTCCTGAATTGAAAACTTTATTTATAAATTTTCTATCTTCCAAAATCTTTTCTTCGCTGAACCTAAAATCATTTCCAGTACCATTGCCAAAGAGTAGCGAAAGTCTCAGTGAGTCAGCACCATATTTTTCAATGATCTCTATAGGGTCGACACCGTTGTTGGAAGACTTGCTCATTTTCTTACCTTCGTCATCGCGGACAATTCCATTGATTAGTACTTTACTAAACGGAGTTTTCCCCATAATCTTCTTCGACATCATGACCATACGTGCTACCCAGAAGAAAATGATGTCTTGTGCGGTGACCAAAGTGGATGTTGGGAAAAATCTTTTTAGATCATCTGTCTTTTCTGGATACCCAAGAGTAGAGAACGGCCATAGCGCAGAACTGAACCATGTGTCCAACACGTCAGGATCTTGCTCTATATTTTGACTTCCGCATTTTGAGCATGTCTTAGGCGCGGACAATTCGACCATAGTGTTTCCGCAATCTTTGCAATAATATGCTGGAATTCTATGTCCCCACCATAATTGCCTTGAAATGCACCAATCTTTGATATTTTCCAGCCAATTTTTATATATTTTTTGCACTCTTTGTGGTACAATCTCTAATTCTTGATTGTCTACAGCGTCTAGACCCAGCTTTGCCATATCTTGCATATCCATAAACCATTGCTTGCTCATCATTGGTTCAATCGCACTGTGACACCTATAGCATGTAGCTTTTGGAAGGCGATATGGTTCAATCTTTTCTATCAAATTTTGAGCTTTCAACTCTTCTATCAGTTGTTTTCTACATTCGTATCTATCAAAATTCGCATATTTTCCACAATTTTCATTCATTGTGCCGTCTAAATTCATTATCTTTATTGGGGCGAAGTTGTGACGTTTTCCGACTTCAAAATCGTTGAAATCATGGGCTGGGGTAATTTTAACCACACCTGTACCAAAATCTTTTTCAACATAGCTGTCGCCAATTATTGGTATCTCTTTATTTATGACCGGCAGGATGACATTTTTCCCAATCATGTCTTTGTATCTCTCATCTTCCGGATTGACTGCAACACATACGTCACCAAACATTGTTTCCGGACGAGTGGTGGCGACGACTAAGTAACCGCTTTTATCCGCATAAGGGTAGCGGATATACCACAGACTAGAATTTTCATCCACATGTTCAACTTCTGCGTCGGAGAGTGCAGTCTTACAAGTAGGACACCAGTTGATGAGCTTCTCGCCACGGTAAATATAGCCTTCATCATACAATTGCTTGAAAACGGACAGAACTGATTTTTGTCTTTGTTCATCCATGGTGAAAGCGCATCTATCCCAATCGCAACTGCAACCTAATGATTTTAGTTGTAATTTTATTCTCCCGCCATATTTGTCATTCCATTGCCAAGCACGTTTCAAGAATTCTTCTCTTCCCAATTTCTCTTTTGATAGTCCTTCTTTTTTCAACGCGTCTATGATTTTCACTTCTGTAGCGATGGATGCATGGTCGGTCCCGGGTATCCAAAGTGTATTGTATCCCTTCATGCGCTTGAAACGAATCAAGAAATCTTGAGTCGTGTTGTTCAGCGCGTGACCAATATGCAATTGACCTGTGATATTTGGTGGTGGCATGATTATAGTATAGTTTTCTGCGTCATCAGATTTTGAAAAGTCTGATTTCGGTTTGAAACAGTGATTGTCTTCCCACTTTTTATATATCAAACTTTCTTTTGATTGTGGTTCATATGATTTACCTAACATACATTTCTCCTTAAAATAAAAAAATCTTGCGTTATGCAAGGACGAATTCTATCGTGGTACCACCTTACTTCAAGCAAAATGCTCCTTATTTCAAACTGACGTATCTTTTCAACTACGCGGACGGTCTACTATTCTTCTTCGTCCGAACTCGTTTGCTACCTTCATCTTACAACCTTCTTAAATTGCTTTCAGCCGACGGCAATTCTCTCTTGTAAGCGTTTATAAGACTACTCTTCAAACTTATATAACGTTTCTCGCTTAAATCTTATCATGTAGAAAAAAAATTGTCAACATTTTGAAGACGAATTTAAATTTGACATCAATATTCTACTATGCTATAATACAATATATAGAATATTGTTAAGATATTTTATTTTTAATCGACACTAAAAATATTCACTATAAGTTAGTAAAAAATAACCGGCTTTTTATAGTAGACTTTCACATCTCTGTTACTCCTGTTCTCAATATCGCAATGAACAGAACTCGCTACACCAGTTATTTTATATTATTATATATTTCATTTTCTTTAAAAGTCAATATTTTTAGAAAAAAATTAAAAAACAGAGAAAAACAACTGAAATATATGAAAAAAATATACAATTAGAGAAAAATTTAACAAAAAATTAAAACAAACAGCAATCACTCAATGGTATAATGACAGTCAAAATAAACTGATATAAAAATATGATGATTGCTAAAATAAAGGGCTAAAAAAGAAAACAATTTTCTTACGAAAATATGTTTTGTTGTTAACACAAAAAAACGGCGTTGAGCCGTTTTGTCATTGGTATTTCAAAATTTTCATTTGTATATTTGGATTATACAATATTCGACAAGATTTGTCAACTATAGGAGAAGAAATTGGAAAAAAATATCGAGTTTAAAAAAAGTTTAGGGCAAAATTTCATTTTCGACAGAAATCTTTTGACAGCTATTGCAAAAGATGGTGGACTAGGTAAAGATGACGTAGTGTTAGAGATAGGAGCAGGGGCGGGCACTCTGACTGACGTGTTGGCAGATATAGCTAAGGAAGTGATAGCTTTTGAAATAGATACGTCCTTGAAGCCATATCTAGACAAAGTGCAAGAAAAGCATGACAATCTTAAAATAATATATCAAGATTTTATGAAAGCGGACATAACAACATTTATAAAATCAAAAGCAAAAGTGATTGCTAATATTCCTTATTATATAACTACACCTATTGTATTCAAATTGGTAGACCATATCGATATGTTTGACGGTATCTTGATATTGGTGCAAAAAGAAGTGGCAATCAGATTTGCTAGTCCAGCGAAATGCAAAGACTACGGAATCACCAGCGTCATACTCCAATCAATATTTGATGTGGATATACCAAGGATTGTAAAAAAAGAATGCTTCACACCTGCACCAAAAGTTGACAGTGCGCTATGTAGATTGATACCACATAATAGATATAATATTTCTGATTTTTCGGACTTCAAAGATTTTGTACATCTCGCCTTTTCCATGAGAAGGAAAACACTTGTGAACAATTTGAAGACAAAATATGATAAAGATTTTTTGACAAATAAGTTGAACGAATTGGGTCTTGACGAGAGAGTAAGGCCGGAAGATGTCACTGTTGAAAATTATATAAAATTGTTTAATTTTTTAAAATAATTCAAAAATAACCACAAAAAACATCAAAAAATAAAAAAATTTAATGTTTTTTGTTTTTTTTGTCTATTTTTATTAAAATTTTTAAATATAATCTTATTCACTTCATCTTTCAAAATTTTCTTTATGGGACAAAAAATTTAACTTGTATTTTCTTCACGCTTTTATTTGACAAGTTGTGTTTTGAAAATATATAATTATTTTGTAAGTTTTTGTAGATAATAATTAAAGAAAAGTATTTAGGTAGGGGAAAATGGTTAAAAAAATATTTGCGATAATTGGAATAGTCCTAGGAGGAGTCGCTGTGTTTGTCGGCGCCGTTTTTGGCGTCATGGCGTTGATGGGGAGATTTAGGACACCGGACGTGTATCCTAGCAGTCTATCCTTTATTGAAAGCGAACAGACTATAGTGTATAGACAGGATGAACTGGATCAATTACACACTTTTGTTCTGAACGGATTTTCTAATAGCGAAAATGAAGTTAACCACAAGACCTGTTACATATATTTTTACGACAACATAGGATCTAATTTAATCACTCTGTGTGATGCTAATGGAGTCCCACTCGTAGCTGAAAACAATAGATATAAAATTGAATGTAATGAATTAGTCTATTATAAATTGAACGAAAATTCTACAATTGATTATCAGGACGAAAACTATGGTAGAGTTGTATTGCAAGCAAGAGATGAGAGAAACCAGGTCCAATCTAACAATTTGACCATCTGGATAGATAGAGCGGTAAATAATATCGCCCTAGACTATTCTGGTTCATCTATTGTCGATAATGAGCAGGAAATCACGATCGGCATGGAAGTGAGAATGGACTTTAGTTATACTGCCACACCAAACTATTCACTTCAGCCAATGAGCAGTCAAGACGAGAAAATTGTCGAACTATATTATCAGGATCCAAATCAAGCGGACTACATTTTGATTGATAGCGATAGTTATCAAAATTATTCCTTTATTCATTTTGACGACACGACTGGCAAATATTATTTTATGGCGGACACTGCTGGGGTATATACTTTCAACATTGCTGTGTTCGCTACATATCAGGATAGGGCGGAATATTTGGCGAGTGCAAATAGTCAGACGGATTCAAACTTTGAACGTATCAATCACATGGTTAACCGAACTGTTGCGGTGAACGTGGTGAACTCGGACATCTCTAGTGTGGGTATGGATAGCACTGGAGTGAATTTGAATTTGTACTCTGGCAATAACTACATCACTTTGAATGGCACTTCGGGAGTGGAAAATGCGAACGACAACAATTTGAGATTGTACATGTTGAGAGATGGTAGGCAGACAAATATACGATTTAATGAAGTTGATTTTATTCTAGATGAAGGAAGTTATCCTACAAATTGGACAAAAAATAATATAACCTTTGAGGCGACAGGTGGACAGACAATCACGATAAACAATTCAGCGACATCTAATATTACATTGTTAGGTTTTGGTGATGCGTTTGACGGTACATATAATTATGTGCATAACAATGATCAAAATCAAATTGAGATCCCTGAAATAGCTTTGGAGATCAATTATACTCTTTCAAATATAATTGTAGGGGCAAAGACGGCGATTGATTCTCTGTCCTGCAATATAAATGTAAATGAAGAAAATATAATTTTGACTTGTTCAAACGGGGTTGCGTTCCTAGATACAACTGATGCTAGCCAAAAACAGTTTAATCTACTGCGAACTGGTAGTTATTTAGAATTCTATGTGCTGGACAGTTTCAATGGCAGTTATACAGTATGTGAAGATTTTGACTACGAAGTGACCAGTTTTGGGACTTCTGACTTGAAATCTTGGAATATAATTGCCAAATCTATTCCGACCTTGACCGACACCCAAACATTGATGTTAGGAATAATGGTAGTCAACAGCACAGGTGGATATAACTTCGCTGCAGTAAATGTTGTGGTCACGCCAGTTGATTTGTCCTTCACGTTTGTAAATGAAGAAGATAGAACGCACAATTTGAATGTCATATATCCAATAGTGGAAGATGTCTATACTATCAATTATCCAGAGCTCAATTTTGAAGATATTATAACTATCAATAACGGCAGTTATGACGCATGTGTGTTTATTACTCCAAAACTCGAATCTAATGCATATGAAGTGGATGTCATCGAAGGCATGAATTTCATTGATGCCAATGGGAATGAATATGTGCTAGTCGGATATATGAATGGCAACAATTTCGTCAATAGAGTGCGTGCTAGGGCAGGGGCAACCAACGCTGGATGCAGGTTATATGTTTTGCAATTGAGAAACAATTATGGTCAGACTGCTGAAGATTATATAAATGATATTATTAATAATAATCAAATATATTATTATTACTCTTTCAATACCGAAGAGATGGATGGAACTACTTCAACAAAATATTTGACTGTAAGGTTTAGATATGATGCTGAGACTATGAGATACGTTGTAGACGAGATGATCTCTACAGATGGATACACAATCGGCACAATTAATCCTAGAATTGTCAACAATGATTTTGTGATTACAATCAATGATCAAGACATCGTATGTAATTTTGAACAACTGATGTACAATAATTCAACTGAAATTTATTTAGGTAACCTATCTGATAATTCGGCTGATGTTGTGGCAGATGTGGTCAGAAGTTTTATTAGCAATTCGCAGGCAGTGACGATAAATGTGAGCTATGATATACTACCTAATGAAGTGAATTTTAATTACAATTCTATTTCACAAGGTGGAGATGACGAGCACGTTACAATTGATGGCGACAGAGTCGAGGTCATAGAAAACACAACTGATCACTCTATAACTCTTACATCAAATGTACGAGATATGCTAAAGAATATGTACAATGCAAATGGTTTTGGCACGGATAATGTGTCGGTACATCTATATAGTGCGGATGGGACCTTGATCACTGACAATTCAAATTCTTTGACCATCACATCTATAGATTTTATAGCAGATAGTTTGGTGATACATTATAATGCGCTTTCAGCTCTGACAACTAGCACAAATTATTTGCAAGTGGTGATAAGTTATAATGGTGTCAATATTACCTCAGATCCGATCTATATTTCTAGCACTGCTCCTACAGATATTTATTTCACTTATATTTCAGGGCAAGATGAAGATGGCGGAGATGTCGTCACAGTTATAGACAATTTAGCGGATAGTTCATCAGAAGCTTTAGCTGACAGTTTCTATTTTAGAGCGGTTGTGGGATACGATACTTTTAATGGTCAATATACATATACTTATTATGTGGTTAATGGCGATGACACTAGGCAAATAACTAATTTATCTAGCATATTCAATCCAATTTCTAATAATTCGACCACTGCTGGATTTGTAGTTCAGCCAAGCATTGTCAATATAGATCAGCAAATCGCTTATTCGACAGACGCATTTACGTTCGGAGATGATATACTACCTTCCGTCAGCATGATTGGGGATTATGTCATTCAAATAACTTCTGGCGCTATCAATAAATATATGAAAATTGAATTCGTAAATGATGGTAATTTTGCTTTGCATCAAAACTCTACAGTTATAAGGATAGATGATGCAATAAGCTATAATTTGAGTAGTGCGCTGTCTTATACCTATGATGGAGTCGAGATTGGCGTTGGAGCAAATAATGTCGACATATCTAATATGTCGCCAACCTTCAGCGGAGATAGAAATTTAAGAGTTGAATATGATTTAGACAATACAGAAAATCCTGCCATTTATTTAAAGACTGATGATGAGGATAGTGTAATAGTTTTGACCATTTCTAATAGAGCGGTTGCTGGAGAGACCCCTACTTGGACCTTTACGAGAAACAGTTATTTGCATACTGCTTTGACAATTGATTTTGATGTAAATATTTTAACTTTCGACAGCAGTGAGACTCTACATTTCAGCATTGAATTTTCATCAAGCATTGAGATAAACATGAATTCAAATTGGTCGAATTTCTACCAAAATACGCAAGTTCTAGTATACGAAAGTTTGTCCAATGACACGACATCTAACAATGAACCTATATTTGAAGTGATGAATAGTCTGCCAGAGTCTACAAATATAGCGATCAATTATTCTGTCAATAATGGCAACAGTGCGCCTTTGGAAAACGCAGAGTTGACTTTGAGTAATAGTGGGGTATATACATTTACATTCATTGCTCAAAGCGGTGGGAATAGTTCAACTTTGGCGACATATTCAATCACAGTCATACCAAATGTCGTTTTAGATGAAGTGTTGACGAGTGAAATATATGGAGGCAATAGTTACCCAATAGATGAGATCATTAGCTTAAGGTCATACAGAACTGATGTAGTATTCGGTCATTATGATGATGGTACAAGTTCTGTTCCTATGTATACCTCTGAATATTATGATACTACTACAACGATTGATTGTACCAATGTCCGCGTTTCGTCAAACAGTAGCGACAGTTTGGTATCAATCAGTGAAGGGAATTTGGTGGTAAATTGGATAGAACTGATAGGTTCTAATATCACTGAAGTGTTGACCTTTGAATATAATAACAATGGTTCTTATATAAACTTGGGAAGTTATGAATTCACCATATCCAATCAATATAATGACAGTGTGGTAAATGATACAAATGTCTCTTATTACAATTCGGACACATCCACTTATGAATTGATGGTGAAGAAAGAAATGGAAAATTTCTTATCTATTGCTGGATTTAATTTGACTTCTATTACACTAGAAAGTGAGACGGCAGATACTTTCAGTTTCACCATTCTGAGCGGAAATAGATTTGAAATAATAGAAAATATTGCTAATGTATACCACAATCCATTGCTTAGATTTACTTTTATGAACGAAGCAGGACAGACATTAATTTATTATACAAACAGCACAACATTTAATATAGATGTCATGCCATATCTTCCTGATGATTCTAGCGATGAAATTGTCTACTATTCGAACAATCAATATGATCTACTGAAGATGTTTGCAGACATTTCTTCTTGGGATACGGAGAATATTGAAAGTCTACTAATTACTGGAGTCAGTGATGAGAGCGCATTTGCAAATACTGAATTCTTAGGCATGGGTTACACTAATGATAATGTAGCAAATGACTTTGCTTATGTGACATTCAGTGAGATAGAAAGAGATAGCAAAAATGTGGCAATAACATTTACTATTGTCTATGCGGATGGCATAGAGTATCAATTCTCACGTGAAATTACTATTAGAAATAGACAAAGTATTTCAATAAACTATCCTTATCAAAATTTTGGAAGTGAGACCACGAATTTCATATTCCTAGATAGTGAGGATAGCGAAATTTTGGATGGAACTTTAGTGTCTGGTAGCAATGCTTACACAGTCAATGTGACTAACTATGAGCCTGTGGCGATGAACCAAGTGTTGACGTTCAATTATGATGAGAGTCTGTCTGTCACGAGAGCGATTGTTACAAATTATCATAGTGATTCAGCACCTACAACTGATGTTGGTGATTTTGAAATCTCCCTTGCCGCTTATCAAAGTAAAGAAAATGTAAGTAATTATTATCATAGTGGCTTTATTGAAATAGATAATCAAAACAAAACTATTACATTCAATTATGACGCCAATTATGGTAGAAGCAATTATGGATACTTCATTTTCAAATTGACTTCAACGTCTGGTTATGTGGCATATTATAATGTGTATCTGTTCAATCAAATTGGCTCTGACTACGCTAATATTGATTACACCAACGATTATGTAGCTGATGATGTCAAAGTCAACGCTGAGGGCATGAACTATATTGTAGTAAATGATGGTGTACAAAGTGTGTTAGGGGTTGCTGTCACGACTGAATTCTTATCAAATTATTTTGGACTCACAGCTTCTGGGTTGAGTTTAAATAATATTAGGTTCTATTTATTAGAAAGTGAATATATCTATTATAGAAATTCTTTAGAGACACAAAGCGACAACAGCACAGGAACTGCAGCTAAACAGCAGGAGATTGATGACGCTGATACATTGCCAAATATATATAATTATCTATATGTAAAAATTGGCATGTTGTATCACGACAATAGGACACAATTCTATTTTGGTAGTCTCTCATACTATTTGACGCCATATTACACGGAAGAATTGCGAGCTGATGCAGGCTTGACGAACAGGGTGGCTGGACACAATACAGGGGAATATACAAAAGAATTGTTCGGCATGAACGAATATGAAAATCCATTCACCAACATAGTTGCTCCTAGTGAAGATGATGCGTTCAGTTTTGATAACTCTAATTTTAGGTATAATATATCTGCGAGCAATTTGACAGAAGGCTATAGTGTGGATGAAAATACAATATATTATGGAAATGATTTAGAACCAATCATCACTCTTGATGCTGATGGGAAATTGACAATACATAAATATGTACAAACGGGACTGAATTTTGTAGTATCATATGACTATTTGTTGAGTGGTTCGGAAGAAAATAATGACGCCTATTATTTCAGGTTGAAAGTATACTATTCCTATGATCCGGTGCAAGTGGATACTAATGTATATAATGTAACCGTAGGTCAGTTCGTCAATGGCGAATTCAACAACCGTCTAGAATTGACAAGTACAATCATAGGCAACTATGCAAAAAGGATTCAAATAGGGGATAAGATAATTGATTTGTCTAATCCTAGCGCTAGTGATGGTACATCAATCAATGACAACGTTACTTTCGTCTATGAGAATGGTAGATCATATCTAGAATTTAAACAGACAACGAGCGAATATGTCGAGTCTTTGGACATCATATTCTTGGATATCGTCTCAGACGACGAGCAAGCCTTTGTGAAACGTTTGAATGTAAATGTTCGAAATGGTATTAGTTACACCCAATCTCAGGGCACAGGATCCGGATATAACTTCAATAATCCATATAGCACGACTTTAAACCCTAGTGCTACACTATATAATGACAGTTATGGTAGTTCATTGACCTTAACAATAAATGATACAAACACGCAATTCAGCATAGGCAGCGGATTGACGATAAATACGTACGAAGCAAGTAAATTGCATGTGACATTCTCCGACCCTGAATATGTGGTAGGGTTCAATGGACAATATGAGTCGCTGGACGATACAAACAACATACTTCGCTTCGTGCATACAGCGCAAGACACAACCATTGCTATGTATATTACTATTACACCAGATGATGGAGCGAACTATTATCTTCAAAATACGGGTTCAAGCAGTACGACATTGACTTTGACCTTCTATATCAATATTCCTCAGTCATATAATGGCATCGTTGCAAAATACAACATAGTAGGAGCAGATCACGAGAATGTATCCTCTTCAAGCACAATTGTAGATATATATTCACACCTATTTGTGAATGATGATGACGCGGGCGCTATATATGATGTATTCAACAGCAGTCAATCTAACAGTCAAATCAACTATACAAGGCGCGTGTATGTCGTAGGCCTTGATGGTCAGGAGCGCGCTGATTATAACCCTACCAATATGGGCTTCATGGACGAAAACAATCCTAATTATATCGAGTTTTCATTAGGGGATGGTATATCCTACTCTGGAGATGGTTTATCATTTAGCAGAGTGGACAACAATTTGATGACTCAAATATTGATGAGCAACGAAACAGGAGTCATGAATACAAGTTATCGTTTCCAAATCATGTCAAGTACAGAATTGACGAATGGACTTGATTATCAGGTGGATACTGTCGGTAGCTATGGAGATCCAAATTCTACAGAATATGTATCTATATTAATAAATGATCCAAGGCAGGATGCGACTGACACGTTTAGATATGGTTACACCCAGGGTGAGAATGGTGCATGGGTCGCTACAGGAACAAATGTTGCAAACATCATGGATGGGAATAACAAAAATTTCTATATCACCAGTGTTTATGTAAATTCGAGTCAGCAGCCATCTAGCATAACTAAAACGATTATTTCAGATACAAGTGAAACGATCTATCAGATTGATTATTTAAATTATAGTTTGACTTTGAGAGTTTTAAATAGCAGAGTGTATGTAGCATTGTTACGAGAGGGCGGAAGTCCTGTAGAGCAATTGACATATAGATTTACATTATATGGGGACAGTGGTTCTATTGTAAACAACTTTGAAATAGTGTTCTTCAATTACACTTTGAGGAGTAATTATGACACGAGTTACGGCAACTACTATGCCGGAGACTTCATCAATTTGGACAACGAAATTGAATTTAATTCGAATGCTCCAAGTGGATCTTCAAGCAATGTATTAACCGCCGAATTGATGACTGGAAGTGGCGGCAATGTCAGTCGTTATTCGTTGGGTGGAAACACTGTGTTTATAACCAATCCAACCAACAATTTGTTCACATATCAGGAAGGTTCTGATACTACCAACAATATGATATTGACAAATGCGGTAGCATCTGACGCTACAGTGAATTTGGTGTTCGAAGTGTCATCAGGCAACTATATTGTGGGATATATTAATTTCAATTTCATGTTGAGAGTGAATTTCAAGTTTGAGGTAAATGATGTCGAGCAGGTCAATAATGAATTATATACAAATTACATTTTGATTATCGACAAATTAGTTAATGGAACGACCAATGACGAATTCCCATTGACAGATAATCTAAACGATCGAGAACAAGAAGATAACACATCATTGTCAGTAGAAGCAGAAGTTGGTGAAGAGTATTATACTGATTTATTATTACAATTATATTCCGCTGATGGTTATGACACATTTAGAGATCTAGACAGCGTCACAATCAGTACAGACTACACGGATGTCATCAGTATCAACAATGAAACCAAAACTATAACATTTAAGAAAGACTTCTCTGGCGAAATCCCATTAATATTATCTATTGATTGCGAAGGAAATGGTATCTATACTGTAACGTGGTATATTAATGTATTGGGCTTTGTGACTCTAGATTATACTTCAACGCTTGGAGAGACTGCCATTCAAAGACAATCTAGCGGAGAAGGATTTACTTCTGGAACGACTGTAAGCCCTATCAATAGTTTGAGTAGCGCTTCTGGAACAGGAATTGTCATGACGAATACTAGTGGAGTAAATTTGAGCGCGAATAGCACATCAGAAAGAGATAATGAGTTTAATAATCCTATGGTAAGTGCAGAATATGTGGTGGTCGCTAGCACGACTTCGACTACGATCGACCCTGTTGCAGCCTTTGAAGGAAATAGTAATTCTATAACGACTGCGACTCTATCATACAGTGAACTGCTGACAAATAATAGAATAAATGTGACATTACCTAATGTACCGCAGAGCAGTGGACCAAATTACACGAATTATAATGTTGTTTATAGGTTCAGATTCACCTATTTAGGACAAAAAACTGAATATTATTATGTGACTTATAGAGTCTACAATAGTGCGTCAGTCACAGTGAACGCATCTTCATTAAATGCTGATAAAATAACTGTAGCTGATGGTTCAGCAAACTTGACCTTGTTCTATTACTCTGTACAATATACTGTCAGTGACTCACATACTTTCAATTTGATTGTGACAGGTGATAAAAACAAACAAGTAGTTTTAGTTCAAACTATTGATGGAGAGGAGACAAGATTTACTAGAAATAGTAGCAATTCTTCTAGATACGATGCTGCAGATGGTTCGTATTTCGTGACGACGAATACATCTAATGGTGTTAGATTTACGTATTATGAGAATTTAAATGATAGCAGTCCTGATGATTATGACGTCAACAATACGAATATATCTATCTTGAATTCTTATGCGGCAGATGAGGACAATTTACCATCAATATTCACGAGCAGTTATAATGATATTGATAGCTTCTTATCCTTCTTGCAGGGGATTGATTGTATCAGAATGTCTAACATGACAGGTTTTGCTGGTGACAATTTAGAGATATATTATCAATTGATAGATCTTGGCAATGGATATTATGGTATTAACTTGTTGAGTCCATATGCTAAATGTTCTAACAATTTAGTTGATACATCTATTTCGCTAACGTATAATAAATTGTTCAACAATGAGTTGAGAGCAGACTTTGATGTGATGGCGAACGGAAATTCGATTGTTCATATTGATGCCTATAATGACACTTCTGGATTTAGACTGTATACGGACAGTGCGTTAGTTGCAAATACAGAGGGTTCAACTGGGGCTATCACATTGTCACGAATATTCCTGCCAAGTTATATGGATTCAACGGCATTAGATTATGCTAATGTTCAGATTCTTGGTGTAATCTCATCAACTGGAAGTCCACAATCGTCATGGGTAACTGGTGCTAATGATGTAATAAGTGATTCAAGAAATTATTGCGGGACAATAACTGTGGGTAAAAATAGTTACCGATTATATGCATACACATTTACCGGTAGCGGCGATTCATCTACAATCTATTCGCTTGAACAAGAGTTCTATGTGATAGCTACGACTGATAGCTCAACTAGCATTGTTACACCTTATTACAGTAGCGGAATTCAGACATATTTCTATACTGTGAATTATGTGGATGGTACTACTTCAACACTAGACTTATCTAATGGCAGGATAAGACAATACGTGATGAATGGTGGGAAGTTTGTTTATCAAACAGTAAATAGTGGTATAACTATAGTTGATAATGATAATAATGCTATTCATCCTAGTATTGAAAATGCAACAATTAGCATTACAAATGATACATTGAAGACTTACAAAGAAAACAACCCTACAGCGACTTCTGTTATGTTGAGTTTCAATGTGACGGTTAGAGGAAAGTCATTCACAATCAATGTGTCATTCATGTTGCCAGAGTCTACGACTTAATTGAAAAGACCGAAATAAATTTTCGGTCTTTTTCCTCTCTAGATTAAATAAGAATTCACTTCTATATTAAATAAGAAAATTCACTATAATTTTAGTTTGCATATTTTGTTGACAAAAGTGAGTTCTATGACTAGAATATTATTAGGAGATGTTATATGGCTGATGTTTCAACTGAAGAATTTGAAAATAAATGTATGGATGTCATTGAGATGATTGTCGGCATAGATATTAGGCAGGACAGGCAAGGGGCAATCAAAGTGGCTGAAAAAATGTTGGAAAAAGCAAAAACGAAGACTACCAACAAATACCTTATTTCTATCTATGAAAGGGTGATTAAAGAATTTAAAATAGCGACCGATGCTGAATATGAAATGTTGAGAAAGCAAATATTTAGCTAGAAGGTGAAGTATGGGATTTTTTAATTGGATACTTCATGGACTGGGCTTTGATGACAAAGATGACAAAAAGAAAAAAGCTAAAACAGAAGTAGCGGACGACAAATATGCCAATTTCAATCTGCACGAAAGAGTGGCAGGAGAGACAAATAATTTTGAGACGATGCCCACCGCTACGAATTTCAATTCTTTCGGGATTCAGACCGAGTCTAATATAATTATGGTAGAGCCAAAGACGCATAAAGAAATTCAGCAAGTCGTTGATTACCTAAAACAAGGGCAGTCTGTCGCAGTGAATCTAGAAGGAATATCTAGTTCGGATAGTGAGAGAATACTAGACTTTTTGTCTGGCGCCATATATGGATTGAATGGGAGCATTCATCGCTGGCACGGCGATTTGTTTTTGCTGACGCCTGAAGGGCATAAGATTTTGAAACCAGAATAAAATATGATGAGCTAACTTGCTTTAATAGTTCATGTTTAGTTAATAATCATAATGTAAAATGAAAAAATGGATTACTATTGTTGTTTCAATAATTTGTGTGTTGGTGGTTGATTTGACTGCCAAACATTTTTTATTTGAAGTAGAATATTTCAATCTGATTCCTAACGTCATATCCATCGCCACCAATGGGGGAAATACTGGAGCGGCGTTCGGTATCATGAGCGGGAGCACATTGACGCTAATAATTGTGAGTTTCGTGTTGATAGTGGCACTATTCATTTTCAACTATTTTATGAAGACGGACAGCATTTTTTATTCTATATCTTTTGGGTTCATCATAGGTGGAGCTATAGGGAATCTCTATGATAGACTGGCGCTAGGGTATGTTCGTGATTTTATTTTTCTAGATTTTTGGCCGAGCTTTCCTGTGTTTAATTTTGCAGATAGTTTCCTTTGCGTAGGCGCAGTGATGTTGGCGATTTTTATCTTGTTTATGTCTGGGAAGAAGAAAAAGAATGACACGTAAATTTATATATAATGATAAAAAAATTGAAAGATTGGACGTATTTTTAGCTAAAAATACTGATTTTTCACGCAGTTTTATCAAAAAATTAAATGATGAAGGCAACATCAAAGTCAATGGGAATGTAGTGAAAGCGGGCTATGAACTAAAAAGCGGAGATGGGGTTGAACTGACGGAAAAAGAGATAGAGAAATTGGACACCAATCCAGAGGACATACCTTTGCATATAATCTATGAAGATGATGACCTGTTGGTAATAGATAAACAACCAGGATTAGTCGTCCACCCATGCAACACGACCAAGTGTCACACGCTAGTGAATGCCCTGATGTATCATATAAAAAATTTATCGTCCATCAACGGAGTCTTGCGCCCGGGCATAGTTCACAGGTTGGATAAGGATACGGGTGGGTTGATGATTGTCGCAAAGACTGATTTCGCACACAAAATTCTAAGCGAACAGTTGAAAGACAAAACTCTAAATAGAGAGTACAAGGCACTTATCAAAGGTAGGTTAAAGAGCGATTTTGCTGTGGAAGGGTATCTCAATAGAAATCCGAAAAATCGTGAACAGATGATTTTAAATAAAGACATGAATGGTAAATATAGCAAGACCATATTTTCGATCGACAAAGTTTACGCTCACTACACTTTGCTCAATTGCAAGCTTACTACTGGCAGGACGCATCAAATCAGAGCACATCTGAAATCAATCAACCATCCGATAGTAGGAGATAAACTCTACGGTGGAGTAGATAAGGGTATAAAGACACCTTGGCAGTTGTTGTTCGCGTACAAAATTCAGTTTGTCCACCCTAGGACAAATGAGACGAAAGTTTTTGAAATTGATTTGCCTGATTATTTTCTAAATGTGTTGAATAATTTGGAATATTAAACATTTTTAGACTATTTATTCTAAATTTGTCATTTTGCGAATAAGATAGAAAAAAGGTAAAAATTTATTTGTATTAAAATATCTTTTTTGATATAATATAAATGGAGGGTATCATGAAGGGTAGAGGTTTTGTGACGTTTTTGGCGTATTTGTCAATATGTTTAATTGCTTTGGCACTTATTCTTCAATTTATTTTTGACAAAGTGGGGCTCAGTTCTACTGTTATTTCAGCAATGAATACAATAGCACAATTCATAGCATACGCTATCACTGCAGTATTTGCGTTCTATTTCGCAAAGTCTAGAAGAAATATCGGATTTATGATTGCATATGTGATTGCGGTTATATTGATTGTTGTTTTCTTGTTCTTGACATTCTAGTATGAAAAACAGGTTTGATTTAAAACTCACCATCTCTATGGTGAGTTTGTTTATAGGTTTGTTGTTGTTGATTTTAGGCAATCAAAATAAATATTGCCTTTCTTTTGGTGTAATTTTACTCGGCGCCGCTTTGATTTTGTTTTGTATTTATAAAACTAAAGGGCTAACTGAAAATATTATAGAATTGGATTTAGCGATTGAAGAAACTGATGATATAAACTTGATGTCCGAAATATACAAAGAAATAGCTAGGCTAAAAAGACAAAAAATGAAAATGCAAATTTCTTTTTACCTATTCGGAGCATTGGTGATCATACTTGGATTTTGTGCGCTGATTTGATTGCAAAATTTAATCTAATGTGCTACAATACACGCGTTAAGGGGATTTTAAGGAGTGAATATGAAATATAATATTGAAAAGAAAACGGATGGCGTTTATGACGTCACAATCAATTTAGATGCCAAGGAATGGAATGAAGCATTGAATTCTGCCTACGAAAAGAACAAAGGCAAATTCAACATCCCAGGTTTTAGAAAGGGTCATGCCCCAAGAAATATTATTGAGAAGACTTATGGTACGGGTGCTTTTATCAATGAAGCGATAGATGAAGTGTATTACAAAGCTTACACTCAAGTTTTGCGTGAGCATGAAGAGATTAGACCGATTGACGCACCTAGACTTGAGATCAAGAAAATTGACGAAAAGGGCATAGAAATTGTTTTGTCTATACCAGGTGTGCCTAACTTTAATCTTGCTCCATATAAGGGCTTGACTTTCAAAAAACAGGCGGTGAAAATCACAGCTAAAGATGTGGACGAAGAGATTAAAAAGGAACTCTTGCGAGCATCAAGATTGGTAGAGACGAAAAAACCTGTAAAAGATGGAGATTTTGTGACTCTTGATTTTGATGGCTATATTGATGACAAACAATTTGACGGTGGCAAGGCTGAAAACTATCAATTGCAAGTGGGGAGCAAAACCTTTATAGACAACTTTGAAGACCAGTTGATCGGCATGAACATCGGGGACAAAAAAGATGTAATAGTTACTTTCCCTAGTGAATATCATGAAAAGAGTTTGGCAGGAAAACCTGCGACTTTCAAGGTCGAAATCAAAAATATTCGTGAACGTGTAATGCCAGAATTGAACGAAGAATTCGTAAAAAATAGTACAGAGTTCGAGACGGTCGAAGCGTATAAAAAAGATGTGAAAGCAAAACTGACAAAGCAAGCAAACGATAGGGCAGAATTGGAACTTGAAAACGACATTTTGGATAAAGTCATAGATGATACAGAGCTCGTTCCACCTGCAGTGATGGTAGAGCAAGAATTCAATCGTCAGTTGAACGGTATGGAAATGCAGATGAAATATCAGGGCATCACTATTGACGATTATGCAAAGTACATTGGTAAAACCACTGATGAATTCAAAGAAGAGATCAAGAAGAATTGTGCTAGAAATGTCAAAGGTAGATTAGTGCTTGAAAAACTGCTTAGAGATGAACATCTTGACGTCATTGAAAAGGATATCGACAATAAAATCGAAGAAATGGCAAAAAATTCTGGTAAGACCAAGGAAGAATTCTCTAAACAAGTTAATAATGATATGATAAACAACATTGCCAATGAAATTTTGATGAAAAAATTAGTTGAGTTTTTACGAGAAAACAATACAATTGAATAATTATAAGGAGATGATATTATGATACCTATGGTAATTGATCAAGTCGGAAATGTCGAAAGGAGTTATGACATTTATTCTAGACTTTTGGAAGATAGAATTGTTTTCCTATCTGGAGAGATTGATGACCAAATGGCAAATACAGTTGTAGCTCAACTGATTTACCTTGAAGGTAAAAATCCAGATAAGGACATATTTATGTATATCAACAGTCCGGGCGGTAGCGTTACTGCAGGTATGGCAATATACGACACTATGCAATATGTCAAATGTGATGTGTCCACTATCTGTATTGGTATGGCTGCCAGCATGGCTGCTGTGATATTATCTAGTGGCGCTAAGGGCAAGAGAATATGCCTACCACATAGTGAAGTCATGATCCACCAGCCTTTAGGTGGCACGCAAGGGCAGGCTAGCGATATTGAGATACATGCTAAACATATGCAAAAGACGAGAGAAACTCTCAATAGAATTTTAGCTGACAATACTGGCAAAGACATCAACACAATCATAAAAGATACAGACAGAGATAATTTCTTGGACGCTAAACAGGCACTAAAGTACGGACTTATTGATAAAATTTATGACAAGAGAAAAAATTAATGAATAATTAATTTTCTATTCTACAAATTATATTATAGACGTTTTGTCTTTGAAGGAGCATATGAAAGAGATCGAAACCATTTGTTCATTTTGCGGTCGTCCCGCAAGAGAATTGACAGACATTATCAGCAATCCAGAAGGAGACTGCTTCATTTGCAAGGATTGCTTGAATATTTGTCGTGATTTGATGGACTTTAATACACGAACAAAAGAAAGTGAGAAAAATGAATTTATCGACCTTATCAAACCGCAAGAAATCAAACGTAAATTGGATGAATTCATTATCGGTCAAGATGAAGTGAAGAAGATCCTTGCCGTATCTGTATACAATCACTACAAGAGAATTAACTATAACTTAATAAAAAAGGAAAATTCGCAAGACGAAGTGGAACTAGAGAAGTCAAACGTGTTGTTGGTTGGTCCTACAGGTAGCGGGAAGACTTTGCTCGCGAAGACTTTGGCAAAGACGCTGAAAGTGCCTTTCGCGTCTAGTGACGCTACAGCATTAACTGAAGCGGGATATGTGGGCGATGATGTAGAAAATATTTTGCTAAAATTAATTCAAAATGCGGACTATGATATAGAGAAAGCACAGCGTGGGATTATCTATATTGATGAAATAGACAAGATTGCTAGAAAGACTCAAAACGTCTCCATCACACGTGATGTGAGCGGAGAAGGAGTACAACAGGCATTGCTAAAAATTTTGGAAGGTACGATTGCGTCCGTTCCACCGCAGGGTGGAAGAAAGCATCCACAACAGGAAAATATCAAAATAGACACCACGAACATTTTATTCATATGTGGGGGAGCATTTGTAGGGCTAGACAAGATCATCAGCGAGAGAAAGGGAGCGTCATCTCTAGGCTTCGGCGCAGAAGTGAAGCAGACTATTGACGCTGAGCCTATCAACAAATTTGAAGATATACAACCGCAAGATTTGATTAAATATGGTATGATACCAGAGTTTGTAGGTAGACTTCCAATCGTTGCGACTCTTGATAGTCTAGACGAAAAGGCGTTTGAGCGAATTTTGGTAGAGCCCAAAAATGCTATAACTAAGCAGTATGTCCAAATGTTTAAGATGGATGGAATAGATCTAAATTTCGAGCCGGATGCGATCCAAGCGGTAGCTAAAAAAGCGATTGAGTTGAAGACGGGAGCAAGGGGATTGAGAACAATCTTAGAAGAACGCATGCTTGATGTTATGTATAGTTGCCATTTCGAAGACGACATAAAGAAGATAACTATCACGGCAGATTTCATCAACAAAAAAGCAAAGCCCAAGGTTATAAAATTGAAACAGCAACCTAAAGAGAAAAAGCAAACAGCTTAAGTCGATTTGAACACAAATTCATTGCAATTTGTGTTTTTTATTTTAAGAATTTAAGAAACAGCGTGAAACTATATATTTGATTTATTTTTTATTATTTTGTATAATTATATTATGAAATTGATCACTATTGATATAAAGAGTAATAGGCAGACGGTGGCAGAAGCGATCGCTCAATTTTTGGTGGAAATTGATAGTTACAAGCGGGGCGGTTTTAAAGTAATGAAAGTGATCCACGGATATGGCAGTCATGGCGTAGGTGGGGCGATTAAAGATGCTTTCTTGAAAAAATGCAAGGATCTAAAGAATGCGAAGAAGATAGAAGATTTTGTCTGTTGCGACAAATGGACTCCAAATAATACAGTTAGAAAGATCGCTATCAACTATTGCCCAGATTTGATTGCAGATAGAGAACTCTATCTATTAAATCCAGGTTGTAGCATCGTGATAATGTAAAGTTTTATATGTAATTTAATAAACTTTATTGTAACTTATTCAATCTATTAAACTATTCAAAATGTACAATTATTAAAATTTGACAAAGTACTATTATATTGTTATAATAAATATTATGGATATAAAATTTTGTATAGATAAACGAACAGAAGTGATGGAGATTCTACTCGTTATAAGTGATTATTTTAAAAAAACACCTAGATTAAATGTAGATTTTGACTTTGAATATAAACGCGAAGTGGAAGAATTTTTCGCGCCAGTAAAAACGCATAATGCGGTAAAACTATTAAACGAAATAGTAGACAAATTGAATTTTAATTATGATGCACCGATTGATCTCGCCTTGCAGTTAGATGAAGATTTTTCGTATGCAAAATTATTGGATTATCCTTTTAAATCGAGACTTAGGAGTGAGAAAATTATACTAGAATTTTTGGATTCAATTCCTGATTTTGTAGAAAAATCTAAATTCAATGAATTTTATTTTGCACACGAAATAATATATTCAAAATGGATAGAAGATACAAAGAAAAACATTGACCCAGAATACATAATAAAATTTTTAACCGAATTTTTTAAAGAAGATTTTAATCGTGAGTATGTAATTAATCTTATGCCACTACAAATAAGAGCAAATTATGGAGTAAATAATGAAAATGTTTCTATTTGTAACTTAGGATTGAAATCAAAATTGGTAGAAGGAAAGAGAGAAATAGAATTTGCTTCAAAAGATGATAGAGGTGGGCTGGTTCAACACGAATTTTCACATCCTATTATAAATCCTTTGACCGATAAATATTTTGACGAGATGAGGGTGTTAGAACTTCCTAATGAGATTCGTGAAAAAATGCGAAAAAAGGCATATGGTAGTGACAAAACTTATATAAACGAGCAAATTATTCGCTGTATGACGATTTTGTATTACAATAAACTTGTTGGCGAAGAATGTGAAGAATCACGTATCCAACAAGAAGAAGGTCTAGGTTTTATTCATACTCGCATAGTTTTAGATGCGCTTAAAGAATATGAAAAACAAGATTTGCCACTATCTGCATACTTTCCACGAATACTAGAAACCTTTTATAAGCCACTTGAAGTCGAAAATAATAGCGGAATATAATAAATATTTTTTATAAGTTAAGTGCCTTAAAATAGAACATTTTCGTATATTAAATAACAAATACAATATTACAGAATTAAATTAATGGTCAGTTAAACTATTAAAATTACATATTTTTAAAAATTACACCTAAATCTATTTTATTTTTCTTGGCTTTTGTGCAATAATATTATTAACAGGGGTTATTATGAGCAGAAATTCTAGCGAATTTAAACACAAGGCAAACGGTTCGCATGTTGGAACGTTTTTCTTTGGTACGCTGATTGGTATATTGGTGGGTATTGCTATGTTGGCTGGAGTTGTCGCCTTTGCGTACTACAAAGTTTCACCTAATTGGCTAAATAACAATTTCAAAACTGAGATAGATTTGGGTAATGATGATCTCAACAATTTGACTCTCAGCGAATTTGTCAATCATGCAGTCAATTTAGGGCAAAATATTGACACATATACGCTGAATGATTTGAAGAAGGACTTTGGGGTAGATATAGGCAACGAGTTTATGGGAATCAATATAACTGATTTGTATGATGTCCCTTTGCCAAACTTAGTGAACAGCATTAAGGATAAAATCTCCAATATCAGTGCAGATGAATTGAAAGAGATAATCAATCTCGACAATATGAACAATATGTTGGATAAATATAAGACATATTATGTAGATACTCAAAATTCAGTTTTGTATGAAGATGAGAGTCTATCAGTACAAGTGGATTTCATATATTCAATCAACAATGGCTACGTTGTCATAAACAATAGAGAATTCGCTATCAATCAAAATAGGGTAGGCATTCAGCTAAAATATCTGCCTTTAGCGGAAGCGATTTCAAGCCTTACATCCAATCTAGGTGAAAATATTACATTGGGAGAATTGGAGCAAGATTATGGAGTCGTTTTGCCAGCTTGCTTTGATAATATCAATAGAAACACTACTATTAATGAATTGGGCCAAGCGATTGACAACATGTATATAGCAGACTTGTTAGGCTTTGAGTATGATATAAGTCAGGACAAAGTATACAACAGTCAGAGGGAGGAGATTACAGGCATATTGCGTGCTGTCTCACGTTTGACTGTGGGTACTGCAAAAGATGCGGTAAATGATTTTACTGTATCAGATATGTTCACGAGTTCGGAATTGGAGAGTGGAGTCTTGTCTTTGATAGAATCAGACACAACCATATCTCAATTGAGTGACGCATTATCTACTGCTCTCCAAAATGCGACAATTGATAAACTTATCTTAAAGGGAGTTGTCGCTGCACCTAGCAATTATGATGATATAAAAGATAAATATATTAATATAGATGGTGAATATGTGCAGGTGAGTAGTTTGGTGCTAAATGATTTGATTGACGTTACATTTGAGTTGTTAGCCGATAGCGGGCTTTTAGTTGACCAAATCCCAACCACATAATTTATCATATTCGATTAGAGCAGATCATTATAAATGGTTTGCTTTTTTGTCGACTTAAATGAATTCGTTCCATAATTGAAGAGACAAAATACAGACATTTAGAACTTTTCATGAGTGAAAGACATTAGGAATGGGCAAGATTTGATTTTTTACAATGTATGATCGACACATTTTTGACCGCGGGAAAAGTGTTTTACATGGAATTTGGCAATCACAAAGGCAAAATTTTGTTCATTATCAAAAAAAATTCAAAAGTTTTTATATAAAATTTTCTTTAACCTTAAGGTTATTAAGATGACTTTTGAGTTATGAAATGCTTGTTTTTACCTTATTTATAGGGCATTTTGGGGTGTTTCACAGGGATTTGAGACGAGAAAAAAGTTTTTCAAAAAAAATTTTAAAATTTTTAAAAAAAATTATAAAAAAGTGTTGACAAAGTTTTTTAGATGTGGTATCTTAATCATGCATTCAGCATGAAGCGGATGCCGAACGTTAAGTTCGATAGGACAATTTATATCTTAATAGGTACATGGTAAGATAATAGTTCTTATCAATTCCAAGTTTTTTAGACAACGAAATTAGCCAAGCGAATGAGCAAAGGTTATTTTATAAAAAATGCTACTATGTAGCAATTCGTTGATGCTTTATTTACCGAATTATTTATTCGGGGTCCCCATGAGCTTTAGTGCGAAATGGGGCGACAAAAAAATAGAGCATAGGTTGAAATTTGAAAACTTGTTTTCAAATGAAATAAAGCGAATATTTTTTGTAGAGTTTGATCCTGGCTCAGGACAAACGCTGGCGGCGTGCTTTAAACATGCAAGTCGAACGGAGGTTAAG
>CALWTK010000006.1 GCA_944384465.1 uncultured Clostridia bacterium
ATTGTATTCAGGGTGTGAGCCAAGGTTCCACCTTCGGTGCCAACTCGTGTAAACACTCGTACTCGTAACGCTAAAACATACCAATTTTGGTATTTTTTTTAACGCTACTCCCCCTACTCGGGGCGCCAATCACCGCAAAAGCGGTGTTTTTTGTTTGTAAAAAACATAGGTGAGTTTCCATATTTTTAGTTGATGACAAATCTGCACACTCTCACATAATGTTCACTGTATTCCACTGCCACAGAGTTGGATGTGTTGACAACATTAAGATTAGATCATATAAATTTTTTTGTAAAACTTTAGAACTATTAATAAAGAGGGTGAATAAAACTGCTATAAGAGTTGTCTAAAAAATAGTGACAAAAAATTGTATTTATTGTTTCCTTTTATTATAATGAATGTATAATAAAAGGTAATTACACGATATTGTTTAAAATATCCATATCTAGGATTAAGCGTATTATGCAAGGAAATATGGGTTTCTAATATTCGGTTAAATGCATTGTGAAAAACAAACTTATTGAAAGTTTAAGGAGTGATAGTGATGATAAAGTATGATATAGTTATGGTCGGTCTAGGAAATCCGGGGAAAAAGTATGAAAGGAATAGGCATAATGTTGGGTTTAGATTTTTAGATCAGTTTGCAAAAGTTCAAAAGACAAGTTTTGTCAATTCAAAGTTTAATGTGCAACTAGCAGAATGTGAAATCAAAAACAAGCGGTGTCTGCTTGTAAAACCGTTGACATTTATGAATGCTAGCGGAGCAGCAGTATCACAAATATTAAATTATTATAAAATTCCTATAGAAAAATTACTAGTAGTGTATGACGATATTTCTTTTGATGTGGGAAATTATAAATTAAAAAAGAAAGGGGCCAGTGGTAGACATAAAGGGATAAATAGTATTATTGAACAATTAGGGACAGAAATATTTGATCGTATAAAAATAGGTGTGGGAAAAAACAAGGATGTTGATTTGAAAAACTGGGTGGTGTCAAATCTGTCAAATGAGCAATTAAATATTATAGAGAGTTTATTTTTAGAGTTGAATGAAGTGGTTAAAGTGATACTAGAAGAGTCTTTTGATTATGCAATGAATATATTTAATAAAAAAAATGCAAAATAATTTATTTTTTTGATTTAAAAACATGTAAAAATTTAACTTTTCAAAACCACTATAAAATTGCACATTTCATACAACTATTGGAAAGGAAAAAACCTACCTATAAAATCTAAAGAAAGTTCAAAATATGGGCAAGGAAAGAGAGTAAAAGATGTCAAAAAAAACTAGAAAAAGAAATAACAGAAATTAAAGAAAGGCTAGAAAATCTATCTGACAACAAACATCTACAATAGTAAAAATTAGATAAGACATGCGATATGTCTTATTTTATATCATAAATATTGATTTTTTAAAATTGTTATGATATAATTAATCATAGGAGATACATATGGCCGTTGAGTTGTTGGGGAAATATTCAAAGTTAGAAAATAGGAATTTGCCTTTGGACAAAGTGTATATTTATGCCAATGTGGGTAGATTGCTGTCTGGAGGCAGGACAGAGTCTAAGATGGATTATGTCTGTCTAGATGACCTATTGATCTATATCAATGATTCCCAATCTAGGAAAGTGAGAGATGTAAAGGATTTTCGTTCACAACTAGCGAAGGGGAATGTATATTTCAAACGTTTTAATGCTGATGGGATCGACCTCTCTAGAAAAGTCGCTAATGATGTTGAGTTGTTTGTGAAAGATTTGGATCTGCCAAAATCATATCTTTCGACCAGCATAAATACAGAAAGGGATTCTGTGGATCATGGACTTTTAAGAGAGTTGGAAGTCAAAGCTCAAGATGGCTTTGACGGACCATATGTGTACGTTGGGCTCATTGATAACCCTAACATGCAGTTTATTAAGAAAGAAGATATAGGTTACTATGAAGCGGGCAAATTTATATCTATCAAAGATAAATCAATAGATGAATTCAAAGATAAAGACCTATATACAAGGCATGGCAATTTCTTCGTCACAAAGATGTTTACTGACGCGACCTGTTCATTCGAAGTGATAAAACAGCGTGAGACATACGATCTTGAACATATGAAGAAAACCACTTTGGTTGAAGGTAAAGATGGTTCAATCAATGCTGTTGAAGAAGATATAGATCCTTATTACAGTGAGCAGATAATGCGTCCGGATGGAAGGGATGTGACGCTAGAAGTGATGAACTATACTGTCGATCCAACAGCTGATGGGGAATTCATTTTATTGAGATATTTGGGCGAACATGTGGATACATTGGTGCCTATAAATTCGCTATATTCTGTAAATGGTGACTCTATTGGTGATAAAATTGAGAATTTTAAAGAAAATAGAAACAATTTGATTGGGCAATCCATTTTTGTGAAATTAGCTAACGGCTCAATTTTTAGGACTGAACCACTTACCTATGAGCAAGTGTATAAGACATATTCAAAGCATGAGACTATGAAGATAACAGAAGATGAGAGTGCAATCCTTGAGGACGGCACTTATCTCAAATTGAAAGACGGAAGATATGTCAAAGAAAATGAGACGGTTAGACCGATTTGTTATGAATTCGTATCTGGGGATGCATTTGATGCTTATATGGTGAAGTTGGATTCCCCTACCGCGGACGGAAAGACGAGCGTAATAGTTGATAAGTCCACTTTCGCTAAAAAAGCAGAAGTGGTAGTAGATGGTACCACACTAAAATTGGAGAATGCGTTCAAGATAAAAGAGACTAGCAAAGCTATGAAGGACGCAGATGTGATCCAGACAACAAGTGGACACAACAAAATCGAGCAATGCGTATTGTTGTCAGAACCAAAATACAATGCTGCAGGTGAAGTGGAGACTACTCCACTAAGCGATGAAGAGAAAGAAAAAGTTATCAAAAGCGCTAAATCTCAATTCGAGAGCAGTTATAAAGAGGGCGATTATGAACTAGATCGAGTGGTGGATGATAAAGGTAATTTGGTAGAACTAGATAAACAAAAGCAAAGATACAGATATACCAATGTGACCAAAATGGAAGACTATGGCAACAAAGATTATGCACTTCTGCGCAGTGGGAATATCAAATATGATGCAAGCAAAGGGAAATTAGTCGGCGGACCAAAATTTGAAACCGCAAAGTATATCAAATCGACTTGTAAGAGAATTGGGACCATTACGACGGACGCTTTTTCTGCCATGTTCAGCGAAGGGGGAATATTGGCAGCGTTCTTGTTGGCACAAATATTAGTCGCTGGGTTGTTGCCACAAATATTAGTCGCTGGGGCGGTTGCTTTAGCTGGAGCAGCAGTGCTAACCCCTATAATTTTCGGCATTATTGGTGCGATAAAAAATCGTTACCAAAATTTCAAACTAAACACTAATAAACATAGAAAGAAGTTGAAGAAAGAGATAATCGACGATTTAGAAGACGTTCTAAAAGATACTAAAACGGCCGATAAAGCCAACTTGACCGAACGTAACCTTTTGAATAAATTTGAGACCATTGACAACAAGATTATGTCTCTATGTGCTACGAAAAGGATTTCTAGTTTCAGGATGGTAAACGGAGTGGGGCATGTCAATAGGACGAATGCTGCTCTATATACCGATTTTAGAAAGGATATGACTGCTAGAGAAAAAGAATTGAAGCGCTTGAGAAAGGCTGTCAGAAAGGATCCAAGTCTGCAAGCGACTTTGGGTGCTAAACAGTCTCAATATGAGCAGAAGATTAGAGATTATGTCTCTCAAGGTGTGATTGAACCTAAAGACAAACAGATGCGTGAGATGATGGATCGTTCTAGGAAAACAAAAGGCTTCTTACTTGCGAAACATTTTGATCAAGGTGAATTCACTGCCGAAGAAAAAGAACTCATCGGAGCAGTCGACTACAACGTCCGTAAAAATGAATTCGAATATAGCAGCAGAAAAGACAAGAAGAAGATGAAGGATAAGGTAAAAGACCTTGATAAAGCTATGACAGAAATTACTAAGAAAGATTCTTTCAGAACATTAGCTGATAAAAAATACAATTATGAAGATAGCGTCATCAGTTCATGCAATACGTCAGACTTTGATAAACCATCTGCAAGGAGCGAGTCGGAACAAACAATTGAACGAGAGGTGGCTAGAGAGACAGAGCGCGAACACATAGAGGATCATGAGGTAACCTCAGAACACACTGCAGAGACAGCGTCTAATGCTCCTACTCGTCGAAGGACAAGCTCATCAACTCAAGTCAAGACTAGATTGAGTGAAAAAAATCTAGTAGAATTGATGGATAATATAAGGAAATTGGATCAATTAAATTCTCAATATTTTGGTGCGGATGAAGACATGGATCAGGATTTAGATGATAAAATTAGAAGACTTGAAGCCAAAATTAGACCAAGTAAGCATCTTTTGAAAAAAGCAGCTGTAAATGAACGGTATGCAAAATATAAAATGCAAATAATTGAAAGTGAGAAATTGTTGAAGAAATATTTAGTATATAGAAGTTCATCTGATAAAATCCATATAGGAAGAATGGAACTGTAATTGATTATTGAAGTGATGCCTCGCATCACTTCAATTTTACTAAAAATAATATAAATTAGCGATGCTAAAATTTTACAATAAATTTTAATATCGATAATATAGGCAATACAACAAGTGTAATCACGCTTAAATTGTCTAGAACTTGTTGCGTTTAGCGGAATAGTATTTAGAAAAAATCTTTTTGACAATATAAATTATTAGAATTTTAGCTAAAAACTGATGAAAATGACTAACTCATTTTATAATTTTTTGCTATAATGTACTTGGAGTAAATATGGGTAATTTTGATAAAATAGTGAATTTATGTAAAAATAGAGGGCTTATTTTCCCAGGTAGCGACATCTATGATGGGCTTGCTAATACTTGGGATTATGGTCCGGTAGGCGTTGAGCTGAAGAATAATATCAAACGTGCATGGTGGAAAAGGTTTGTCCAAGAGTCTATCAATTCGTATGGGATTGATGCCGATATTTTCATGAATAGCAAGGTGTGGGACGCAAGCGGGCATACTGCCAGTTTTTCGGATCCCAAAATGGATTGCAAATCTTGTAAGACACGCCACAGAGCAGACAATTTGATTGAAGAGCACAGCAAGGGAAAAGTCAATCCTGACCTTATGAGCAATGAAGAGATGGAAAAATATATCAATGAACACCATGTCTGTTGCCCAAAATGTGGGAAATGCGATTGGACGCCTATCAGAAATTTCAATTTGATGTTCTCGACTTCACGCGGAGTTACGGATGACAGTCAAAACTTGATATACTTGAGGCCGGAAACCGCTCAGGGTGAATTCGTAAACTTTTTGAACGTGCAGAGAAGTATGCGTGCCAAAGTGCCGTTTGGTATCGCGCAGATAGGTAAAGCGTTTAGGAACGAAGTGACTCCGGGGAACTTTACTTTCCGTACGATTGAATTCGAACAGATGGAGCATCAATGGTTCTGCAAGGCTAGCGAGAGTATGGACTACTATGCAGAATACAAGAAAAAGGCGATGGACTTTTTGCTCTCACTTGGCTTCAATAAGGACCACTTGAGATACCATGACCATGACAAATTGGCTCATTATGCAAAGGCCGCATGTGATATTCAGTATCTATACCCAATCGGTTGGGAAGAATTGAACGGAATTCACCATAGGGGAGATTGGGATCTAAGTAGACATCAAGAATTTAGTGGAAAATCAATGCAATATCTAGATCCGTATACCAATGAAAGATATATACCTAATGTGATAGAGTATTCTATAGGTGCGGATAGGCTGACTTTAGCTGTCATGTGTGAAGCTTATGATGAAGAGAAGTTAGAAAATGGCGAGACTAGAGTTGTGTTGCATTTCCATCCAGCGATTGCACCTTATAAGGTGGCAGTTTTACCATTGCAGAAAAATTTGAGTGAAAAAGCGTTGCAAGTCTATCACAAATTGGCTAAACATTTTATGATCACTTATGACGAGGCGGGTAGTATTGGCAAACGTTATAGGCGTCAAGACGAAATTGGTACTCCAATGTGTGTGACTATTGATTTTGATACTCTCAATGATGATACAGTGACCGTTCGTGACAGAGATACAATGGAGCAGATTAGGATAAAGGTTGATGATTTGATAGCTTATGTCAACAAAAAAATAGAATATTAAACTTATAAAAAGACTACATTTTCATTTTGATGTAAACCTAAAGGGGTCACTACATTTTGTAGTCTTTTTTCTTTTTTGAATTTGAAAAATCCGTGTAATTTTTGAATACACGGATTTTTACCAACGCTTACTGATCGTTGGCGTTTTGCTAGCTTCAGCTCGATTGTCCCTCGCTGTTGGCTCTTAATATGTAGACTTCTATTTGTGAGAATGGCTTATAGAAATAACTTTAGTTACATACTAAGACTATAGATATTATAGTTGACGCATTTGCAACTTGTCAAGTAAAAATGACGCAATTGTAACATAATATTTTTATGAGAAATATACATGATGTTATGGATATCTTTGCTGAAAGATTACTTGACCTAATTCGTGAACGTGGTTGGAGTTTAAATGAATTTTCAAATTATATCAAAATTCCTAGGACAACTATTAATGGTTGGACTTTGAGAACACGATCACCGAAGGTAGATAGTTTATGTGAATTGGCAGATTTTTTTGGCGTTTCGGTCGATTACTTACTAGGAAGAGAAGACTAATTATTTCACTGTTGAGCAATATATGAAAAATATTCAAGATATTAACAGTGTATTTGCAGAAAGATTGTTTGATTTAATTCACGAGCGTGGTTGGAGCATAGCAGAGTTTTCTAATCAAGTAAGGATTCCAAGAACGACTATAAATAGTTGGCTGTTAAAGTTAAAATCTCCAAGAATTGATTCTCTTTATGAAATTTCGGACTTTTTTGGCGTTACGATTGACTATCTTGTTGGTAGAGAAGATTAAAAAATGCACATATGTGCATTTTTTGTATCTATTTGATATTTACATTTGCTATGATGTCGACAGACACTTCTTTAATCAATTGTAAAGTGATTTTGTATTGTCCTACACTTTTGATTGTTGGGAAATCTTTGATTTGATTTTTTTCTATCTTTATTCCGTCTTGATTTAATGCGGACAGAATTTCTTGTTTTGTGATTGAGCCAAACGCTTTTCCATTCGCTCCAACGTTTAGAATGAAATTGTAATGTTTGTTTCTGATTTTATCCGCTATTGCTTGATATTCTTTTACCAACTCAGAGTGGTGAAATTGTTTTGCTTCAACTTGACCTTTGTGGTCGTTTAAGTTGCTGGCGTTGGCAACTTTTGCTATACCTTGTTTTACTAATACATTGTTGGCATAATTAGGGTTGACATCTATGATGTCGCCTGCTTTGCCTTTCCCTTTCAAGTCTTTTATTAAAATTACTTTCATTTATTTCTCCTATAATTATTTTAGCATATAATATAAATTTAGTCAAATTTTGTAAGCGTGTATAAAATTTTTCAAATGAGAGACAATTAAAGTATGGACGTAATGTGTAGAAAATATAGTTGTATGTACAATGATAGAGCGAAATGCACACGAAAAAATCTAAACATCAGCAAACATGCCGATTGTGGAGATTTGATCATTGATAATGAAAAAATTGTGGAAGACGTTTCATTGGATATGTTCGAACATGAACCGGACATAGCACCTTTTCATCATTGCAAAACTATGTTCATCAGTTGTGATTGTTTCGTGTGTATTTACAATAAGAGTGGTGAATGCTATTCTAATGGAATTTTTGTGGGGAGTGAAATTGATGACGCACCATGTAATAGTTATGTGCCAAAATAATGTTTAGAAATATTAGTGGGCATGTTTAAACATTAAAACATAGAAAAAAGACTCTGAATTTGACAGAGTCCTTTTTGTTTCATTTTTTATCTCTATTCTTCAATATCATAATCATCAATATCTATTTCCACTGGGCGGACTAAATCTTTTAATTTGTGTCTGATCTGTTTAAGTTTGTTGGTGACCATGATTAAGGTGATTAAATCCATAATTCCATTTATAATAATGCAAGAGCCTAAGAAAATATTTAATATAGTTTCGCTAAATGGATTGATGATGATAATCATCCCTAACAACAAAAATATTGTACCAAAGATTGTCTCAACCCACCAATTTTTTGCACCGAATTTTTTGTAGTTTAAAGATCTTTGAATTTTTATAAGTGCGGAGAAAATAAATACGGTACCAAACAAAAATGCCAAGATATTTAATTCGGTCAGAATCCTAACTGACGATATTAAAAGTAGACCAAAGATAAAATCAAATATTCCGAACCAAAATCCAAACAATTCATAGCCGTATATGAAGTAGTTTACAATTTCAATAATTCCTAAAATGATTATTCCTGCACCAAAGACATATAGCAGGGTGAGTTTTGTAATTTCTGGAAAAATGATCAATAAAATACCAAAAATTATGCAAAAAATACTAAAAATAGCAGAAGTTAGTTTAAAATTTTTAAATTTTTCTTTCATAATCTCTCCTAATATTTATTATAATACATATCTAGAAATTAATCCAACAATTTTAAAAATTGTAATTCAATTAATTTATAAGGGGGCATATGTATATCGATTATTTTCAAGATTTAAGTTTAGTGAAAAAATATTTTTCAACAGTTGGTGATAGGGATATCAAATCTCGTGGTGAACAACACTATTATTGGGATGGATGCTGGGGGACTATGATGATTAAATGTAAGGTCGTGGAAAATTATGATCAAGTCAAGACATTTTTTGCCGATCAAAATGGGCACCCTTTAGGATATCCGTTGCAGGGTGAATTTTTTGACTGCACGATAAAAGATTTTGTCTTGAAAGATAGTGCAATTTTGGGGCACCTTGATGGTCAAAACATCTACATAAAATTGGATAAATCAAAACGTGAAAGATTGATACCGCTTTTAGAAAAGGTGCCGACTGATGATATGGACATTTTATCCCTTGTGGCGATTGATGCCAGATTTTTGGGATGTTTGAATATAAAAAGGATTGTAGAAATTTTGAATTCCGACAAAGATTTTTATCTGAAATTGATGCTCGCAAAAGACAAGGCGATACACAATATTTTGACCAGCGAAGAAAATTTTTCAGACAAAAAAGCTTTGGACTTAGATCTGAAATTTCGTCAAAAATATGTAAAAGAGATTGGCAGTATCATAAAAGTTTTCAACAAACGATTAAAGAAACACATGAAAAATCAGCTAGAAAAAAATGAGGGAATGATTATCTAATAATTGACAAACCTTTCTCATATATGTTATCATAAATGCATGAAAAATAAATTTTTGGCATTGCTATTACAATAAAGTGCCGTTCTATCGGCACATTGTTTTGGTTGTGCTGAAATATGTGTGACAGCATGACCGCTGTCATTTTTTGTTTGTTAAGGAGATTTTATGAGAGAATACAAGCCACAAGAGATTGAGCAAAAATGGAAAAAATATTGGGAGGACCATGCGACTTTCAAGACTGATATTTGGGATTTTTCAAAGCCTAAATTCTATGCGCTAGATATGTTCCCATATCCGTCAGGTGCGGGACTGCATGTCGGGCATCCAGAAGGATATACCGCCACTGATATTGTCAGCAGGATGAAAAGGATGCAAGGGTACAATGTCCTTCATCCTATGGGATTTGATTCGTTCGGTCTGCCAGCTGAACAATATGCGATCGAGACGGGGAATCACCCAAATGTGTTCACTGAAAAAAATATCAATTATTTTCGCAGTCAGTTGAAAAATATTGGGTTCTCTTACGATTGGGATAGAGAGATCAGCACATCTGATCCTAAATATTACAAATGGACGCAATGGATATTCAAGCAATTGTATCTCGATGGCTTGGCTAGGAACGTGGATATACCTGTCAACTGGTGTGAAGAATTGGGCTCAGTGCTCGCAAATGATGAGATCGTGGATGGGAAAAGCGAGCGGGGCGGTTATCCAGTAGTCAAGAAAAATATGAAGCAGTGGGTCATAGATATCCCTAAATATGCGGAGAGATTGTTGAGTGGCTTGGACGAAATTGACTGGCCAGAGTCCACAAAATTGATGCAGAGAAATTGGATTGGAAAATCAAATGGAGTTGAGGTGGATTTTGATATTGTCGGTGGGGGCAAATTTTCTATATTTACCACCTGTATTGAGACAATATATGGAATTTCATTTATGGTTTTGGCGCCTGAAAGTAAGCTCGTGGATGAATTGAAACCTAGGATAAAAAATTGGGCTGATGTTGAAAAATACAGGACTGAGACTGCTAAACTTAGCGACCTAGACAGGACAGAATTGAACAAGGGAAAGTCTGGCGTCTGTCTAGAAGGGATAATGGCGATCAATCCTGTCAACAACAAGCAAGTGCCAGTATTCATAGGTGATTTTGTCTTGGCAAGTTATGGGACGGGAGCGGTTATGGCGGTACCTAGTCATGACCAAAGAGATTTTGAGTATGCGATTGAACATAATATTCCTATGATACAAGTCATAACAGGTGCAGATGTGAGCAAATGTGCATTTGAAAAATACGACTATTTAGGAAAGGGTTGCAAGCTGATAAATAGTGAAGAGTTCACTGGGCTAACTGTAGAAGAAGCAAAGACTGCCATCACAGACAAATTGATAAAGATGGGAAAGGGTAGGATTAAAACAAATTACCATATACGTGAGTGGATATTTGCTCGTCAAAGATATTGGGGCGAACCGCTTCCTATAGTACATTTTGATGATGGTAGCACGGCAGCTTTGGATGATAAAGATTTGCCATTAGTCTTGCCTGTACTGAAAGATTACAAACCAGCAAAAGATGGCAATTCTCCTTTGGCAAAGGATAAAGAATGGGTGAATATCACCTATCATGGCAAACCTGCCAAACGAGAGACTAGCACCATGCCGGGAAGCGCGGGTTCAAGTTGGTATTTCTTGCGCTACATTGATCCGCACAATGATAAAGAGTTTGCTAATTTCGAGTTGCTGAAACATTGGTTACCGGTGGATCTGTATGTCGGTGGTCCGGAACATGCGGTGGGGCATCTATTGTATTCAAGGATGTGGAACAATTTCCTTTTCGATAAAGGGTTGGTGCCTGTGAAAGAGCCGTTCAAAAAGTTGGTTCATCCGGGTATGATTTTGGGGGCGAACGGTATCAAGATGGGGAAACGCTATCCAGAATATGTGGTGGACCCAAACGATGTTGTGAAAAAATATGGCGCGGACACTTTGAGACTGTATGAAATGTTCATGGGACCATTGGAAGCGTCAAAACCTTGGGACGAAAATGGGGTAAATGGCGCTAGAAAATTCTTGGATAGAGTGTTTAGACTTTATCAAGAAAAAGAGATTATAGACACGGGCGACAGTGAACTAGAGATGATATATCATCAGACAGTCAAAAAGGTCACAGAAGATTTTGAGAGTTTGAACTTCAATACTGCCATAGCACAGATGATGATATTTATCAATGCAGTCAGCAAGGCAAAAACTTTCCCTAGAGAATATGCAGAAGGTTTTGTAAAATTGTTGAATCCAATTTGTCCTTGTATCACTGAAGAACTATGGGAAATGTTGGGGCATGAAAATGCGACCATCAGTTATGAGAGTTGGCCAACTTATGATGATAGTAAAATGGTTGTTGACACTATTGAAATTCCTATTCAAGTGAACGGAAAATTGCGTGGGAAAATTACGGTAGATAAAAATCTAGGAGAGGACGAGATCAAAAAATTGGCGCTCAATGAAGTGAAGGCATATGTAGAAAATGGTTATAAAAAAATAATTTATATACCAAACAGAATATTTAATATAGTTGTATAAATTTTTAAAAAAGTATGTAAAAACATACTTTTTTTACATTTTTCCATAAAATAATTTGTTTTTCCATAAAATAATTTGTTTTTTAGTGATTTTTAAACTTTATTTTTGATATTAAATAAAATTTTTGATATTAAATAAAATTATAAAAAAATTTTGCATTCTTATACAATTTAGTGTATAATTAGATAAATTGATTTAAATTATATTATTAGAAAAAGAATATAATATAAGGGATAGATGAAAGAAAAAATAAAAAAATTATTTGACAACAATACCTTGCACGGAAAAATCATGCGTGCAGTTTTTGTTTTGATTATAGTCGCAATCATTTGTGTGGTGGCATATGTGATAATGAAAAAAACTGGCTTTTGGGAAGAGATCAACTCTATGGAAAAGATCAGAGAGTGGGTGCTCGCTGGGGGCGTGTTTAGCTTTTTGATATTCATTTTACTTCAGATTTTGCAGACCACTATTTTACAAATTCCCGCTATTTTTGTAACCATCGCGGGCGCGCTAATTTTCGGGAGATGGCCAGCTTTTATCATGAGTTATATTGCTGTCATGATAGGCAGTTTGATTATGTTTTGGATCGGGCGAAAAGCGGGCAGAAAATTTCTAAATTGGCTGGCAGGTGAAGAGACTGCAAACAAGTGGATAGACAGGATGAGCAATGGTAAATATTTGTTTTTCCTTATGATGCTATTCCCACTGTTCCCTGACGATATTTTGTGCGTTGTAGCGGGGCTTACTAAAATGAGTTTTCCTTTCTTCTTCTGGACAAATGTTTTAGCTAGGGGATTGGGTATTGCGTGTACAGTCTTCTTTGGTAGTGGAGCGATAATTCCGTTCCATGGCTGGGGCTTGATCGTGTGGGGTGTCTTGATCGTTCTAGTTATAATTTTATTTTATCTTAGCGTCAGGTATAAAAACAAAATTGATGAAATAATTAGATTGATGTTTAAGCGAAAACTAAAACCAGCGAATACAGTAGAAAATCAAAACATGATAGAAAATGAAGTGGTTAAAAAAGATGAAAAAATCGAAATTGTAGAAAAGGAAAATAAAATTAATATTAAAAAAAATACAGAAAGTATAGAAAAAAACGTAAAAAATGATGAAAAAATTGAATAAATTTAATTATATTTTAAATTTTCAAACATTTTAAATAGAAAATAAATTAAAAAAATTTTATTAAAATTTATCTTTATAAAATCATTTTGAAAAATTTGTATATTTATGCTAAAATAATTATAAGGAAATAAATATGGAAGAAATCAAAGAAGAAAACAATAAAAATTTTAAATGTCCAGCATGTGGTGCTAGTATAAAATTGGATGAAAAATATTGCGAGTATTGTGGCAGTGTGAATCCACATTATCAACAAAAAGAACCGCCAAAAGATATTGAACTGCCTAGCGAGGATTACGATATAGACATGGGAGACGTGTTTGGCGGATTCCTTGGAGGAATGATGTTGGGCGGAATGATGCGCGGACCTAGAGTTCCCTTTGGACCTGGTCGTCGCGGACCTCGGCCTCCTAGAAGAAGATGAGGTCTATTGATTGACAAGAACAATTATTTATGAGATAATTGAGATAATATAAATATATCGGAGGGAATATGGGATTTTTTAAAAAGCAATTTTTATCAGTGATCGAATGGAAAGATGCTAGCAACGACATCATAGTATATCGTTATCCACTGACAGATAGAGACGAGATTATGAACAGCTCGACGTTGGTGGTGAGAGAGAGTCAGGTTGCTATGTTTATACATAAAGGTGAGATAGCGGACGTGTTCGGACCGGGGACGTACAAACTAGCTACTGAAAACATACCTTTTTTGACTAAACTTTTGAGTCTGTCTACATTGGGTAATTCACGAATAAAAGCGGAAGTGTATTTTGTCAACACAAAGCGTTTCATGGGGCTAAAATGGGGCACGCAAAATCCTATCATGATGCGAGATGTGGATTTTGGCAACATTCGCTTGCGTGGGTACGGCACTTTTGCTTTCAAAGTGGAAGATGCGACAAAATTCATGAAAGAATGTTTCGGTACCAATCCTATATATAGAGTTAAAGATATGGTCACGCAATATAAATCTACATTGATTCAACTGTTGACGGATGCAATAGGCGAGAGCAAACTTTCTGCTCTAGACTTGGCGGCTAATTATAAAGAACTGGCTGACATTGTGGAAGAAAAAAGTAAAGAAGAATTCGCTCCAATCGGGTTGAAATTGTCCAATTTTGTCATTGAGAATTTGTCTTTGCCGGAAGATGTGGAGAAGATGCTAGACGAAAGGACAAAGATGGGCGTCATCAGCGATAAAATGGGCACCTATACTCAGTACAAAGCGGCGAATGCTTTGGGCGATGTGGCAAAAAATCCTAGTGGAGGCGGCTTGGCCGGCTTAGGAGTGGGCTTAGGCGCTGGCGTGAATATGGGGAGTATGTTCACAGATGCTTTGAGCGGGGCAAAGGACAGCAGACGTCAGGTGACCGTGCAGTGCATAAAGTGCGGAGCAACTATCCCGGGTAAATCAAAATTCTGCCCTGAATGTGGTGCGACTCAAGCACTGTCTTGCCCAAAATGTGGCGAACCCGTATCAAAGAACAGTAAATTCTGTGTAAACTGTGGCGAAAAATTGACCTTTAATGAAAAAACATGCCCAAAGTGCGGTAAAGTATTGTCAGCGAAGGCTAAATTCTGCCCTGATTGTGGCGAAAAGATAAAATAGGAGGCAATATGGGATTGTTTTCATATAGAGAAAAGAGATATGGCAAATTTTGGTTTGTCTTAATAGCTATCATTTTGATAGGACTCGCTGTGGCTAGCGTGTATGGTGGGGTCTATGCGGTACTTCACATGACGCATTGGGCAAAATATGTGATCATCACAGTCGCTTGTATAGTGGCGCTTTTGTTAGCGGGATTTGGTATATTCATGATCCTGTTTTCATTCAGTCTTATCAATACTTGGAAAAGTGTTCGCGATGGCAACAAATCTAAGGGGGTTGCGAATACTCGTCTGTGTGATAAATGTGGTAGAGTTATCACCAAAAATGCTGAATATTGTGAGCATTGCGGGGCGAAACAACAGACAGGCTTAGGTCTCAAAACTTGTCCGGAATGTAAGACTAAAAATAGTGGAAACGCAGCTTTTTGCGAAAAGTGCGGTCATGAGTTTAAAGAAGAAGGATAGAAAATATCCTTTTTTTTCGTAAAAATTTATTCCGCTTTGCTATTTTCTATGTAGTTTGATTTGTCGTTATATATAATATTATTAACATTTAGATAACTTTAACAAAAAATTTGTAATATCTTGTCGTTTTGAGTAAAATAATTTTAAGGGGGAAGGCTATGAATAATAAAGTGACGAAAAATAGTACAAAATTGACTATAAAAGTTATGTTGGCTATTTTGGCGGTTGTTTTATTGGTGGTGTCCAGTGTGGGCATCTATTTTGCAGTTAAGGATAGGAATAGACCAACTGGAAGTGTGGGCAATCCATTAGAGTGGTCAGTGGACGAATGGGACGGAGAGAGTAGCAATTCGGACAACTGGCTGGATGGTGACCAGTTTGGTAACAGGGGCGAACGAGTATATACAATAGACTCAGTCGAGTCCTTTATCTATTTCATAGACTTAGTGAATAACGAAACGGAAGCACAGAAATATGACAATTTCATGGGCTACACAGTCTACCTAAACACGAACATAGATCTGAAAGGATATACAATAGAGTCAATAGGTAAGCGAGTAGAGAGAACAAACGGTACAGTATATTCTACCTTCCAAGGCACATTTGATGGTTCATACTATACGATATACAATGGGAATATAGCAGGCAATGGCTTGTTTGGCTATGTAGATAATGCGACTATCAAGAACATAGGCTTATACAACTGTACAATCACAGGCGAAGGCTCATATGTAGGCGGAATTGTGGGCGAAGCGATCAATACAGATATAGAGAATACATATGTGCGCCTTGGCTCAATCAACGGAAATAGTGTAGTGGCTGGTATAGCAGGTAGCTTCACTGCCAACGAAGAGCACTATATTACAAATTCCTTTACAGATACTACGATCAACGGAGTGAGTGTAGCAGGCATAATAGGAAACATATCTGCAAGTGCAATGGTAACGATCAGCAATTCATACTACACGAATCAAGATAGATATAATGTGACAGTTGACAATCAAGACAATGTAGTCACAACGAATGTAATCAAAGCAAATAGCGTATCTCAATTCTACAGTTGGGACTATGCAGCAGAATATAATTTAGAGAAGACATGGTGTAATTATTCATACAAAGAAGGGAGTACTGAATTAAGTTTTTCATACCCAATACTCACCAGGTTCAACAAAGTGTTTATGACAGGCTCATGTTATGAGAACACGGTTAAGAATGAGACTACAGGCGAGATCATCAATGCGGACACTATCTCTGACGCATTTGCGAGTGTCAGTGATGAGCAAGAAGCGGAAGTGAACATCATAGTAGAGCAAGTGTATATGGAAGACGCAGCGGTAGCGAGTGGGACCAGCACAGTGACCTTAAATACCAGCGTGGACTCTACATTGGTACGAGGGGACTCTAATCCAGAGATGTTGGTGGTAGGTGCAGACAACTCAACACTAATCTTGGGTGACGAGAGTGCGAAGATAGAGAGCGATGAGGATGGCAATCTTACTAGGTTAGACAACCTTCCTACCTTGACATTGGATGGACAGAGAGACTATGTGGAAGAGAACGGCTTAAGGTCAGGCGCGCTAGTATATGCGCAAGGGTATGACTTCGAGATGTACTCTAACGTAGTAGTAAAGGACAATATCAACAACACGACTGGCTACGGCGGTGGTGTGTTTATCAATTCGCTAAATGTAGGTAATAGGACAAATGGTGAAGTGGACATCACTGGCGGTGGACAAGTGGTAAACTGCGAAGCGGATTATGACGGCGGAGGAGTCTGCGTGGTATGGAGCGCAATGACTAACAACCTATCCTTTAACGTCTCAGGCTGTTCAGCGCGCAATGGTGGTGGATTGGCAATCATAGAAGATATAGAGGACAATGCGACTGCTGTAAATTCTTTAACCAAACTTTATGGCGGAGACAAATATGTAAAACCAGCAGCGAGATATACTGCGACAGGTAAAGGTGATACTACTGTGAGTGGCACATATGCTAATAATTATGTTGTTGGTGTAACAGTAGGTAGGTTTACTGGTTATGGCGGAGGAGTGTTCTTCCAAACTACATGGGGGAATGCTGATCTAACATTGTCTGGGGCTCAATTTATAGCAATACAGCTTCAAAAGGCGGTGGCGTTGCAGCGAGAGATAATGATACAGGTAGCGACGGTGGTGTTGCAGTTAGATTGACAGGTGCTAGTATTTACGATAATGCATCTCAAGGGGATGCTGGCGGAGTATATTGCAGGGGATCTATCTTTATGAGCAGCGGTAAAGTGACTGGTAATAATGCTGATGGTAACGGTGGTGGATTATATAGAGAAAACTCCTCAAATGATAATGGAGATTATGGATATGGTTCGGGTTCTAGAACAGGCGGCACACTAGGCGGATCTGGAAGTAATGAAAATTATGCTATATATAATGGTAACAATACTTATGGCTTTGGCTCAAAATCGTATAGGTGGTATTATAGAACCAGTTCTTTCTCTGGAACGTCTAAAAGTGAAACAGTGTATTATTATGATATGCCGTCTCCAGTAACTTCATCTCCATCTGGATATTCGTTTGCATATTGGTCAACAAGTTCATCAAGTACAAGTACATCATATATGGCAAGTGATGCTCCTAACAGGAACATGTCTACCAGTGGCTCAAGCACATATTATGCTGTATATAGGAAAACATTATATTTATATATCAATGAATACGTTGAAGCTGGATCTTATTATGGCGTATATAATTATTCATATAATCAGACGACTTCTCAATCTAAAACGGTTTCTATAAGTTTACAAATACCAGACGGATATACTTTTGCAGGGTTAACAACTACAGACACTACAATAGATTACAATTATAATAATTATACTATTATAGATGGCATGTATTATTATCAAGATACTACATCTACTTACGGCGTGGGTACTACCACAGCACCTACATTCTATACCACTTCATCTACTAGCATCACTTTGAATAATGCGGGAACATATTTGTATGCTGTTTATAAAAAAGAATTTGTATTCAATATTTCTTCAAGCAGTACGCACACCGCAACTGTGTATTATGGATATAATGTTAATACTACTATATACAGAGGGACTTCTCATTATGGGTCAGATACAAAGTCTTATACATACAATGCGACGAGAAGCGGATATAATTTTGAAGGCTGGTCAACTAGCAGATATGGGACAAGTGCGACTAGCGCAACCGTATCGTCTAGTTCATCGTCTAGTTCGTATTATGCAGTATGGAGTAGGACGCTCACGTTAAAACATTATTATAGAACGTCAACAGCATCATACACGACTAGCAATACACTAACTTGCACATACAATGGGTCCATTTCATCTATTACAACTAATGTTACAAGTGTGACTCCGACTCTCATCGGGTTTACTTTCTATGGATGGGCGACAAGCTCGATTGCGGAGGGAACAAGCACCACACCTACTACATATACATCTAGGACAATTTCAGTGTCGGCGGCAAATACGACTAGTTCTTTGTATGCTGTATGGCAAAGGCAAGTGCAATATTATTATGATGGGACAAATACAACGACATATAGATATTATCCATATAATACTAGCACAGGGACGAAATATATTTCAATTTCAAACTCTACTCCTACGGGATATAATCTGTATGGTTATACAATTACATCTAGCTTCACAAACAATACGACCACTGCACCTAGTTTAGTTAGTTATAGTGGTAATGTATATAATATAGCGACTACTTCAGTTAGTTCTACTGTCTACGCTGTTTACTCAAGGACATGGGATTTCTACGAAACAACGACAGAAAGGACTACTAAATATACATATTACAATTACCTTACTGAAGATAATGCAACATATGAATTGACATATGATGCTACTAGGACAGGTTATTTTTTGGAAGGTTGG
This sequence comes from uncultured Clostridia bacterium, assembly GCA_944384465.1. GTDB lineage: Bacteria > Bacillota > Clostridia > Christensenellales > UBA1242 > Onthoplasma. The sequence continues at coordinate 19,017 of CALWTK010000006.1, forward strand.
GCGATGAATTCAATGGAAACAGTTGTTGCTAGTGGTGGGGCGACTGTTTCTACGGATTATGCTTCGAGTACATGGTTCGCTGTTTGGTATAAAGAATTAATATTGAATCATTATTATGGAGTGACTTCATATTATATAAGTACTAAAAAAGAGTTGTGTTTATATACAGGTTCAATTGATTCTATATCGTCACCTGTAACGACGGACATTCCTGTAAAATCTGGTTTTGATTTCTACGGGTGGACGAAAGACTCACTTAATGAGGGAGCAACTATACTGCCTACCATTTATATAGCAGTTAGTCAAGCTACTCCTAATGCTATAACTACAGTGGATTTGTATGCTACTTGGGGGAAAAAAATATCTTATTACCACAATGCTACAAATGATGTAACATATAGGTATTATCCTTATACAACGGCAGAAGAGATAAAATATATTTATTTACCTACAGATGTCCCAGAGGGGTATAGTTTCAGTGGATATACTACGGATATCAGTTTTACAAATAATACCACTTTGAGTCCAGATTTGGTTTTATATTCTGAATCTGAAAATAATATTGGGTCGGATAACTCTAACATGACTATTTATGCTGTGTACAAAAGGCTTTGGCATTTTAATGAAGACGAAGAAACAACTTATGATATATCATCTTATTATATGTATGATGTGGTAGCGAATGAAGAGTATGCTCAAAGTTATACCCCATCTAAGGATAATTACACCTTTGCTGGTTGGACAATTGATCCTCAAAGCACACAACCATCTAGCGATTCTAATGTTAGTTTAACCACAAATTCTGGCGTATGGTATGCAGTATGGGCAGATGCAAGCGGAACAAGAGAGGATGTGCAGATTTTAACGCATACATTCTATACAGCAAGTGAGACTTCAAATACAGATACAACAACTAAGACTACTTCATATATTCAAGTAACGGTATATTATAACTACTCATTATCTAAAACAAGGACGGCGACTTCTGGTGGAACAGCGGGGGATTCTACATATTCAAAACTAGAATATCAGTCAGCGAGCATGCCTGAGTACATTTTTGTAGGTTGGACACAAGACAGTGCAAGTGCTTCGGCAACATGGACGAGCGGAGATAGAACGCCTGTTGATAATGAATCTTGGTATGCAGTTTGGAGATCCAACTCTCAACAAAGTGAAATAGTGGATGGCTCACCTGATACTGGGGTGGATACTTTCACATTAATATTTGATGGCAATAATAGTACGGGTGGCAGTACGGATGATATGACTGGTACAATAATCATTGACTATGATAGAGAAAGGTTGTATTATTTGCAGTACAATTACGATCTATCTGAATCTATACAGGTTGATGAGAGTTTTGGATCAAATTATGAAAGTGGCAGGACATATCCAACCCTCACATTGCCAAGCAATGGATTTATTAGAACTGGCTACACATTCACAACATGGGCATTAGGAGGTGGAACAGGGACAACTTATGCGGTAGGTTCAACATATACGCCAACGAGCGGGACGAGCGCTACTATGTATGCGGTATGGGATGCCAACGATTACATTTTAACGTTTAACGCTAATGGTGGTACATTATCAGGTAATGAGACATATATAGTCACATATGATTCAACGAACTACAACAGCATGTCAAGTATAATACCAACAAGAGAAGGATATACGTTCATAGGTTGGTACACTGATGCGACTGCGGGTGAACAAGTATATGATACCAACGGTCAGGCAGTAGAAGGTACTTATTGGGCGGCTAGCGGAAGCAGTATGATATGGAATTACGCTGGAGATGTGACATTGTATGCTCATTGGGCACCAGCGACATACAATGTGACGACAGGAATGTCTGCTGGCACAGCGAGTGTGACAGTGGCAGATACTGGCACATATGGTGAAGGTTTGAGCATATCATGGACAGCGAGTGAAAATACAGCGCAATACACTTATACACTAGATTACGTACGCGTGTATGCGGGTACGGATACAAGCGGAACATTGCTAGCGACATACACAAGTGGCACGAGTGCTACATATGTAATGAATGGGACGTATTATCCAAATATCTACATATATGCGACGCATACCGCTACAGTGAACAGATATAATGTGACAATAGTATCTAACAATACGACCTATGGAACAGTGTCGGTAGGTCAAGTAAATGTACCGTATGGTTCAGTAGTGCAGGCCGATGGAAACATTATCACAATAGGCAGTGAGACAGTGACAGCTACGGTGAAGACGGGGTATCACTTTGTCAGTTGGACTATCCCAGCTAACACAGTGACAGGAGCGATGACCATCACGGCAGTGTTTGCACCAGACACAGACACAGCATATACAGTGAGACATTACTGGCAGAATGTAGATGACGATGAATATACGCTACATGAGACAGAGAACTTGACAGGTACTACAGGCGCACAAGTGACACCAAGCGTGAAGACATACACAGGCTTCAATAGTCCAAGCACGCAGACAGTGACTGTTGCGGCAGATGGCAGTACAGTAGTAGAATATAGATATACAAGACAGACATATACGGTCAACTTGCAAACAGGCACAGGTGTCACAAGTGTATCTGGCGGTGGAACATATAGGTACGAAAAAGAGATTACTATCAATGCAGTACTAGCAGAAGGGTATGACTGGAGAAACTGGACAGGAACGACAACAATATCTACCCAACAAGCTACAATAACGGTCACTCAGAATATGACCTTGACAGCGAATGCAGATATAAAGGTACTAGTAGTGACCATCACAGCTGGAACAGGCGGACAAGTGAGTGAGACAAGCGTAGAAGTAGACTATGGCACAGCGGTATCAGTTGACGGAGCGACTCTGACAATAGGTACAACAGTCGTGACAGCTACAGCGAATAGTGGATATGAGTTTGACAGTTACTTAAACGTACCAGAGACAGTGACGAGTAATGTAACAATTACAGCACAGTTCGCAGAGATAGTGAACGTGACTATAGAAGTACAAGGCGAAGTAGGATCAGGTAGTTTCGGAATCAAAGTAAACAATGGAGAAACAATATCTACGAGCGGAACGGTAAGGAAAGGCTCTACTATCAATATAGTAGGCACGACCGAACCGGGAGATGAAGAGAATAATGTGTATCAGATAGTGACAGTGTACATAAACGATGAATTGAGTATGAGACCAGATACAGGAGACATAAGCGGGAATACAGGTACGATAATCTACTCAGTAGAAGAAGACACGACGATACGCTTTGTATTCTCTGAAGGGTATAGGATGAACATCAGCGCGACTGAGGATACTAACGTGGATGGGATTGATATATCTGCTGATATAGATAAGATCACCGCTGATGGTGTCATAGCTACAGACGCGGAAGTGACGATCACGATAGACGAGAACACGTTGAAAGGCTCTAACACAGACAGGACATACATAGGTATGATATATACCTTAGAGAGTGGAGAGACAGTTAGCAGGTTGAACGACGGAGCTGACGATAATGTAGTAGGCGGCAGCGTAGGAGATGGGTTGTTTGTCTATACGGTAAAAGAGAACGTGATTATAGAAGATATTCATGTGATAGTGAAAGGGACAGAGACTATAAATATCGAGATACCAGTAGGTAAGACAGTAGAGATAAGGTCAGCAGATGAAGGCTTTGTGAGGAACTTACAGAATGGGGAAAATACAATCTTCACAGGAAAGTGGTACATAATGCTACCAATAGATGCTGAGAGCATAGAAACAATCTTTAGTGGCTACGAGATAAGTCAAGAGACGACTGGAGCATACGAAGGGTATTACTACTTTGAGCTATAGGGATCTGAATATATAAAAAAGGAGGCAGAAATTGCCTCCTTTTTTCATATTTAGTATAATGAATCCTTTTGTAAATTTTAATAAAATATAATATATCTACAATTGATATGTAATTTTTATCCGATCGATCGGATTAATCGACTAATAGTTAGCTGATTTTGACAGCACCATTATCACATTTGTTGCCCCATGCATCTATAAGCTTGTTGTCCTTGAATACGCAAACTATTTCGCAATGATTTGCACATTTTGGGCAATCGAAGCCAGTTGTTTTGAATTCTATATCCGCTACGTCAAAGGAAAAATCTTTTTCTATTCCTGAATTTTTGGCAAGCACTGCGACACCGAATGCTCCCATCAGATGGCCATTTTTATCCACTATTACTTCATGACCTACAGCATCTTCAAACGCCTTCTTTACTCCGACATTTTTGCTGACTCCACCCTGGAAAACAATTGGTGGATTGAATTTTTTACCTTTGCCAATGTTGTTTAAATAATTTGTCACGACCGCTTTGCACAGACCCGCTATGATGTCTTCTTTGCTGTGTCCGATTTGTGCCTTGTGGACTAAGTCACTTTCTGCAAAGACTGTGCATCTCGCGGCAATATTAGTAGGATGCTTTGACCTAAGGGCAATCTCTCCAAATTCTTCTACAGAAACACCTAATCTATGTGCTTGCGATGAAAGGAAAGAGCCTGTCCCAGCAGCACACAATGTGTTCATAGCATAGTCTACTACGTATCCATTTTCAATAATTATGATTTTTGAATCTTGACCGCCGATTTCAAAAATTGTGCTCACATCTGGATGTAGCGTAGTTGTGCCAACAGCGTGAGCAGTGATTTCATTTTTTACTACACTGGCGTTAGTCATGACTCCAATCAGTTTTCTTGCGCTACCAGTCGTACCGACTGAAACTATCTTTATATCCTTATCTTTCAATTGATTTTCTAAAACTTTTAATAGTCTTTTGACAGCAGCCATTGGGTCACCTTCTGTCCAAAGATATTCACTAGCAACAATCTCTAAATTTTCGTCAATTACAACACCTTTGGTTGAAATTGAACCTATATCAATTCCTAAATAACCTTTCATATTTCACCTACTTTTTCTTCGCTTTTAACATGTCATAAAATGCTTCTAATCTTGTCTTGACGCCCGTCTCACTTGTTTGAGAATCAAAGCTAAAATACAGGATAGGGACTTTGTGGTCCTTGCTGATATTTTGCAATATTGTCTGAGCGTTGATCTCTGGCGTACACCCAAAGCATTTGACATGAATGATGCCATCTAGCCCATTTTTTGCATATTTCAACGCTTCCGCTACAGTATAGTTTGCAGTCGCGCCAATATTGAATTTGGCGTATTTTTTTGAGATTTTTCGTACCTTTTTGTATTTGCTGTTTATTATTGTGTTGGTCAAATTCATCTCTCTATGTACTTCTATCCCCATGTTTTCTAGTTCTTTTTCTATAAAATAATTGCTAAATGGCTCTTGTACTGTATAATAATCACCGACAAAGCCGACTCTAATTGGTCTCTTTGGCTTGTCAATCTTTACTGAATATAATTTTTTCAGATATTCTTTCTTTAATTTTTTATATTCCTTATGACTATATGTCTTATCCAACTTTTGCTTGAATTCATTAAAGATGTTTTCCATTTCATTTTTGTTCACTTCAAAGCCCACGTTTTTTCTTATATAGTCTTCCATTTTGTCAATTGTTTTGATAATGCCGATTGTTGTTGGTAGGGCAGAAGCAACTTTCAGAATTGACATATTAGGATTGACTATTTTTAAATGGTTCATGATTGATTTCGGAGATTTGAAGTTGATCTCTGCCATGTTGAAAAAGTTAAAATTGTACCCCATATCTTTCAATATCTTTTCTTCCAGTTCTCCGTAATAATTTAGTCTGCAACTGCCATATATCTGCATCAAGCAGTTTGCACCATTGTTCAATGCCTCGATATGACAACCCAGGCAATATTTAAATGGAGTACATACATAATCTGGGCTATTTTTACTGCCTAGGTCAATCGTGTTTTTAGTGATTGGCGGTGGGGTGAGATATTTTACACCAAACCCGTTTTCAAACAGATATCTAAAAGCACACGAATAACTTCCCCATTGTGGAAAACATGCTAAAATTTCGTTATTCATTTCTTCCGTTCCTTTTAAAATTCAATATATCTACAAAACTCTCTAACCTTGTCTCAATGCCCGCGGTCGCATCTTGCGCGTCAATGGTTAAACTCAATATAGGCACATCCCTATACTGGCGTATGATCATCTCGTTGCACATACTGTCCGGACCGCAGGGATAAGTTGTGACAAGGATTACGCCATCTACTAGATCCTTGTACAACTCCAACGCACCAACAAGATGCCTATTGTACGCCCATGGCAAAGTCTTGGTCACTTTGAATGATGTTTTGATACATTTTTTTGCGTCTAGATATTCGGCGATGATAGGTTCAACATCTAGTTTTTTCAACATGTTCAGTATAGGTTCACCTACATATTTGTCACCTACGTTATATGCATGCGCAAGGACTAAAACTTTTATTTTTTTTGAATTTTTTATTACATTTTCCTGGGTCTCGCTACGGAACATTTCGTAATAAAATTGTGTTTGTTTGGCTATTCTGTAAGCATATTTCCCTAGAGATTTTTTTATCTTCAAATATTTGCAGAGTTTATAAAAAGCCCTGAATTCTCTAGGCTTTTTGTGACCATAGTCGTTATAAAATAATATTTTCAAATTATAATTTCTAAATGTATTTTTGACTAAATCGTACTGTGCACGAAAGTTTAGGCAAGTTTCGCTATTTAGTGCGTATTCAATCCTAGGGATAAAGATATAGTCACATTTATCTTTTAGATAATCTATGTGACCTAAAAAGATTTTTATTGGAAGGCAGGTCTCATCTATGGCATATTTTGAGCCGTTGTCAATGATCTCTTTGTTCGTCTCTGGACTGATGATATAATCAATGCCTAATTCGTCAAAAAATTTTGTCCACAATTTTTCATTTTTGTAATAGAGCAGTGCTCGTGGTATTCCTATTTTCATATTTCATCCTATTCTTTACTAAAGTAAGCGACCCCTATAGCATTAGGTCCAATGTGTGTGCCTATTGTGCTACCGATTTGATATTTTGGTATGGAATTGGTTTTGTCTTTCCAAATAGATTCGCTGTCTGATACATATTTATCCAATAATCTTGTATCTTGTCCTGAATATGCAACGCAATATGGCATATCAAAATCAATTTGGTTTTCTGTGACCAATTTGTTCAATAAATTGCCTGCCTTTTTAGAGCCAATTGCCTTGCCGACCAGTTTTACTTCACCATTTCTGACGGCAATAACTGGTTTTATTGACATTATTTCTCCTGCGAATGCCACAAATGCTGAAATTCGTCCACCTTTTCGTAGATACTTTAAAGTGTCAAGCATTGCTAGGAGATGAAGGCGGTGCTTGACTTTATTCAGCTCGTCGGCAATCTCTTTGGCAGATTTATTTTTCTCTAAAAGGGAATAGGCGTAATTGAATAAAATCCTTTCGCCCAGGCTAGCGTTCAAACTGTCCACAACGAATATTTTGTCTTTATATTCACTACTTGCTTTGACCGCGCTTGAATATGTACCTGATAGTTTTGATGATATTGTGATGACGACCGCTTCATCCCCATTTTCTACTACTTCTTTATATTTTTCCTTGAAAGTTTCTGGATTAATTTGACTGGTCTTTGGTAGGGTAGCGTTTTCTATCAATTTTTCAAAAAATTGGTCTTTGGTTATAGTGAATCCGTCCAAATATTCGTCATCTTCAAATCTGATTGTCATTGGTATCAAAATTATTCCTAACTTTTCTGCTTCTTCTTTTATTATGTCGGAAGCGGAATCTATGATGATTTTTGTTGCCATTTTATTTCTCCTCACTTTTAATAATTGTTTGCAGTCTATTGTTGATATCTTCTAGACTGGAATACAAGATTTCTCTATTTTTATCTGACAGGTCCTGATTGGCTTCTAGAATTATTTCATTTACTTTACTTTCAATAAATTTAGCAATTTCTTCACCTTTTTTAGTCAAGATTATGGGAAGTTTATATTTGTTATTGTCTAAATTTCCGCGCTCTACATATTGATTCACGGTCAAATATTCAATTTTTCGTGAAATTGCTGCCTTATTTTCATCACAAATATCGCCTAATTCGCTCAGTGTCAAAGGTCCCATTTTGTATAGATAATATAGGCATGAAACATGACCGCTCTTCAAGCCTAAAGTGCGCATATATTTATCTTTTATCTTTTTTATACATCTCTGTATATTGGTGATCAACCTAGTAAACAATGTGAAAATGTTTTCTAATCTAATAGTCGCATTCATGATTTACTCCTGTACTCAATTTCTTGTATAACATAAAAATTGTTGCTTTGTCAACAATTTTATAATATATGTAAAAATTTTTGAAAAATGAAAGTTTTTATAAAAAAATAAATAAAAAATACGCGTAAATAATAAAAAAAACCATAAAATTATGAATTTATGGTTTGTCTAATGCTAAAGCGGATGATTTGGTTATAGATTTTTTAGCAAAGGCAAAAGTTTATTTTGATGGGATTTTTTATATACTAGATAAAATTCAACTTTAGCGTCATCATCTAAGATTGGTATATTAACTCGTCCTAATTTTTCATAACTAGATAAGGTAATGTTAGTGGAAAAGTTGGGTATTGTGGAAGAGTTGATTATTTCATTCAAATTTTCCATAGATTGCGGAAAAATTTTTGAGTTGGGTAGATTGTCAGCGACAATTTTTGCCCACATCCCCAGGTTGTTTGATACCAAGAATGATTGGCCGTCAATTTCACTAAAGTGTACCCCCGTTTTTATGTTAGCTAGGAAATGAGATTTTGGTATAGATATGTACAATTCTTCTTTAAATGCAAATTTATATGTCAAATTTTCATCTTCTATCTTATGAGATAAAAATATAAAGTCATATATGTCCTGATTGAGTTTTTCGATCAAGACATCTTCTTGCTCAATCTTTGAGACAATAGTTTTCTCGGGATATATTGAATAAAATAAATTGCCATATTTGATCATAGGGCCGAGTGCTACTGACCCAATTGATATGTTCGTGGTTTTGTTGTAGAGAGCGGTCGCTTTTTCTTTCATTTTATCTATTGAGTCTAGGACATCTTGAACACTTTTCACAAGTTCGTGTCCTGTGGGGTTTAGGGTCAATTTGTTTTTCGAATGTTCAAAAATAGGTACTCCTATATCTTCTTCCACCTTCTGCATCGCTCTAGTTAGGGCGGACTGTGATATATGAAGTGATTTGCTGGCTTTGGTCAAGCTCTCGGTCTTTGCGTATTCAATAAAATAACATAAAAAATCAATATTAATCATTATATTCTCACTATGCATTTTAATTATAGCAGTTTAACTTTTTTGTGTCAAATATTGATGTTGTTTAGTTTGAATTTTTGTCTTTTGTAGATACAATTATTATATAGTGAAAATTTCACTATGGAAAAAAGTTATAGGAGAATAATATGAAAAATTTGATTGTCTATTTCTCTTGGTCCAACAATACAAAGAGACTAGTTGAAGATCTCAACAAAACATTTAACTTTGATATTGTTAGAATATTTAGAGAAGTGCCTTATTCAGAAGATTATGATACATGTGCTTACAAAGAAGCAAAAGAAGAAGTAGAAAAACAAATTCATCCCGCTATCAAGAAAATGAATGTAGATTTCAATTCGTACGACAATATTTTACTATTCTTCCCAATTTGGTGGTACACCTTCCCAATGCCTGTAGGAACATTTATTAGCGAATTAGGTAACTTTAAGGGCAAGATATATGTATTTGCAAATAGTTATACAAATGACCCTAAGTATATGGAAAACTCTATGCGAGATTTGAGAAAAATTAATAAGAATATCACTTTTGTTGAAGGACTTTTCAACAAGAGCACAAAGAACCACATAGATTTCATCAAAAATATTGAAAAGTAGTGTGAAGAATTATTTTATTTAACATCATTAAAAGGAGAAAAATATGGAATATGTAAAATTAAACAATGGCGTCAAGATGCCAGAACTAGGATTAGGGACTTTCTTACTTTCGCCAGCCGATGCGGAAAACGCCGTATACAACGCCCTAAAAAGTGGCTATAGATTGATTGATACTGCAAATGCGTATCATAACGAGCGCGCGGTAGGTAGGGGAATAAAGAAAAGTGGAGTAAAGAGAGAAGATATCTTTTTGGAGTCAAAATTGTGGCCTACTGTATATACAAAATCTGCTGCTATAGATGAGATGTTAGAAAGATTGGGTACACCTTATGTCGATCTACTTTTGTTGCATCAACCTGCAGGTGATTATATTGAAGGTTATAAAATGATGGAAAAGGCGGTGAAAGATGGTAAAGTGCGAGCTATTGGCGTGTCGAACTTTGAGGGGAAACCACTTGAAGAAATTTTGAAAGTTTGTGAAATCAAACCGTCCGTAATCCAGGTGGAAGCACATCCATATTATCCACAAACTGAACTTAAAAAGGTTCTAAAAAAATATGATATCAAGATACAAGCGTGGTATCCACTAGGACATGGAGATAAATCACTTATTGAAGAACCGGTATTCACAAAACTAGCTAAAAAGTACAACAAATCAAATGCTCAAATTATATTACGCTGGCATATTCAGTCAGGGCATATTGTTATTCCGGGCAGCAAGAATGTGGATCACATCAAAGACAACGCAAACATATTTGACTTTAAATTGACAAAAGAAGAGATGGGGGGGGGAAAATAGACAAATTGGATAAAAACAAAAGGTATTATATTCCAAATCCAGATTTGGTGGCTAAATATGCGACTATGGAATTAAATCCAAAATTAGATGTGTAAATATTTTTATCTGTGAATTAAATCTAATAAATAAAATTAAATTGAAAAGGAGAAATTATGAAAGTATTGGAAAATAAAGTGGCGGTGGTAACAGGAGGAAATTCTGGGATTGGTAAAGCGATTGCACTGCGATTTGCTAGCGAGGGAGCGAAAGTGCTAATTGTCGGTAGAAAAGAAGAGACTCTAAAAGATGTAGCTAAAGAAAACAAGAACATCTCTTATCTTACCGGAGATATAACAAATTCTAACGTCGTAAAAGAAATAGTCGCGAAATTGAAAAAGGACCACAAAGGCAAACTAGATATTCTAGTAAACAACGCCGGTTGGTGTCCAGTGCAACCAATAACCGAAATCACAGTTGAAGATTATGACAGAGTATTTAATCTAGATGTGAGAGCAGTTGTAGATTTGACTACTCAAGCTCTACCTATGATTATAAAATCAAAAGGGAATATTATAAATTTGTCCAGCGTAGGAGCTACTCACCCTGCAGCTAACCTTTCAATGTATGTCGGAGCTAAAGCTGCCATTGAAAACTTCACTAGATCATGGGCACTTGATTTGGCAGGGTATGGAGTGAGAGTAAATGCTATTGCCCCAGGGGCAATTGATACTAATATTTGGAATGCTACCGACCTATCAAAAGAGACGCTAAAAAGCATAGAGATGGCATTGCAGCGACCATTCCTTTCAAACGTTTTGGTCGTCCAGAAGAAGTAGCTAACGTTGCTCTATTCTTGGCGAGCAGTGAAGCTAGTTATGTGAGCGGTTCAGTGTATGCCGTAGATGGCGGAGAGTGAGGGATTTGAAGCCCCTGAGTAGAACTCAAAACACTATAAAATAGAGGGCTTTAGACAATTACGCTACTCAACCTCTACTCAGTTTACCAACATTTTGAATCAAAATTTACAACACACATAATCCACAGGTCAATTTGACTTGTGGATTTTTTGTTAAAAAACATCTAAAACAACCGGTTAAAATCAGGTATTTTCAATTAAAAGATAAAAACCGTTGAAAAAATATTAAAAATTGCTTGTTGTTTTTAGGGTTTTGTGATATCCTTGATGTAAGGAAATGAAAAATGAAAGAAACATTTAATAATAATAAATTTATAAAGTTGCAAAAAGAATCAATTAACGGATTGATAAATTCAACTAAAGGTAGAGTCTATTTAGAGATTGGGGGAAAATACTTTGATGATTTACATGCTTCTAGAGTACTGGCAGGGTATAGTCCTGAAAATAAAAGAAATATTATCAATTCAATTGATTGTGATAAAGAATTTATTTTATGTGTTAGCGCAAGGAGTATAACAAAAAGAAAGAAAAGAAGAGATAATAAATTATTATATATTGATGAATGCTATAGAATGATTGATTTATTACAGAAGGACAATCACAAGGTATCTGTTGTAATAACTATGTATAAAGAAACCCCAACGATAGCAAAGTTTAAAGAAACACTCTCAAAATTAAATGTTCCTATATTTAAAAATTTTATAATTGAAGACTATCCTAAAATTGACAGAAATTTAGCCTTCTCACAATTTTTAAAAAATGATTATGTTAAATGTAATTCAAAATTGGTTTGTGTGATTGCTCCTGGTCCAAATTCTGGTAAGTTTTCAACATGTATTTCACAAATCATAAATGAAAAAGCAAATAATAATTTAGCTATTTATAGAAAAATAGAAACATTCTTGGTCCCTGAATTAAGTTTAGATCATCCAATAAACTTGGCTTGTTCGGCAGCAATGGCAGATGTTTCAAGTGAAGATGTTATAGATGAACGATATTACAAAGAATACGGTAAAATGATGTCTGTAGATAGCAGAGATTTGCAGGCGTTTGAGTTGTTGTATCCAATAATCAAGGAAGCAGATATAGAAGTGAAATCTTTGTCAGATACATTTATAAACAATATATATAATTGTATAACAGATTTAGAAACGGCCAAATCTCATGCGATTAAAGAAATAAACAGGAGATATAAGGAAGCTGTATCACATTATAAATCAGGTAAATTAAATGCTATTGAATATAAAGAAATTATTAGAATTAAAAATTTAGCAATAAAAGGAAAGGTTTTATCAAAGACCGAAATTGATGCGTTGTTTCATAAAACTATAGAATTTTGGGGATTTGATATACAAAGTAATACATTAATAGAAGAATTGGCAGAATTGATAAAAGCCATGGCAAAATATAAACGTGAAGAATGTGAAAAAGCTCCTGATGAAATTAAATATAATTTATTGGAAGAAATAGCAGACGTTCATAATATGCTTTATCAAATGGAAGTTTATTTTGGTGAAGATAAAATTGCTCAAATAAGAGCTGAAAAAGCTTATAGAACAAAGAAACTTTTGGAAAAAGAAATATTAGAAGATAAATTAAATAAAGGAGAGTAGTATGAAGGTTTTTTTAGCATTGCCATTTTCTCAGTTTTGTGAAAATGATAAAGATGAAGTTGAAGATTGTAACAAATGGTTTTTTCAGGATTTAATAAAAAAAGTTAAAGAGTTGGGGTTGGAATACTTTTTGGCTCATGAGCGAGAAGACTGGGGTGCAAAATATAAGTCAGCAGAAGAGAGCACATTAATAGATTTTAATGCTATGAAAACGTCAGATTTAGTAGTTGCGGTACCAGGGAATCCAATTTCTGGCGGTGTGCATATTGAACTTGGTTGGGCAAGCACCATGAATAAAAAAATACTAATGTTTTTAGATAAAGATAAAGAATATTCCCCAATGATTGAAGGACTCAATAGCGTAACAGATGTTAAATATTTCTTTTATCAAGAATTGATAAGTATTGAATTGATTAATGAAATTATCTCAGCTATTAAGGAGGAATTATGTATAAAAAATTGATAGATCTGAATTTGTTAAAAGATAAATCAAATTATCCTATATACGCATTTTTATCAATATCTAATATTTGTAATGCAAATTGTATTTTTTGCGACGTGCACGAGAATAAATGTTTCAAAACTTGTATTGATGTATATTCAATTTTAGATCAAATGAAAGAAATTGGAATTAAGTATGTGCATTTCACAGGTGGCGGAGAACCTTTCGCAAATAAAGAAATTTTTGATTTTATGGAACATGCTTCAAAACTTGGTTTAAACATTATATTCCTATCTAATGGTATTGCACTTAATGAAGAAAAAATTGATAAGATTTCGCAATACAATATTAAAGCAATTTTCTTTTCATTAGATAGTCATTTAAAAGAAGTTCATAATGAAATTAGAGGAGTTCCTGGTTGCTTTGAAAATTTAAGTAAGGTAATCAATTTGTGTAAAAATAAAATGCCTAATATTCCTATTACTATAAATCATGTGTTGAGCAATAGAAATTTGGATTATTTAAAGGATTTTATAGATTTAAAAGATGAGGTTGGTTACGATTATTTAAATCCTATAATTGTTAAAGAGTGTCCTGAATATTATTTTAGTAAAGATCAGATAAAAAAATTCAATCAAGAAAAATCGGAAATAATGGAATTGGCTAAAAACAAAAATGTTGAGTTCTTATATGATGATATAAATTATTTTGAAGAAAATCAATATTTTGATGATGGATCTGATTTGAGAAAGAATCAAGTAAAATGCAAAATTCCTAATTATACTTGTTTTATAGATTGTGTTTCAGGCAATGTTTATCCATGTGATTGTTGTTGCCATAGAGATCAAGAATATTATTCATATGGTTCATTAAAAAATAACACATTAAAACAATTGTTTGATGCTAATAGATTCAAAGAAATACAAGAAGAATTAAATGGTAGATGCTCATTGTGTAAAAGTAAATGTGATTATGCGAATGTTGAATTTAATAAATTTATTGGAGAATAAATGAAAATATTGTTTTTAACTGAAAATTTTGGATATGGTCCAGTTTCAACGATGTGTGAAATTGTTAAAAAGTTTAAAGAATTGCATTCTAATTTGGAATATGTTTTTTGGGGCAATTCGCATACGGCAGAAATATGTAAAAAATCCAACCTTTTTGACAATGTTTTAATAACAGATTCTTATTCAAGAGAGCAAATAGAGCAAAATAAAAAACTTTTAATGAGTGCGGATAAAATAGTTGCTGTTGAAACAACAGATGTTATAGTAAATCTTATTAATTTATACGATTTAAAAAATATTTATTTGGTAGACAATATTTTTTGGTTATGGGATTTTTTAGAGGAAGAATTAAAATCAATAAAAAAATATTTTGTGTCAACAACTATGCCTGTTGATGAAAATATTAATAGAATAGCTTCTGACTTTAATAATATTGTAAAAGTAGGACCAATTCGTACTTTTAGAGAATTTAAATTTTGTAATACAAACAATAACCTAATGATAAGTTTAGGAGGAGCAGAATCTCATGCTTCCGATGAAAACATCGTGTATACATATTATAATAATTTTCTTAAAGTCTTAGATGATTGTGATTTGAAATTTAATAATATATATGTTTGTGGTGGAAAATCTATTGTTAACAAATTAAGTAAAGAAGTTTATAAACATAATTTTAATTTTATAACATTAAATCGCCCCGAATATTTAAATTTGTTATATAGTTGTTCGCATATTATATCTTCACCCGGAATGGGAAATTTTAATGAAATTTCCAGTTCAAATATTAAAACGATGTTTTTGTTGCCAATAAACTATAGTCAGTTTTATCAATACGAATATTTTAAATCCCTTAATTTGGACTTTTATTTTGACAATTTTAATTTTGATGTTGAAATTGAAAAGTATTTAGAAGAAAATGAGGGTGTTAGGCGTGTTTTAGAAAAGTTAAACGAATATAATGGTAACAACAATATGATTAATGTAAAAAACAATATTCAAAGGTTTATAGATGACACAAATTTTTTAGAAAAGAGATTAAGTTTTTATAAAGATTTAGATAAGCAAGCAATAGAAAATATTATTAACCAAATTATAGAGGAGGGTTAAGATGATTGTTCCGAGCGATCCGTTTTATGGTTTAAAATATATTAATCATAAAGAAAGAAGGCAAGTTAAAAAGGTTATGAACAGTAAAGGTCTTTTTCGTTTTGATGGACCTAAACTTTTAAGAACAACTGAGCTGTTGGAATCAAAATTATCATCAATGTTTGACGGAAATGTTTTATGTGTTGATAATGGAACAAGTGCTTTAAAATTATGTTTGGTAGCAAATGAAATTGGGGTTGGTGATGAGGTTTTAGTACCTTGTTTAAGTTTCATTGCAACGGCATCATCTGTTTTAACTGTAGGTGCATTGCCAGTTTTTGTGGACATTGATGAAACATTTAATGTTGATATTTCAAAAGCGGAAAGTTTGATTACAAAAAAAACAAAAGCAATCGTTGTTGTTCATTTTCAAGGTCAACCATCTAATATAGATGCAATTTTAGAGTTTTCCAAAAAACATAATTTGATAGTCATAGAAGATGTTGCTCAAGCTTTTGGTGTGAAATATAAAAACAAATACGTTGGAACAATTGGAGATTGTTCAGCTTTTAGTTTTCAATCAGGAAAAGTTATAACTAGTGGTGAAGGAGGTTTCTTCTACCATAAAGACAATAAGAAATTCGAAAAAGGCAAAAGATATGCAGATTGTGGCGGTGAACGTCCTTATGATTCATATCCTTCTTGGGATAAAGAATATACAAGTTTTGGAGAAAATTTCAAAATAACAGAAATTCAAAGCGCAATTTTAATTGAACAATTAAAAAAAGTTGATAAGATATATAATAAACAAATAAAGAATTACAACTATTTAATTAATAATTTGACAGAGTTTAAAATACGAAAAAAAAGTAAAGAATCAAAAATTTTCCCAATGAGTTTATGTGTTATTTTTGAAACAGAAAATATTGCGCAAAAGTTTTTACAATATTCTAATGAAAAAGGTATTGAATTTTCTTTTAAAGTTGGAAATTTCTTACCAGAATATAACACATTTAAAAACAAAATATCTTGGCAAAAAGATAATTTCCCATATACTAAAGAATATAAGGTAAATCCTTGTGCTGAAAGTTTAGAACTTTTAAAACGAACATGTTGGTTGAATTTGTCGGCATATTTAAAAAAGAAGCATTTAAAATATATAATCAAAGTTATGAAGGATTTTATAAATGAATAATTTTACAAATGATGAATTGTGGAGAAAAATTTTATATTTCAGATATCCATTTGAAAAAGTTTTTTCATCTAAGAATCTAGATTTTGTTGATAGGGACGATTTTATTGAATGTAAACAAAATTTTCAAATAAACGTAAATGAAGAAGATTTATTATTGCTGGAAAAACTTTTGGAAATGAAAGAAGTTAAATTTAAATATATGGATGAGAATTTTTATAAGTTGATAAAAGACAAATTTACATCTAAATATACTGTTAACATTGATTCCAAATGGGAAAATCCTATTATAAAAATAGAACAAAACCAACTAAAAGAATATATTGATTCTAAAAATGAAAATATTAAGCGAGATTATAAAAAATATCTTGTAGAAAAGGAATCTAGCTTATTTTACGACGAAGAGAATAATGATTTTTACGATTTATGGAAAAATATATTGTTTATTGATCAAAGTTCGTGGAAAAAAACAGAAGAAACAGATATGATGAATCTGGAATATGAGCATTTGCAATATATGTTTTTCTGTTTAAAAGATGCTAAATATTATGTGGATATAATGTGTGATAAAAATAAAGAACCTATTGGATATTCATTAATGTTTGAATATGATAATATTTTGTATGCAGCCAAATGGGGAGCAACAGATGAGGGAAGAAAACACAAAGCAGGAATAGTATGTTTCTTTAGACAATTGGAACGATTAAGTAAAAATAGAAACATTGTGATCGACACTTGGTCTAGAAATAATCTATTTTTTGAAAAAATTTCAAATGAAGGTATTGCAAGAATTAATTTAACATTAAGGAGAAAAAATGGAAATAACTAAAGTTGGAATTAATGAAATTCATAATTTAGATGAACTTATAGATATATCTGATAATGGTACGGCATTTTGTTATAACTATTTTTTAAAATTAAAAAAAGTAAAATATCTATTAAAGATAGAAGAAGATGATAAACTATTATGTTTGTTTCCTTTATTTGAAAATGGTTCAAAAGTTGAACAAAGCACAATGTATGTTCCGTATGGTGGACCTGTTTTGTTCATAAATAAATATTCATATAGAAGAGCTGTTTTGTTACAAAGACAGATTATATATGAATTAATAAAATATTTACAAAACCATTATGAAGAAATCTGCTTTTCTTGTGATACTTCCATGACAGATGTGAAATCATTTGTGAATTTAAAAATTGTTCCTGAAGTTAGATATACATATAAAATTGATTTAACTCAAACTTTGGAAGAAATAGTTAATAATTTTAGTAAAGATCGAAAAAAAGATTTAAGGAAAGCTAAAAAATATTATCTTGAATTGATATTTGATGATAACTTGCAATTATTTGATGTTAATAAAGCGTTAATTTGGGAGAGTAAATATGGAGAAGAATCATCAACAAACTTTGTTGAAGAATATTTAAAAGAATCAATAAAAAATAGCAAAGGAAAGATTTTTGTTGCAAAATATAATCAAGAAATTGTTGGTGGTGTTGCAATAGTTTGGGATAACAACTCTGCTTATATAATGTATTCGTATTATAATCATGATCTAGATATTTCAACTATACCATTTTTATATAATGCAATTATATCTTATTTAAAAAATGAAACAAATTGTAAATATTTAGATTTCGAAGGTTCAGTTTTTGAAGAAATAGAAAAATGGAATTTGTCTTTTGGGGCAAAACAATGGCTGTATTTTAATTACTATTGGCAGAAAAACAATTCGGAAGAAATTTTTAAAGATTTGTATGATTATGGAGAAAAGTAATGAATTTGGAAATGTTAAAGAAAAAATATAATTTACCTAATGTTTTGTTTTGCAAATCAGGTTCAAAGTGTTTTACTGAAATCTTTAGGAGTGTTAGGCATAATGATTATGATGAAGTTATTGTGCCAGTAACATTATGCTATTCTGTTATTAAAGAAATAATAAAAGCTAAATTAATTCCAGTTTTTGTTGATATTGATAAAAATTTTCAAATATCAATTAATGAAATTCAAAGAGAAATTACAGAAAAAACAAAAGCAATTATTTACGTTAATCAATATGGATACTTGCAAAATTATAACTCAATTCGTTTCAAAAATAAGAAAGGAGAACCAGTAATTAACATTTTAGATAATGCTCAATGTTCTTTGCAATCTTATGATAGAAATTTTGATTATATAGTTTATTCATTTAACAAAGGAAAACCAATTACTGTTGATGGCGGATTAGGAATGTTAATTTCAAATCATAATTTACAAATTAAAGATTGTAATAATCATGCAAATGTAGATTTTACAAAATTGGATAACTTCTCTTCGAGCTTTCAAAAAAGAGTGAGTATTGCAAATATAATTAAAAAAACATTGGGTTCTCAGTGGGAGTTTGTGAATTTAGAAAATTCTTCAATGTATAGATTAGTTTGTTATAAAAAAGAATTTAATAAAAAATCTTTTGGTAAATTTGAAAATGATTTATACGCGTTTCAAAAAATAAATAATATGAATATTTGTCAAACAACAATTGATGTGGCACCTTTTCAAAGACAAAATGTTAAACAATACATAAAAAAGCACACAAATCGTGTGCCTAAAAATCAAAAAGATTTTATAAATTACAATAATCTTGCATCTCAAACTTTATATTTTAAAATTTATGAAAATATATATGAATTAGACTATAAAAAGATTTGCAAATATATTTTAGATTATAAATATAATTCAATAAGTAGAATGTAATATTCTACTTTTTCTTTATTATGAGCAATTCCTAAATGTTCAAAAAACATATCTACATATTTTTCATCTTCAAAATTTCGTCTAATAGATTTTACAGTAATGGCAATATCAAACCACTTATCTGCACATCCACATTCACCAACATCTAAGAAACCAGAAATTTTGCCATCTTTTTGGAATATGTTTGGAAGGCTTGTATCTCCGTGTGAAAAGCAAAGTTCTTCTTTAGGTTTGTTGTTAATTAAAAATTTATAAATTTGTTCGTATGATCCAAATTTTTTAAAATAATCAGAATCATTGGCTTGATCAAGTAGATTATTATCAAGATTATATTTTGCTGTTGCTAATTTATGATCTAAATCTGAAGCAAGAGGACAAGAAGTGTAATCTATTGTTTGCAATAATCTTATGGCATCGGCTGCCAATTTTACTATTTGTTCAGGGTAATCCCAAAGATCGTCGCAACACAACATTTCTCCTTGCAATTTCTCGGTTAGCATAAAACTTTTATTTTGATGGGTTGAAAAATAGACAACTTTAGGAACATTAATTTTGCCATCTAGCCAATTAAGTGCTAAATATTCTTTGTCTAATAATCCCGCTGTAGATTCTTTTAAAAAATATTCTTTATTATCTTTTAAAATTCTAGTAACTTTAGCTCCTGAACAACCAATATCTATATATTCAAGTTCAGAATTTGTTAAAAATTCTTGTATTTCTTTTGGGTACATATTTCTCCTTTTATTTAATCTTGTGATATTATTAAATTTGGATCTAAAACCAGTTTGTGATCTAAAAGGTAATCTAGTAAACTACAATTTGTTTTACATAAGTTATAATCAATACCGAAACCGGGAAGTTTGTTGTCTTCATCTATAATATGAAAGTCTGAACCTACAGATTGAAGTAATCCAAAATATTCAGCCAAACTTTGGTTATAGAAAATTGTAGAATCATCAAATTCTGAATAATACACTTCAATTCCCATTAGACCTTTACTTTTTGCTTTTTTTATAAAATTAAATAGTTGTTCTTCTGTGAAATTGATTTTTTGAGGATGTGCTAAAACAGGAATTCCTCCCGCTTCACGAATTAGTTTAATTGCTTTAAAAACATCTATTTCATATCCTTCATATTCTGGTAAAAACTCTTTAGCGATGGCAACAAAAGATATTATAAATTCATTATCAAAATCATTCTTTTTTAAACATTTTTTAAATTCTGTAACAATGCTATTATAGTTTTCAAGTCTCACTTGCTTATAGATGCATTGAGGAACAGTGGTGCCAGACTTTTCTATTTTTGAAAGTAATTGCATATTATTTTCGTAACGGTTTTGTCTAAATCTTAACATCTCTTGTTTTAGCGGTTCGTAATTATGATCAATACCATAACCTAGGATATGAATATAATAATCTTTTCCGTTTTCGTCGTAATAAACTGTTGACAATTCTACCCCGGGAATAAAAATAATATCTTCTATATTTAATTTTAATAATTTTTTTATTGATCGTAAATCATCGTGATCGGTTATAGCGGCAAATTTGGTGTTGGTATGTCGGAACAATTCAATTAATTGTTCTATGTTCTTATCTCCGTCGCTAAATCTAGAATGACAATGTAGATCAATAAAGTTGTGTTTCATAATCATATTATAACATATATTTAAAATTTGTCAATAAGTCAAGTATTGACAAAAGTGCAAATTTGTTATATAATAACAACGGAGATAAAAAATGATTATTTTAGATGTTAATAAATTATCTAAAAATTTTGGATATGGACAACTTTTCGAAGATGTCTCTTTTTCTCTTAATGAAGGAGAGTCTATATCAATTGTAGGTCCAAATGGTTGTGGTAAATCAACACTTTTAAGAATGATTGCGGGTGTAGAACGTGCAGATAAAGGTGTTGTTAATATTAAAAAGGGTGCAAGTGTTGCTTATCTAGATCAAACTTCTGCAGATAGAGTGGACAATAGAATTGTTTTTGATGTTATTAAAGATGTGTTTGTGGAAATCAACGAACTTGCTGCAAGAATGAAAAAATACGAAGATATTATGGCAAATCCATCATCACAAGAAGAATATGACAAAGCATTGGAAAGATATTGCCGAGTTATGGAGGAATTTTCAAATAAAGGTGGATATGATATAGATGTACAAATAAACACAGTATGTAATGGTTTGAAAATAAGTGAAACTATGTTATATCAAGAATATTCAACTTTGAGTGGTGGAGAAAAAACCTTGGTACAATTGGCAAAAGCCTTGTTGCAAAAACCAGAATTGATTTTGCTTGATGAACCGACAAACCACTTGGATATTGAAAGAATTGAGTGGCTTGAAGATTATATTAAAAGTTTTAAAGGCGCAAGCGTTATTGTATCGCACGATAGATATTTCCTAGATAAAATGTCAACAAAAATTCTAGACCTATCAGGTATTGAACCAAAAGTTTATAATACTAATTACACTGGTTATTTAGAAGAAAGGGAAAGAGATTTTGAAAAGCAAATGGCAGCCTATGCTGATCAACAATTAATCATAAAAAGGCTTCAAGAGCAAATTAAATATTTTGCGGAAAGGGGTATGGCAACAAATAGCTCAACCCTTTGTAATAGAGCCCATGCTTTACAATCTCAATTGGATAGAATTTTAGCAAGAAAGATTGAAAGGCCACAAGAGCAAAAAAATATAAAAATTGGATTCAATGAAGAAAGAAAATCAAGCAAAAGAGTTTTTGAAACTAAGGATCTGGTAGTAACTGCTCCGGATGGAAGAAGAATTTTAAATGGTGTGGATTTAACAATCACTTCTGGAGAAAGAATTGCTTTAATAGGTTCCAATGGAAGCGGTAAATCTACTTATGTTAAAACATTACTTGGTTTGCAATCTCTGGAACATTCCGGCGAAGTTGTTATGGGGCCAAGTGTTAAGGTTGGATATCTTCCACAAATTATCAGTTTTGAAAACGATAATCAAACATTATTGGAATGTTTTAAATATGAAACAGCCGTTCATGAGCAGCGCGCTCGCCAAATTTTAGCAGCTTTTCAATTTTACAAAGAAGATGTTAATAAAATGGTAAAGAACTTATCTGGCGGTGAAAGGATAAGACTTCGCTTAGCCAGTTTGTTGCAACAAAATGTGAACTGCCTAGTGTTTGATGAACCCACAAACCATATTGACATACCAACTAAGGAAGTTTTAGAAAAAGCAATAGAAGATTTTGATGGAACGGTGATATTTGTTTCACACGATCGTTATTTTATCAATAAGTTTGCCGAAAAAACTATCGAATTTGATGGTGGAAAAATTGTTGTTTATAATGGTAACTATGAGTATTATAAACATTTAAAGAAAAAGTTGGCAGAACAACCAAAAGTGCAAACAAAAAGTAAAAAAAACACCAAAATAAGTAATATAGATTCTGGATTTACAATTTAAAAATGGCACGCTGTGTCATTTTTTTGTAGGTGATGGATTTGAAGCCCATGAGTAGAATTCAAAACACTATAAAATAGAGGGTTTTAGACAATTACGCTACTCAACCTTTACTCAGCTTACCAACATTTTGAATTAAAATTTACAACACACATAATCCACAGGTTAATTTTAACCTGTGGGTTTTTTTATATTTGTAAATAAAAAGTTTAAATAAATTTTACAAAATTTGTAAAAAATACTTTACAAAAAATGTAAAGTATGTTAATATGTCATTGAAAAAGAAAAAGGAGGATGAGTATGTTGCGCAATAGATTAAAGAATATGGATCTGCGGATCACAGAGTTGGCAGACTATATGCAAGTGTCAAGACCAACTATGTATAAATTTATTGAGTATTATGAAAATTCATCATTTGATCTCATAAATAGAAAAACACTAAAGTTGTTCAATTACATTGTTGAAAACGAGCTGGCAGGTAAGAAGAATGTTATAAATTATATACTAAATAACCTAGTTGAACTTAAAGAAATGGGTGATGGTGAAGAAAAAGACTTCATAAAGAGTATGAAAAAATTCATAGTGTCTAATCCAGAATCTAAAAAGAGTAAGTTTATTGAATATTGTGTTTTGAAGAATACTTTTGATGATATTATTTATTATTTAATGGAGATAAAGGACTTATTAAATAAACGAAAATTAATGGATGATGAAGCTGAGTCATTAAAGATGTACAAAGAGTTTTTAATAAAAATTGAAGAATTTAACAAAAGAAAAGGAGAATAATTATGGAAAGAATTTTGCAAATAGAGAAATATAGAAATTTAGGGTTTAAACAAAAGGAAAGATTGGTGTTAAACACATCTCTTGAAAAAGGAAAGATGGGTAATCTTATTGTTATGGTTGGAGCAAACAATTCGGGAAAATCTAATGTTTTAGATGCGTTGATTAGCTTTGGTAAACATAAAATAGAAGATAGGGATATTACAACTCTTAGTTACGAAGAAGAATATAGAAAACCCTCATTAGCATTAGTAACAAAAGACGATGATGAAATATATTCTTATGAAATCACATATGGTGAAAATACGCCTAAGATAAATTATCCGGCAGATAAAAAGAAAAACAAGGCAGAGCTGGTTACTTATTTAAATGATATTGTTGCTGTGTTAAAGCCATTTAGGGAAAATCTACAACAATTCATTGAAATTGAAACTAAAATATCTAACAAACTAACAATTGAAGAATTGTTGGATTTAGAAACTCAGTTAAATAGTATAATTGAAAATGTTTATAACAATCGCCAATATAATTCAAATGATAGAAATGCTTGGAATACAATTGTAAATGAATTGGTGACTAAAGTTTCTAAGGTTAGAGAACTATTTAATAGAAGTAGCGGAAAAAATCATGATTGGGAAAGATTGAGCGCTAAATACCAAGATAAGTATTCAATTAACTTTTTACCTAACATAATTTCTTATACTGAACGAAAATTCACTAACAACGACTTAAAAGTTGGTTATCAATATTTAGATAGAAGCACTTTCTTTACTGCAATTCTAAAAGCTATAAATGTAAAAAAAGAAGAAATTATTAATGCTTATAATACATTCAACACCACAGGCAACAAAGGAGTTCTAAAAGATTTAGAAAATAAATTAAACAAAAAATTGAAAACAATAAGTAAACGTTTTAACGATTTGTACTTTTTGGAAGAAGATGCTTATAAATTTACCTTTGATTTTGAAAGTAATCAAATTAATTTTATAATGTATAGAAATGGTCTCAGTATGACATTGGATTATCAATCAACAGGATTCAAGTGGTTCTTTAACTTGTACTTTGATTTCCTTTGTGGAAAAGAGCTTAATGCGGGTGATATTGTTGTTATGGACGAGCCTGCAATTAACTTACATCCAGCAGGTCAGGTTGAACTAAGAAAATTCTTAAAAGAGTTTGCAATTAGAAATGACATCGTTATTATTTTGGCAACTCATACTCCATTCTTAGTGGATTTAGATTATTTAGATGAAATCAGAGTAGTTTCAATTAACGAAAACGAAGCTGTTATTAGTAATGATTTCTCAACAATCGATTTGGAAGATCCAGATTCTTTGAAACCTATTAAACAAGCATTTGTAATTGAGAACCATATACTTTACGATCAAGATAAAACATTGGTGTTTGTTGAGGGTATTACTGATTATAATTATATGGTTGCTTTTAAACATTTATTTGGAGAAAAGGATATAATTTTCTTACCTATAAAAGGTGTTGGAAAATACAATTCAGACGGGTTTAAAGAAAAACAACAAGCTATTAGTGTGCACTTGTCTCAAATAAAGAAAAATCATCCTATATTAATGGTTGATGCTGACGGTGCTGGCAAATCTATGAAAACTATTAACAAGGATTCAAATCTAGATGTGTTTATGTTAAGTGAAGTAAATGAACAATTTAAAACAATTGAAAACTTATTTTCTCAAGATGATTTGAAAACATTAGGTATCATTGATGAAAGTGGTAGATATGTAAAAAAATCATCTACTTCTGCATCTTTTAAAACGCATATTATGACAGCAACTTTGAGTGATGAAACAAAAAATAACTTTGCTAATTTGTTTAAATATATCAATGAGGCTTTATAATACAACTTGTAGAATATTAGTCAGGTTTACATAAAATAAAATTCACAAGTAAATTTGCTTGTGGATTTTTTATTCTTACAAACAACTTGATTTGACATAAATCTTTTCGGGTTGTATAATATGAGCAATTGACAATGTTTATATGTGAGGTGGTAATGTTAGGTGCCATTATTGGGGATATTGTAGGAAGTAGATATGAGTTTATGTCAAATAGATCAAAAGAGTTTGATTTGTTTCTTGGTGAAGGGTATAAGGAAAATCCTACAATTGAAGAATATACAAAATGTTCTAGATTTACAGATGATACTGTCATGACAATAGCTGTTTGCAAAGCATTGTTGGATTGTAAAGGTGATTATACAAATTTATCACAACAAACTATAAATAACATGCAATTGTTTGGACGAAGATATCCTTTTGCTGGATATGGATATAGATTTAACAGTTGGCTAAGAACTTCTAATCCACAACCATATAATTCTTTTGGTAATGGAAGTGCTATGAGAATTAGTGCTGTTCCGTACTTTTCAAAAGATATTGATGAGTTAAAAGATTTATCTAAAAAAGTGACTGTGGTTACACATAATCATCCAGAGGGAATAAAGGGTGCTGAAGCAATAGCTGTTTGTATTTGGATGGCACTAAATGGAAAATCCAAAGAAGAAATAATTCAATATGTACAAGAAAATTATTATAATCTAGATTTTGATTATGAAGAGTTGAAACAAGCCTATAAATTTGATGAAACGTGTCAAGGCTCGGTTCCTCAATCTATTTATGCTTTTGCAATTTCAAATTCTTATGAAGACACAATAAGAACCGCGGTTTCTATGGGTGGTGATGCTGATACAATGGCATGTATTGCTGGAGCAATCGCAGAAGCATATTATGGTCTTCCAAAAGAAATAGAGGAACAAATGTATAAGTTTCTTTCACCTGACATACTTGAAGTTGTTGAAGCTTTTAAAAAATTATGTAAAAAGGTTAATAATTAGATTGTTACATAATATTAGATTTTTTTAATGATTTAGTTGAATAAATATACAAATCTACGGGTTTATATGTCTCGTGGATTTTTTTTAAGTGAGGGTTTACAATTAGTGATTTTTATGATATACTTATAAAACAAAAAACAAAAGGATGAAATATGTTAGTTTCGGAACAAAAATTTATGGATTGGTTAAAACAGGAAGATTATAAAGATTGGACAGGGACCGGGTATCCAAGTACAATTTATCAATATGTCGGTGCAATTAAAAGGGTGATGGCAAAAGAAAATATAGAGAGTTTGTCGGATCTAACTCAGCATATACAATTACTAATAAGGAAATATGGTCCATACGGGCCTATGAAAGAATATGGAAGTTCAAGCCACAACACAGTTATTAATGCACTTAAAAGATTTATGGATTTCTTAATAAATATTTATGATTTTAAACCAATCAAAAAGATGTATTTTGTTTAATTTTATAACAATTACAAAATCAAAAGATAAAAGGAAACTAGTTAATGGATGCACTTTTTCAAAAATGGTGTGATAAATTATTAGACACAGGAAAAAGCAATAGGCTTATAAATTATAAAGATACAAAAATGAGAACTATTGAAATATTAGAACCTAGTTCTCATGAGGTTTTTAATAAATTATCATCTGGCCAAACTTTAAATTTTTATGAGATAGATGATTATATTCGTAGTCTAAAAGAAAACGAATTAGAAGATGAATCAACAGATGGAAATTTAAAGGATAAAGGGAAATTTGATAGAATTAGTAAACAAAAAGTTGTAGAAGCTCTTGGAAATAAATTAACTAAATATGAAATATTGTCTTTTAAAAAAGGTTATTCGTTAAGATCTATATTAAATAATTTAAAAACTATTGCTAATACTTCATTGTATGAAAAAGGTATTAATATTTTGTATGTAGCATTTGGCCTTTTAACTTGGACTGAAAGTGATACATCGGAATATAAATACAACTCACCTTTAGTTTTAATTCCTGTAACCATTGAAAATGAATCAAAATCTCTTCCTTATACATTGAAGCAATATGAAGATGATACAACAACAAATCCAACATTATTGTATAAAATGGAGCATGAATTTGGTATAAATCTACCAATTTTTCAAGCTAATGAATATAGTGAAGAATCTCTCGAAGAATATCTTGAAAGAGTGAAAAATATTGTTTCTAAATATAATTGGACAGTATCAGATAATGTTGCAGTTGGCACATTTTCATTTTTAAAAATTAATATGTATAAAGATTTAATAGTCAATGAAAAGAAGATATTATCAAATCCAACTATTAAAAAATTATTAAATAGGGCAGAGAGTGAAGAACGAGAAAGTGATTTTGTAGATGCTAACATAGAAATAAATAGCGATAATGAAATAACATTACATAATGTTGTTGATGCTGATTCAAGTCAAATGTCTGCTATATTGCAAGCAAAAAAGGAAATAGTTTTGTTCTGCAGGGGCCGCCAGGAACTGGTAAATCTCAAACTATTACTAATTTAATATCAGAATTTTTGTATGATGGCAAAAAGGTTCTATTTGTGTCTGAGAAATTGGCTGCATTGAATGTTGTTTATAATAATTTACTTAAAGCTGGCTTATCTGATTTCTGTTTAGAACTTCATAGTAATAAAACAAATAAAAAAGATGTCGTAAACGAATTATATCGTATATTGAGTGGAAATCAAAAAATCCTTAAAGATGGTACCAATAATGAATTGATAGAATTAAAAAAGGTGAAAAAACAACTTGATGATTATGCTGAAACAATGCACACAATTCATCCTTGTATTAATAAAACACCATATCAAATTTTAGGGGCAATATCTAAATATCGTTTAATACCTACTTTTGATTATGTTATAGAATCAATAGAAAACAAGGATATGGAATTTTTAAAATCTGCAGTGGAAATTCTGGAATCTTTTGAAAAGCATAGTGAAAATATAGGTTATAACTATTGGGAAAATTGTTGGTATGGATATACAAGTGGTGATTTGACATATGAAAACAAGTATAAAGTAAAGAAATTATTAAATGAAAGTGAAGAATTTCTAAAAGATATTATAGATAAAACATTACAATTAAAAAAAGACACTGGAATTGAATTTAAAAAATTAAGCGCAATAAATACAAATAAGAATTTATTAGATATAGTTGAAGACTTAAAGTTTTTTGACACTGCAATATTCAAAGTTGAGTCACTTCATAATATTTTAACGGCAGTAAAAACTTACAATCAGACAATCAAAAATATTGTTGAAAATAGAAAAATCTTATTAAAAGTATATTCAGATGATATATTTGAATTAAATTGTAAGGATTATTATTTGAAATTTAAAAACGACTATATTTCTGCATTTAGATTATTTAACAGCAGATATAGAAATGATAAAAAAGTTTTATCTAGATATCAAAACAATCCAAAAATCAAAATTAAATACAATGAAATTGTCGAACTGTTAAAAATTGCAAGTGATATTCAAGAAGCTGAAATTCTTAAAGAGAAACAAGAAAAGGCTATATTAAATTTATTGGAAATAAATAACAATGTAAGCATAGAATATGATTGGAATGATATTGAAAATGAATTAAGTGAATTATCAAAATGCTTGTCAGAAGATTTGGAAGTTTTTATAGGAATAGATGAAAAAGAGTTTAGAGAATATCAAAAAATACTTGACGATTATGTGGATTTTATAGAAGATTCAAATGAGGGTTTTGATTCTTTGAAAAAATTACAAACATATTTTGATAAAAATGTTATGGATTTTGATGAATTAAATATTGAATTTTTGTTAAGAAAAATTACTAGTTGCATTAACGAATATGATTCAATAGAAAATTGGGTTAGGTTCAATGATATTTTAATTGAATTGCAAAGTCAAAATTTATTAGATTTTGTAATTCAGTCTATTAAGAATAATATTCCTAGAAATACATTATCTAAAACATTCAAACTAATGTTTTATACACAATGGATGTATTATATTATAGATAAAAATTCAACATTGCATGAATTTAGTAGAATGAGTCAGGATTCTGCGGTTACAAACTTTAAAAAGAAAGATAAATTAAGATTTGAAATAGCTAAAGCTGAAATTGTTTCAAAAATAAATAAAACCATTCCAAATTTAAACAATATGGCAGTTGGTGGACAAGTGAGCACATTAGTGAGAGAAGCTAATAAAAAGTGTAGGCAAAAACCTGTTAGATTGCTTTTAAAGGATGCAGGACAATTAATTCAGACAATAAAGCCATGTTTTCTTATGTCGCCACTTAGTGTGAGTACGTATTTAGATTCAGAAACTTGCAAATTTGATGTCGTTATTTTCGATGAAGCTTCTCAAATTTTCCCATGGGATGCTATTGGTGCAATTTATAGGGCTGAACAAGTAATTATTGTGGGAGATTCTAAACAGATGCCACCAAGCAATTTCTTTAATGCGGGAATGCTTGATGATGATATTGAAGAAAATTATGACGATGATGTTCTGGATTTTGAATCAATATTGGATATATGTTCTGCAATATTTCCACAGAATAGACTAAATTGGCATTATAGAAGTAAAACTGAAGATTTAATAGCTTTTTCTAATAAGAACTTTTATGATGGGAGATTAGTTACATTTCCTTCTGCACACAAAAACAATGAAGATATGGGGGTTGATTTTTACTATGTAAATAATGGTATTTTTGATAGAAAATCAAAATGTAACATTGTTGAGGCTGAAAAGGTTGCTGATTTAGTTTTTGATCATTTTAAAATTCATCCAGAAAGAAGTTTGGGTGTTGTGGCGTTTAGTCAATCTCAAGAAAAACAAATTGAAGCTATTATTGAAAAACGAAGAGAAAATGATGATACATTTGCGAAATTTTTTGATAGAAAAAGGCCAGAAGCATTTTTTGTTAAAAATTTAGAGACTGTACAAGGTGATGAAAGGGATACAATCATATTCAGTGTTGGATATGGTAAAGATACTGATGGAAGATTCTTACATAATTTTGGTCCGTTGAATAGGCAAGGAGGTGAGAGAAGGCTAAATGTTGCTGTAACAAGAGCAAAATATAATGTTAAATTAGTTGCATCGATTAAATCATATGACATAGATTTAAATAGAACTAATGCAATAGGCGCAAAACTGCTTAAAGATTATCTTGATTGCGCAGAACATGGAATGGTATACGTTGATAAAGATTTGGATATTAATTCAAACGCAGAACCTGATTCTTATTTTGAACTAGAAGTTTATGATATACTTAAAGAGGCTGGATATAAAGTAGATATGCAAGTTGGATGTTCAGGATATAGAATAGATTTGGCTGTAAAACATCCTAGCAAAGATACTTATGTGCTTGCCATAGAATGTGATGGGGCGACATATCATTCTGGTAAAACAACAAGAGATAGAGATAGGCTTAGACAAGAAATACTTGAAAGATTCGGATGGAAATTTTATAGAATTTGGTCAACGGATTGGTTTAGAAATAAGGTTACAGAAAAAAGAAAATTATTGGTAGCTGTAGAAAAAGCCATTGAAGATTTTGAAAAAGAAGACAGTGTTGAAAGTGATTTTAAGGTTGACGTGGAATCAAGTGTTTCAAATTTTATAGAAGAAAAAGAAGTTGAAAAACACGAATTAAAAGAATTGTTTGAAACTTTTGAATATTATGATATCTTTAATGATAGTAAATATTTAAGTTTTGATAATGTTGTACTAAAACTGATCGCAAAAGAACAACCAGTTCATGAAGAACAAATCTTAAAAGAGACTGTTGAATTATTTGACAGAGAAAAAGTTACAAGCGTTGTAAGAGATGTATTTAAAGAGAGAATGAAAAGACATAGAGGTATGTTCTTTAAAAGTGGTTCATACTATTTTGTAAACCCGCAAAAAGAAGTGAGAATGAGAATTCCTAAAGATGGTGACAACCCAAGAGATATTTTATATATCATGGATGAAGAAATTGAACACGGAATGATTGTTATTATTAAAAATAATATTGGTATTACTAAGGAAGGATTATTCAGAACGATCAATAGATTGCTGGGATATACAAACGTGGGTTCAAAAATACAAGAAAAATTTAATCATTGTTTAAACAATTTATTACGCAAGGAAAAAGTTAAAGAAGAAAACGGAGAATATTTCATTAATTCTTAATAAATATTTATTATTCAAAGTTATATATCTTTTTATAATTTCTATGATAATTATTAAAACAAAGGAGTTAAGATGCAAATAGAAAAATATAACACTAACAATCTGTCTGTTAGCTCAATTTTGGGATTAATATCTTCAAATGATATTGCGATTCCAGAAATTCAAAGACCATTTGTTTGGAAAAATAAACAAGTTAGAGATTTGATAGATTCCTTATATAAAGGATATCCTACGGGGTATTTAATAATTTGGAAAAATCCTAATGTGAAATTAAAAGATGGCAAACTTTCTGCCGGAAAGAAAATTTTAATTGATGGTCAGCAAAGAGTTACTGCTTTAATGACAGCTGTTGCTGGAATTCCAATTATTAATAGCGAGTATGAAAAAACAAGAGTTAAAATTGCATTCGATCCATTTGCTGCATTGTCTGAAGATAAAGATGCTGAAATATTTGCAGTTCAAGATCAGAGTCATTTAAGAAGCAAAAGATGGATTCCTGATATTTCAGAAGTTTTCAAAACTGGATTTTCGAGCTTTAAATTTATTAATGAATATTGTCAGAATAATCCTGATATGAGTCAGGAAGATTTGGATGCAATTATTCGCAAATTACAATATATAGGTAATAGACAAATTGGAGTAATTGAACTTGCAGAGAATTTAGATATTGATATCGTTACGGATATATTCATTAGAATTAACTCTAAAGGCAGTGCATTAAGTCAAGGTGACTTTGTTATGTCTAAAATTGCAGCAGATGAAAAATATGGCGGAAATATGCTTAGAAAAGCAATTGATTATTTTAGCCATCTTAGCGTTGCACCAACATTCTATAATATTTTAGCTGAAACAGATAAAGAATTTGTTAATAGTGAATATTTCACTAAAGTTTCATGGTTAAAAGATGATACGGAAACAGTCTTTGATCCTAAATGTGATGATATATTAAGAGTTGCTTTTATGCATAAATTTTCAAGAGCAAAACTTGGAGATTTGGTTGCATTGTTATCTGGAAGAAACTTTGAGACTAAAGAATATAAAGAAGAAATTATAGAACAAACATATTTAGAATTAGTAGAGGGTGTTAAGAATGTTATAAATCAATATAACTTTACACAATTCATGTTGGCTATAAAAGGTGCAGGATTTATCTCGGATAAAATGATAAATTCTAATATGGCTCTTGATTTTGCTTACACATTATACTTGATTTTAAAAGAATCTAATGAAGTTCATGTAAGTGATATTAAAAGGGTGGTTCAAAAATGGTATGTATTGTCAATTTTAACAGGTAGATATTCAAGTTCTCCAGAAACTAAATTCTATATGGATTTGAAATCAATTAGAGAAAAAGGGGTATTGTCAACTTTAAAAGACATAGAAGATGCAACGTTATCTGATAATTTCTGGGATGTTGCAGTCGTTCAAAATTTGGCTCATTCATCAACCATTAATCCTACATATTTAGTATACTTAGCAGCTCAAGTTATGAATAATGATATGTCACTTCTGTCTACAAATGTAACGGTTAGGGAGTTGATTAATCTTGGTGGAGATATTCATCATATATTCCCTAAAGAATATCTCAGATCGTTTGGTCATGAAAAGAATTCATATAATCAAGAAGGTAACTATGTGTATTTAGATAGACCTGTTAATATTTCAATAGGCAAACAAGCACCAAATCAATATTTTCAAAAAGCATTTAATCAATGTGAAACAAAAGAAGTGGTTTGTGGTAGTATTGTTGATTTAGATAAATTAAAAGAAAACCTACAACAAAATTGTATTCCTGAATCTGTTAAAGATATGGATGAGTCAAATTATGAAGAATTTGTTCAAGAAAGACGTAAACTAATGGCTCAAAAAATTAAGGACTACTACTATTCTTTATAGTATATAGACAGCAAATATTATGTTTGCTGTTTTTATTTGATGAATTATATGATTTCATCCAGTAAATGTGATATTATACAATTATCCGGAGGAAATTTTAATAAAAATGGTTGATTTTCTCCAACAAATGTGATATTATACAATTATCCGGAGGAAATTTATGATAGTTACTACTCAACAATTGAAAGAATATTATAAAAATTATGTTGATCCAAATGGTAGGATTGCTAGAGATGTTAAGAATGGGAAATTATTTCCTTTGGTAAAAGGAATATATGAAACAGATCCTAATGCATTTGCTCCTAGACTTGCACAATTTATTTATGGTCCATCATATATTTCGTTTGATTATGTATTACATTATCAAGGATTGATTCCAGAAGCGGTTTATCATACAATTACTTGTGCAACTTATAACAAAAACAAGATTAAAAAGTATACCAATAAATTTGGTACATTTATTTATCGAGATGTGCCTAAAAATGTATTTAATTTAGGTGTAATAGCAATTAAAGATGGAACTTATTCATATCAGGTGGCTTCAGCAGAAAAGGCTCTTTGTGACAAGTTGTATACTTTAACACCGGTTAAAACGGTAAAAGAATTGTATCAAATGCTTTTTGAAGACTTAAGAATTGATGAGGAAAAATTTAATAGCTTAAATAAAGCGGATATTTTAAAAATTGCACCGCTTTACAGATCATCAAATCTCAACTTGCTAATAAAGCTTATAAAAGGAGAAAAATAGTATGCAAAATGTTTTAACCAATATGTTGTCAAAATATGAAATAAACAATATGGATGATAAGAAAAATGCAATTAAGGAAATTATTCAAGAAGTGGTTCTTTGTGGATTATCAAGAGGTGGTTTTTTTAAAGAAGCCGCATTTTATGGTGGAACTGCATTAAGGATTTTTTACGGTCTAGATAGATTTAGTGAAGATTTAGATTTTTCTTTAGTTACTCAAAATCCAGATTTTGATTTAACAAAATATTTTCCATATATTGAAAATGAAACCAAATCGTTAGGTTTGAATTTTAATGTATCTGAAAAAGAAAAGAGTGTTGATTCAAATATTAAATCAGCGTTCCTCAAAGGAAATACAAAAGAACACATCATGTCCTTTTATAAAGAAGGAGATGATTCGGATTTTATTAATAAAAATGAAATTATTAGAATTAAATTTGAAGTTGATGTTAATCCTCCTATTGGAGCAACTTACGAAACGAAGTTTGGATTGCTGCCATCTCCATATCAAGTGCGCTTGTACGATTTGCCTTCATTATTTGCAGGCAAGATTCATGCGTGTCTTTGCAGAAATTGGAAATCAAGAATAAAAGGTAGAGATTTTTATGATTATATTTTCTTCTTATCTATGGGCGCAAAAGTTAACTTAGATAACTTAAAAGCCAAGTTGGTACAATCTAAATTTATCAATGTTGAGTATGATTTAACTATTGATAAATTGAAATCTTTACTTAATGAACGATTTGAAAATATGGATTTTGAACAAGCAAAAGAAGATATTTTACCTTTTGTTAGGGATAAATCAAAGTTGGATTTATGGAGTAAAGAATTCTTTATTGAGATAACAAAGAAATTAAAATAAATATAAAATTAATTTATATTAATAATCATTTATGATATAATGATTTAAACATAGGAGGAATTTATGGCTGTTAAGAAAAGTGAATTATACAGCAAATTATGGGCGAGTTGTGATGAGTTAAGAGGAGGAATGGATGCTTCTCAATATAAAGATTATGTTTTAACATTATTGTTTGTAAAATATGTTAGTGATAAATTTAAGGGACAACCTTTCGCGGATATAGCTATTCCAGAAGGTGCAAGTTTCGATGATATGGTAGCTCTGAAAAGGGATGCTCATCTTGGTGAAGAAATGGATAAAATTATTGGCAAACTAGCAGAAGTTAATAATTTAAGAAATGTTATAGATAATGCAAAATTTAACGATGAAGAAAAAATGGGCAAGGGAGAAGAAAAAAGAGATAGATTATCTAATCTTATCGATATTTTTGATAATCCAGATTTAAATTTTAAAGACAATAGAACCGATGGCGACGATATCATTGGTGATGCTTATGAATATCTTATGAAGAACTTTGCTAAAGACTCTGGTAAAAGCAAAGGTCAATTCTATACACCAGCTGAGGTATCAAGGATTTTAGCAAAAATTATTGGAATAAAAAATGCTAAAAGTTCTGATACTCTATATGACTGTGCATGTGGTAGTGGATCGCTACTTATCAAAGCAGCAAGTGAATGTGATAACAAAGTTACTGTATACGGACAAGAAAAAGATGGTGCAACAGCTGGTATGGCAAAAATGAATATGGTGTTGCATAATCTTTCTACAGCAACAATTCATAAAGATAACACAATGGCTGCACCTTTCTTTAAAGAGCAAGATAGTAAAGGTAATAATATAGACAACAAACTAAAACAATTCAACTATATTGTTGCAAATCCGCCTTTCTCTCTTAAGAATTGGAAGAATGGTGTTGATACTGAGAAATATGGTATTTATCAAGGTTATAGCATACCACCGGAAAAATGTGGTGACTATGCTTGGCTTTTACATTGCATAAAATCTTTGAAACAAACTGGTACAGGTGCTATTATTCTTCCACACGGAGTTTTATTTAGAGGAAATGCTGAAGCAGAAATTAGAAAAGAAATTATTGATAGAGGTTTAATTAAGGCAATAATTGGCTTGCCGGCAAATTTATTCTTTGGAACAGGAATTCCTGCTTGTATTATAGTATTTGACAAAAAAGATGCTGCAAATAGAAAAGGCGTTTTCATGATAGATGCAAGTAAAGGATTTGTTAAAGATGGTCCGAAAAACAAATTAAGGGAGCAAGACATAAAGAAAATAGTTGACGCTTTTGAAGCTCAATTAAATATTCCAAAATTCTCAAGATTTGTTGAAAATGAAGAAATAAAAGTAAAGAATGAATATAATTTAAACATTCCAAGATATATTGATACAACAGAAATTGAAGATTTACAAAATATTGAAGCACATTTACATGGTGGAATTCCTATGGAAGATGTTGACTCTCTTGACAAATATTGGAAGCAATTCCCTAATTTAAAAGAAAAATTGTTTTCTAAATTAAGAGATGGTTTTTATAAATTAAATATTAATAAAGATGATATAAGGTCAGCAATTTTTAATGATGAACAATTTTCTTCTTATTCTCAAAAAGTTGATAAAGCATTCTCTGAATGGAAAGAGTTTGCTGATGAGAAATTAAGAGCAATGAATAATTCTGTGAAACCTAAGGAGCTTATAATTGAACTTTCTGATAAATTAATTTCAGAATTTGAATCGGTAGAACTTATTGATAAATATGATGTTTATGAGGTTTTGCTTGAATATTGGCAAGAAACCATGCTTGATGATGCTTCTTTAATCTGTTCAGAGAATGGATGGAATGAAGCAAAAGAAACTGAATTAGAATATGCTAAACCTAAAAAATCAAAAGAAGGTGAGGAAAATAAACCTAAAAAAGATCCAAAAGTAATTGGCTGGCACGGTAAAATTATAAGCAAAGAACTTCTTGCTAGTGTTTATTTTAGCGACGCTGTTTTAGTAATAGAAACTACAACAAATGCCGTAGTTGAACAAGAAAGTTTATTACAAGCATTAATTGAAGAAAATAGTGAAGATGATTCTATATTTAATGATTGTATGAACGATAAAAACGAAGTTACAACAAAATTGGTTGAATCAAAATTTAAAGAACTTAAAAAACTTAATCAGTTAGATGATGATTATTATCTTCTTAAACAATATTTAGATATTAATGAAGTTATAAAACAATTAAATAAAGATTTAAAAATATTAAATGCAGGATTAGAATCAGATTTAATAAAAAAATATCCAACTTTAACAGTTGAAGAAATTAAAGATATTCTTATAAATAAAAAATGGTTAAAAGCAATTTTTGATGGGATAGATAATCTTTACACAACCATTTCTCACAACATAACAAATCGAATTATGGAACTTGTTGAAAGATATGAGTACACTCTTTCTGAAATAGAAAACAATGTTAATTCTTACGAAGCAAAGGTTAAAGAACATCTTAAAAGGATGGGATTCGATATATGTTAAAAAAACAAAAACTCAATGATTTGTTTAATTATTCAAATGGACAATCAATTGAAAAATATTTTTGTGATCAAGGCGAATATGAGGTAATATCTATTGGAAATTACTCTTTAGATGGTACATTTAAAGAAAATGGAATTTTTGTAAAAAAAAGTGATGCTTTAAATAAAAAAAATCAAATACCAAAGATAAATGATTTAACAATGATTCTGAATGATAAAACAGGAGATGGTAGAATTATAGGTAAGACCTTGTTGGTGAATAGGGAAAACTATATTGTCAATCAACGAACTATAATTTTATCCCCGAAGCAAACATTAAATAGCAGATATTTTCATTATTTAATTAATTCAGTACCGGTACATCTGCAGATTATGAAAAAAGTTAAGCCGGGCACTCAAATATATTTAAACACTAATGATGTTTTAGATTTGGAACTTTGCTTTGAAGAAGATGTTGAGATTCAGAAAAAAATATCAAACAATTTATTTGATATTGATCAATTAGTTAAATGTTTGGAAGAGTTGATTCAAAAGAAAAAGTTAATTAAGCAAGGTGTAATGCAAGACCTTTTAACTGGTAAAAAACGCCTTCCCGGCTTTAATGGAAAATGGACAAAAAAAGAATTGCAAGAACTTGGCGATTTTACTAGTGGAGGTGTAGATAAAAAAAGTGTTGCAGGACAAAAAAGTGTTAAGTTATTAAATTTTTTAGATGTATATCATAGAGATTTTATTTATAAAAATGAACTTTATCATGTTGTAACCGCAAGTGATGCGCAAATAAGGAAATGCACATTAAAAAAAGGAGATTTGTTTTTCACTCCATCATCTGAACTCCAAACAGATTTAGCATTGTCTGCTGTTGTAATGGAGGATTGCCATGGTTGTGTTTATAGTTATCATATTACAAGATTTAGGTTTAAAGACAATTTTGATATAAAATTTAAATCTTATATGT
>CALWTK010000007.1 GCA_944384465.1 uncultured Clostridia bacterium
GATTTCTTGTGGGCTACGAGAGGAGGGTTTTACCCTCAAATGAAAAACCACCAGGTTCACTGGTGGATTTTTATTTTAATGTGGTTGATAAATTCATCATTTAGAAATACGATAAGTCAAATATTTTTTATTTTTTCTTAAATCAATATGAATTTTGTTTATTAATATTTGTAAATTTGATAAAATATAATTATGGATATTGTAAAAATTATTAGAGAAAAAAAATTAATTTACCTGACTATTGATAAACTCAGTCAACAGCTAGCAACAATTTTAAATGAAAATAAGTTAGAGTTAAAACAGCAGATAGTGAGTTTAATTCATGATGGGACATTGTTTTTGGATGAGAATAAAAAAGTGTCAATAAGTGCGGACAAAGGTTATTTCAAAGCAAAATTGACCCTAAACAAAAAAGGCTACGGATTTGCTAGAGTGGAAGGCTACAATGATTTTTTTATTCCAGCATATGCGATCAATGGAGCATTTGATGGAGATGATTGTTTGGTAGAGATCATCAATCAAAAGACTCCAGAAGATATAGAAGGGCGTGTGGTCTCCATTTTAAAACGTAACACCACTCATATCGTGGGTACCTATATTGTGGGGAAATCAAAGAATGTAGTTTTTCCAGACGATGAACGTCTGCCACAAATACGCATTTTTAAAAATGATGCCCTGAACGCAAACAACAATGAAAAAGTTTGGGTAGAGATTGATATGGATACCATATCAGACTCTAGCATGCGGGGTAAGATCATTGAAGTGTTAGGTCAGGCAAATACGCCAAAGGCAGAACAATTATCAATCATTCGTTCATATAATTTGAAAGAAAGATTTGATGAAAAGACTTTGCAGGACGCTAAAAAGATCAATCAAAATATCGAGATATCTAATTTTAAAAATAGGCAAGATTTCACCAAACAAAAAGTGATAACTATAGACGGCGAAGATGCTAGAGACTTTGATGATGCTATATCTGTCGAGCGCCAGGAAAACGGGGGATATAAGTTATATGTGCATATTGCGGACGTCTCAAATTATGTCGTGGAGAATTCGGCTCTAGACAAAGAAGCGTACTTTAGGGGAACGAGCGTGTACTTTCCTAACCAAGTCATCCCAATGCTACCAAAAGAGTTGTCAAATGGAATATGCTCTTTGAGCGAAGGGCAGAACAGGCTAGTGCTCACTGTGATAATTGATTTGGACAAAGATTGTAATGTGCTATCATCAAAGATTGTGGAAGGTATTATCAAGAGTGCACATAGAATGACCTACACAGAGATAAAAAACATCCTTTTAGGGGACGCACTTTTGATAGAAAAATATCAAGATGTGTATGGTGATATACTAGCTTATCAAGAGATCTCACAAAAACTTTTGAAGATTAGAAAAACTCGCGGTGAGATACGCATGAATTTGCCCGAACCATTTATTTTGGAAAATGAAGCGGGAGAGATTGTCAGCATTGAAAAACGATTTCAAGACGAAGCGCATGAAATCATCGAAAGTTTGATGATATTGACCAACGAGTGTGTGGCTAAAAAATTCTATGATTTAGGCATTCCTTTCGTATATCGCATCCACGAAAAACCGGATGAAGAAAAAGTCAGTAGACTATCAAATATTTTAACAAATATGGGTATTTCTAATCAACTGTTGATAGATGGGGACAAACCTATCACTTATCAAAAATTGCTAGAGAGATTGAAGGGCACGTCAAAAGAGACGACTCTTACCAAGATGGTATTGCGCAGTATGATGAAAGCGAAATACAGTCCAAATTGTTTAGGGCATTTTGGGTTAGCTAGCGAATATTATTGTCATTTTACAAGTCCAATTAGAAGGTATCCTGATCTACTTATCCACAGAATAATTAAGGGCTATATTAATGGTGTGCCAAAAAACGATTTGGTATTAAAATTTAAAAATTTTGTAGCGAAAGCAAGTGATCAATCTAGCGAAACAGAGCGGGTGGCTGACGAAGCAGAGCGTGAAGTAGATGATTATAAAAAGGCTCTGTATATGACTAAATTTTTGGGACAAGAGTTCACGGGAACTGTATCAGGAGTGCAAGAATTTGGTATATTTGTTGAGTTAGATAACAGTGTGGAAGGTTTAATTAGACTGGAGAGTTTACCACAGGATGAATATGTGTATGATGATCTATCCTTGACTTTAAAAGGTAAAAATTACACTTTCACAATAGGAGATGAATTAAATGTAATTGTCGCCAATGCGAATACAAGATTGAGGCAAGTGGATTTTGACTTGGCAGGTATAGAAAGAACCTTAAAAAATTGTATTGTAAAAAAGAAAAATACAAATAAAATTTCAAAAAATAAAAAATATCAAAATAAAAATAAAAAAACTAACAGAAAAAAGAGAAAATAATTAAATAAATATTGATTTTAATTATTTTTAGAATAAAAAATAAATGGTGGAAAATGAAATTGATTGCTGAGAATAGGAGAGCACGTTTTGAATATGAGTTGCTAGACAAATTCGAAGCGGGCATTGTTTTGACAGGTGATGAAATCAAGTCAATCAGACTTGGGCATTTTTCAATTTCAGACTGCTATGGTTATATAAAAAATGGCGAATGTTTTTTAAGAAATAGTTATATCAAAGAATATGAAAATTCGTTCGATGGCGTGCGCAAATCATACGACAGCAAACGGGATAGAAAGTTACTTTTGCACAAGCAAGAAATTTTGAAGATAAAAAAGAAACTGGATACAGAACATCTCACATTAGTGCCCACAAAAGCATATTTTAGCGGTAACAATGTAAAAATTGAACTTGCCATCGCGCGCGGGAAAAAGTTGTATGACAAAAGAGAGAGTTTGAAGCAAAAAGCTATCACGAAAAAATTAAGACAAAATTAGGTATTGAAATTTGCTGATTGGTCTGATATAATCATTGTGGAGTGAATATGGCGGAAAATAATTTTGATTTGACAAAAAGGTTTGATTGTATCGAATATGATTTTTTTTCAGATGGCATACATTTGGTTGGTAAGAAGGTGGGTGAGACTATAAGATACGGCATCTATTCATCTAATATAAATGAAATGTTGTTTGAATGTATATATAATTATTTCAAAGAGATTGAGAGAAAGGGCTACAAGCAAGCTATGGATTTGTATCATGATTATCCAGAAAAATGTATCTTGATGTGCCGCGGCGTTCACCAAACTGTAGTGAACAAAGAGCAGTTCATTAGTCTTTTGAAACAGTTTGAATATAGACATGTTCCAGATGATGCAATCAAATTGTAAAAGTGTAAGGTGACTATGGAAAGAGAATTAGAAAAGAAATATCGCGATAGATTGAAACAATCTATTAAGGCAATTGAAAAAGAATATGCTGATAAAACGGACGAAACAGTTTTAGAGTATGAAAATATAGTTGAAAGTGAATATAAAATTGCTAGAAGAATTGCCAACTTTATATTGGCGCATCCAGATTTTACCGACAAAGATATTCAAGATATAATAGGTAAAAGGTTAGAACGTTTTAAGTTTATCAAAGAGATGTTTAAGGCCGAGCCAAATTTAGTGAATGAGATAAAACAAAACGGGGTTGAATCTGTCCTGAAAAAAATTGATATTATGAGAGAAAAGATGCATGAAAGCACAGAAAATAAAAATATTTAATTAGTTTTTTACATTTTTAAATAAATAATTGAATAATTTTGCTAGATATAAAAAATTTATTTAAATAAATATTTTAAATAAAAATATATTAAAAATTTAATTTCATATAATGATATAAAATTTATATTAAAATAATATGAAAATAATAAAAAAATAAAATTTAATATATAAATATCACTTTATAAATCAAGCTATATGATTTTCCCAAATGGTAAATTAAAAAATAATACACCGATAGCGAGGAAGTGGAATGAAAATTTATGATAATGTTAAATTGATAAAAGAAAGAGAAGAATATTTAAAAAAGCATTTAAATTTAGGGAAAATTGGAACTATAATTTAACCAGAAATTAGAGATAATAGATTTTACGTGGCTTTTGATAATCCAAAAATAGAAGATGACTACATATATTGAGAGGTAAAAATTCAAGATATAGAATTAGTCGAAGATGGTCAAGCAACAGATGAAATGGTTTATGCGGAACTTCCAAGTCAAGATAAAAGATGGTGGTGTAAAGTCGAAGATGGATATATATTAAATCTTTTAGGTGAAAGGAAAAATAAAGAAGCATATAAATATAATTCGTAAAAAAGTAGTTAGAATTGCCTAACTACTTTTTTCATATTTTGATATCTGGTGGAGATGATGGGAGTCGCACCCATGTCCTAACATAAATTGAAATCATACACTACATGCTTAGTCAATGAGTATATTCGCCCTTAAAAATTAACATTGACACTTTTTATGGACTATCCTAAATTTTCATCACAATACGCAAGGATTCATATCATGACGTTCACCAACATTTGACGTCAAATCTCGTTGTGTTGGTGCCAACAAGTTGACGGCCACGCAATTAAGCAGCGTAAGCTAATTTATTATTGTCTGCGTTTATTTTTATTCGTCGAGAACGAACCATGTTTTTAACGTGCCACCGCACGACATGCGTATAACTCCAATGTATGCCAGTCGAGACTAATTCATCCCCATATATAATATTATAATATATTATTTAAAAATTTTCAATACTTTTCTAAAAATAGCTAATTTTAATTATTTTAGATTTTTGTTTTATTTAAAAGATTTAAATATATTTGTTAAAATATAAATTGTTTGTTATAATATCAAGTGTAAGAATAAAAGGAAATTATATGAGAAAAACAAAAATAATTGGGACCATAGGTCCAGCGAGTAATGAATACAGCGTGCTGAAGAAGTTGGTGTTGGCGGGGTTGAATGTAGTTAGGATCAACCTGTCACACGCCACAATTCAGGATCTAGAAAAGATAAAAAAGAATGTCAAAAGATTGAGAAAAGAATTGAAAATACCTCTACCAATCATGATTGATACCAGGGGACCAGAAATTAGAGTGAAAACCTTTGAAAAAGGTTCGGTTGAGATCAAGAAAGGGCAACAGTTCATCTTCACAGGTAGAGAT
This sequence comes from uncultured Clostridia bacterium, assembly GCA_944384465.1. GTDB lineage: Bacteria > Bacillota > Clostridia > Christensenellales > UBA1242 > Onthoplasma. The sequence goes on from CALWTK010000007.1 coordinate 5,096, forward strand.
GTCGTAGGAGATGAAAGCATGGTCAGTTTCAATATTCCGGACATAGTTAAATGCATAAAGGCGGGGAATAAAATTTTGGCAGTGAATGGGTTGCTGACCTTCAAAGTCGTCAAAGTGGACGGCAAAGACGTTGTGACAAAGGCGATGAATTCGGGCGTGCTTTCAAATAGAAAAAGTTTGAGCATACCTAACGTAAAATACAACACTCCATATCTAAATGAAGCGGATGAAAAAGACATCGTTTGGGCTATAGAAAATGATGTGGAACTCATAGCAGCAAGTTTCGTCAATTGTAAAGAAGATGTGCTATGCTTAAGGAAATTTATAACTAGCCATAATGGGAATATGAAAATTATCTCTAAAATCGAGTCTCAATGTGGGGTGTCAAATCTAGATGAAATCATCAAGGCGAGTGACGGCATAATGGTGGCACGTGGAGACCTCGGGGTAGAAGTCCCTGTAGAGAGACTGCCTGACCTTCAGAAGACAATTATTAAAAAAGCAAAAGACAATGGTAGAGTAGTTATCACAGCTACCGAGATGTTAGAGAGCATGATAACCAACAACCGCCCGACTAGAGCGGAAGTGAGCGATGTAGCCAATGCGGTATATGATGGAACAAGTGCAGTGATGTTGTCTGGAGAGACTGCTGCTGGGCGTTTCCCGGTAGAAGCGGTAAAGACAATGGCAAAAATAGCTAGCGAGACCGAAAGACATATCAATTATTCAAAGAGATTTTCAGCCAACAGTTATAATCTTATCAACACGACCGACGTCGTATCGCATAGTGCGGTGAATGCCAGTTTTATGCAAAGCACAAAGGCGATAGTGGTGTTCACTGGGGCGGGACTCAGTGCTGCAATGATAAGTAGATTTCGTCCAGATGTGACTATTATCGGCGCCACACCGAACGAAAAAGTGTATAGACAATTAGAAATATTATGGGGAGTGACACCAGTGTTGACTCCTGTATACAATACGACCGACGAGATGTTCAAAATTGCAAATGAAATTGTGAAAAAATTGAAAATAGCTAAACCAAAAGATAGGATAGTCATAACCTGTGGGACCCCTAAACAGACGGGCGGGACCAATCTAATAAAAATAGATGAAATTATTTAATACAGAGAGAGCTGTATTTTTTGATTTTTAAATTTGCCTAGTGCGTGTTCAATTCTATTGCTATTATTTACACATGTACAACTAATGAAAAATTTGCAATAAATCTATACATATGTCGGTGTGTGTCATGTATAAGTAGAAATATAAAAATTTTCTAAATTACTTTTCACTTCTTACGTTTGTTTTATGAAAGGAAAGAATATCCTAAAAATAGACAAAACTCGTCAAAAAATTCGAACCAATTTATTTTGTGTAAAGCTTCTATTGTAGTATGCTTGACCATGTGGGGGTTGAATATGAGAAGAAAAATAAAAGGGAAATTGTATTTCATGGCGAAAGATGCCAAGACGAGAATGAAAAATTACAACAGAGAGAAATCTATTTTTGAACAAATTCCTTACGCGAAAGCCTGCTTTGGTGTGCATGAGCAGGAATTGTATGATAGAGTGTGCAAGATTTTATCTAGTGATGAAATTATTATTAACCCTATCAAAGAATTGATTGACAACAAATATTATAATACGCTGTCCTTGGAAGGAAAACAACGCTACATATTTGATTTGACAGAAAAGTATAAAGAGATGAAGTCACGTTACGAAAGAGAGCATCAAGAATACGCAAAAGTTTCAAATATTTAATATTTTTGTACAAAATATTTGACTTTTGTACAAAAATGTATTATACCTATAATATGAATAATTTAAATATGAAAGTGAGTGGGGCTAACTCATTTGAAGAGAAGAAAATAATTGATAGAGTTTGCGAATATTTACATATGCAGAGTCCAGATCTCTTTGATACATCTATTGAAGACGAGATCAAGGATTTGTGCTCTGCCAAGTTGTGTGACGTGATCGGAATTAGGTGCGCTTACAATCCTAAAAATGATTTTTTCAACTTTTTTTCAACGATAATGGGTGAAGCCGTATGTATAAAATTGCACTTGAATATGAATATAGCGCCTAACGCTTTGCGACTTGTGAGATATGATGGAATCAATTTCGTCAATAGTACATATCAATTGTTGAACAGCGAAGATGTTGATGAGGCGTTTATTGATGCTTATAATTTAGTCGATAGATATAAGCATTTGATAGAAAGGATAAAAAAAGTTTAGCAGTTCGCTAAACTTTTTTTGCTACAATTTCGCCATTAGAGGCGTTGATCAAAATGCCGAGTGTGTCGCCGTTCGTTGATACTATACCTATGTACCAATAGTAGTTTTTCACATCTCCATTTGAATAATCTTTCAATATCTTCATCAAAACTTCGATTTTGTTGTTTTTGTCGCTTGTGATGTTGTTCAAGTCTTCTTTCAATTCGCTGTTGGCGATCTCAAGAGCTGCGTCTTTGTCTACGCTAAAGTTGTTAGATAGATTGCTCATCTCTTGGTTGAAACTATATCCCGTGAAAGTGATCTGTATGCTGACGGTAGCGTCATTTGGGGCAGAAGTCTCGGTGTCTATAGAGTAAGTGTTGTCATAGTCGCTTTTCTCCAAAAATCCAGTATAAGTTTGATCGTTGATTTTGATAGTATAAGTGTAGTTGTCATCAGTTAGCGGATTGTTGTCCAATCTAGCTAGGGTGATGACGCCAAAATCTACCATCTCATTGATGGTTCCGTCTAGTTCATAGTTTTGTTCACGTCGTCCGGTGGAGAATGTCACAGAATACAGATCGTCTTCCGCATAAAAGAGATTATTGCGCTCTTCAATCAAGTAATCTTTTAAATTTATGTCAGCGTTACCGCAGGCTGAGAAAGACAACAAGCAAACAGCTAACATCATAAAAATTAGAATTTTCTTTTTCATAATAATACCTCACAATTATTTTATTTGCTTGTCCGCGAGTTTAGAACATCTCATTGACAAAAATGTGATAAATAAATACAATGTCTATATTATGATATGTGATATTTGTCCTCGCAGTTGTAGAGTGGATAGAGCAAAGGCGGCGGGGTTTTGTCAAGAGACGGAAGAGATTAGGATAAGCAAAGTGATGCTCCATAAGTACGAAGAGCCACTTATCAGTGGTGGAGAAAAAGATAAGGGTAGCGGAGCAATATTTTTCGCTGGGTGTAATCTAAAATGCGTCTATTGCCAAAATTTCCCCATCAGTCATAAAAATAAGGGCAAAAATATTTCGGTAGATGAATTGGCAAATATTTTCAAAGATTTGGAAAGAAAAGGCGCCCTAAATATCAATTTGGTCACTCCTACTCATTTCACTGTAAAGATAATTGAAGCACTGAAAGTATACAAACCAAATATCCCTATAGTGTGGAATTCTAGTGGATACGAGAGCGTGGAGACAATAGAAAAATTGAAAGGATATGTGGATATCTTTTTAGTGGATTTGAAATATATGTCAGACGAGTTGTCAACAAAATATAGTGGCGCTATAAATTATGTGGAAGCAGCTACCAAATCGATTTTAAAGATGCGTGAGTTGCAACCAAAAGACGTGATAGAAAAAGGACAAATGAAAAAAGGTGTGATAGTTCGACATCTTGTCCTGCCGACACATACGGACGATAGTATAAAATGCCTAGATTTTATCCTAAAGAATTTAGGTAAGGATACAATAGTCAGCATCATGAGTCAATATGAACCTAGATATGATGCAAAAAAATTTCCTGAAATAGACAGGAAAATCACACCTATTGAATATAAAAGAGTGGTAAATTTTGCTATTAAAAATGACATGAAAAACTGTTTTGTCCAGGACCTATCCAGTGCGGATTCAAAATACACGCCAAAATTTTAGTTAAATAATTGATGTAAATGAAAGGACTTTAATTGATATTATTAGATATAATATTTGACGCTTGCATATTTCTCACCAAACTTCCAAAAGGACTATTGACAACATAATTATCATCTAAACCATCCAATGTCAGTGAAAAATCTTGAGATATAAAGTTTTTTTGTTTTGGGAAGATTTTTTCTTCGATGATGAAATATTGCTCTTCTATGTCTGGACTAACTTTTTCGTACTCTTTCAATATGTGAGCGATTTTGAATTTGTTGGCTCCAGGAACTCTTGTAGCGAACAAAGAAGCATAATAAGGATTGAAAGGAATGTACGACAAAATTTCTTTTTCCAAAGCTTTGACATCACATCCTTTGACATCAATTGCGAAATAATACATCAGTTCGGCGTCACCATATGTTGTGACGTTAAATTGGTGCTCTAAAATGTCCGCATTGGCAACATTTTTAGCAAAAAGGTAAGATAGCTCTGGGCTTTGACTGTTCAGGATGACTTCTTCATGCTTTTTAATGTCGCTGCCTGGCAAAAGTGCCATCTGATAATTGTCATAAGGATTATTGGAATTGTAAACGACGTCGCCATGTTTTTGAACATCAAAATTGGTAAATCTTGCAAACATCAAACTAAATTTAGGATTATTTGCTTGCAGGATGATCTTGCTGTGTTTTTTCAAATTGGCGTCTGCATTGCAATTAATTGATAGGTACAAACTGAATTGCGCATTTCTTGCCGAAATAAGTTTGTCTTCAAGTTCTAGGAAATGTTTGGATTTCCCATTTTTTTTGTATTCATCTATCAATTGAAAAAATAGATGTAGATTGTTTTCTTTGGATAAATTTTTATTGAAAATATATTTTTGTATAATACTCATAAAAAAATATTACCACTAGATAGTGGCAATGTCAATAGTGAATTAATATTTTGATATTCTTCTTAAATGCCTTCCGCCTTCAAATTCGCTGGTCAAAAAGACTTTTATAATTTTCAAAGCAGTACGGAAACTGATGAGTCTACTGCCCATAGTTAGGACATTGGCGTCTTCATCCTTTCGTGCGAGAAACGCGGTGGTATAGTCTAGCGCGCACACAGCACGAATACCTTTGTATCTGTTCGCTACGATATTTGCGCCGACCCCGCTCCCACAGATAAAAATTCCACAATTGTCTTCATTTTTCAATACTTCTTGGCTTGCTGGGGCGATGAAATCTGGATAATCATCATTTGGGTCATAACTTTGTGGACCCATGTATTTGTATTCCACATTTTTTTTGTCAAAATATTGCATCAATTTTTGGATATAATCGTAACCAGCATGGTCACAAGATAAAATAATCATATAAACTCCTATATTATTTTGATTGTACGTATTAATTGAAATCGGTAAATCAATTTAATTATTTAATTTTTTATAAATTTTCATATTAATTATTCGTATAAAGTAAACTTTGTATTCATCTTAAAACACATATTATATTTTATATTAAATTAAATAAAAAATCTAGCAAATCAGAAAATTATTTTAAACTATATACAAATTGTGATTTTCATGTTATAATACTAATATGGAATTATTCAAAAACAAGCGATGTCCAAGGTGTAACACCAAAGTGCCGAAAGAGTTAAATATCTGCCCAACCTGTCAGTTAAATTACGACAAATTCAATCGCGCGACTAACAGTGAAGCCAAACTTGCCATCCATATGGATGAACGTGAGCGAGTACTGTATAGAAAAGGTTGTCCTAGCGACGTGAGTAAGATTAAATTATTGTTGTTGACGATATTTTTAGGTTTTATAGGGGTACATCATTATTATGTTGGGCGAACGGGAAAAGGAGTTTTTTATTCCATATTTTTTGTAATAGGGGTGGTCAATGCAATATTCACTTATGTCTTGCAATCTACTCCGCAGGGCGAGTTGTGGGAGATTTTCACATTATTAGTGCTGATATGGGGCGTTGTGATAATAATGTGGCTGTTTGACATAATCAATGTTGCGTGCAATAGATACAAGATACCGGTAAGTTTACCAAAAAAATGAGGTTAAAATGAAGACAGTTGTTGTAGGATTAAGTGGAGGAGTGGACTCATCAGTAGCGGCATATTTGCTGAAGAAGCAAGGATATAATGTCGTAGGTCTTTTCATGCTTAATTGGGAAGAGCAGGACGACGGCGGACATTGCAGTGCGGAGCAGGATTTTGAAGACGTGAAACGTGTCGCCAACAAAATAGGCATACCATATTATACTGTAAATTATTCCAAAGAATACAAGGACAGGGTTTTCAGTTATTTTCTTGACGAATACAAAAAAGGTTACACGCCCAATCCGGACGTTTTGTGCAACAAGGAGATTAAGTTCGGACCATTTTTGAAGCACGCACTAGAGTTGGGCGCGGACTATATAGCGACAGGGCACTATTGCAAGCGTGTGGATAGGGACGGAAAAGTCTATTTGTACAAATCTCATGACAAGAGCAAGGACCAGACCTATTTCTTAAATCAACTCAGCCAAGACCAATTGAAATATACCTTATTCCCGCTAGCTGACATAGACAAGACGGAAGTCAGACGCATAGCAAAAGAACTCGGACTTGTCACAGCTGAGAAAAAGGACAGCACGGGCATATGCTTCATAGGGGAGCGAAATTTTAGGAAATTTTTAAAATCTTATCTTCCAGCGCAAAAAGGACTTATAAAAGACTTGTCCGGCAATGTGCTAGGTGAACATGACGGCGTCATGTACTATACAATAGGGCAAAGGCGTGGACTGAATATCGGTGGGAAAGATGGCTATGACAATGATAGGTGGTTCGTAGTCAAAAAGGATGTCGCTACAAATACGCTATATGTGAATTGTGGTGAGTGTGAAGAGATGTATTCGCGCGGTTGCATAGTGAAGGAATTTAATTGGATTACAGACGAGATGAAGAGTGATTTCTCAGCATTCGTCAAATTAAGGTACCGTCAGCCGGACCAGAAGGTGCATGTCAAAATCATGGACGACCACACCATTCAATTGGATTTTGACGAGAAGCAACGCGCTGTGACCATTGGACAGTTTGCAGTTTTATATGCAGAAGACGGCATGTGCTATGGTGGCGGTAGGATAGATAGTTTACTATAATTTCAACTATTCTATTGTATTTTGAAAAATATGTGTTACAATAACTATAACTTCTATGGGACACCAATCACTTAAAGGAGAAGAGATATGGGCAATGCTTATTATAGTAGTGGCGAGCGAGATGAAGAGACGGGCGAATATATTAGGCCAAAAGTTTGGGACGACAAGATTGTACATAACAACGAAAACGCGCCTGCTCAACCAGTTGAGCCAAAGGCCTTTGATTCAAAGACAAAATCGTATATTCCAAAAGAGTTTGATAACGGATATTATATAGATCACAAGGAAAAATATTATAAGCATGCCACTCAATATTGGGATTGGGAATATTTTAGGAGATACGCCAATGCCGTCTATGATGCTTACAAAAATATGGCAGAGTACTTTTTTACGAATCTGAAACCTATTGAGCCTAATGATATACCATATTTTGTAAATTTGGCAGAAACGCCGCATCAGGATATAAATATAAACAATTTAATAGCAGCAGAGAACCAACTGGTAAAACAATTCTCTAGGTCAAACAGGACCATACAAGCGAAAATAAACAAACATTCCGCACTTTCACGCTTGCAGATGTATGGCGCTAAAACTTGGGTAATGTTCTTTGCCTTGACAGATAAAATACCAGTAAAAGACAACATCTCTTTGAAAAAAAATTATTCCAACATGGACAAAAACAATATAGAACACGTCATGAAAGTATTTAGAAGTGCAAAATTATTGAATTTTCATATCAAAAGTAATGTGTCTAAAGCAATCTTGGGGAAATATAAAGGAATAGCTAATGAAGTTTATAACATTCTCAAGTTCAGTGCCGTTTATGATGATGTGGTCAAAAGTGTCGATGGCGTGACAATAGAGGAGTGTTCAGCGATAGGAAATGAGTTGACACCTAAATTGGCTATAGCTGCTGAGACAAATGATAGAATTAAAAGTTTATTCAAATTTTATAATTTATATTCAAATATAAAACATGTGATACAAAAAACGAACACCAAAACTTACATGTGGAAAAATGGTTCGTCAGAATGGTTCATCTATTCTGGTGATGAAAAAGAAGATATTGGCAAAGATTATTATCAAGAGTGCAAGAGATATTTTTCTGCTTGTGAAAAATTGAAAGCAAAATTGAGTGAAGACGATACGCCGTTTTATAAAGATGTAGATAAAATTTACCATGAATTACATGAAGCGATATTAAATGCTACCGATTCTTATAACGCTAGTCACTTAGCAAAATACCATGAGTCGAACTAAAATCGACTCATTTTTTGTAAGGAAAAATTAAAATAATTTTTTTAGCAATTGAAAAAAATGATGTTTGCTAAAAAAATAAAAAAAATTACAAAAAACATTTGACTTAAAAATTTATATGCACTAAAATCATAATAAGTAATCGAGGTCGATGTAGATTGCTTACGTACATATTTGTACAAATAAATTTGCAAATTTGTTTGTTATTGCAAACAATCTGAGATAGTATATGCATTACTTATTTCAGAGGATCGATTTCGTAAGTGGGTGAAACCATTTAGGGGAAATCAAGAGTCTATTGTTAGAATAGACATGGTTAGTCGAAAAACCATTAAATTAATTTAAAAGGGGAAAAATAAGATGACAAAAACAAAATCTAAAAAAATGACTAAATCAACCTTTGCCATCATTATAATGGCGGTGGTTATGGTCGCTATGCTCGCCTTCGGCGGCACTTATGCTTATTTTACGGCTAGTACATCTGCTAAATCAACCAGCTTTACAACAGGTAAAGTAGTATTGACAAACAGTGGTGCAAATATAACTGTAATCAGTGATAAAGTAGTTCCAGGTGATACTATTATTAACGATGTTATTAGTTACACTAATGGATCAGATGTTAATACTTATATTGCAGTTGTTATGACTGTTAAAAAAGGAACTAATGCTGGTGACGCAGAAGAAGTTACTGATCTATCAGAAATCAGTAGCGCTATCAACTTGGGCGTTACTACTTCTTGGCAACAATGTGAAACTAGCACTAATGTTTACATTGCAAAAGGTACAGACTTTGCAGTATCTCCAAGTGGTGATCCTATTAACTTCACAACTGGTGCTGTAACATTCAATGTTGACGAACACTATACTGATGGAACAAGTGAACTTGGTGCAGGCACTTGGGAAGGTGTATACATTGAAATCAGTTTCAAAGCATATCAAGTACAAGCTGAATATGCAAAAACAGATGCAAACACTACATTGAGTGTGTCGGCAGAAGATGCAACTAATGCAGAAAAAGTTTGGACAGCAATAAAATATATGCTAGGTGACAATTATACTCCAGCTACTCCAGCTCCATAATTAAAAATCTCGCAACAGCGAGATTTTTTATGTCAAATTAGTTTGAGTTACACCATTCTATAATATATTTATTAATAGTAAAGCAAAGTACTTTGCTTTACTTTATTATAAATATATGATTGTAAAATTTGTAGCGTTATATATTTTTCTACCAAAATAAATTTAAATTTAGATGAGAAAATTCTTATAATTAAGAATTTTCCCTTTTTTTTTTGGGGGGGGGTAAAAAAGAAAAAATCTCGCTGTAGCGAGATTTTTAAAACAATTTAAATTAGGCACCAGTATGTAAAGCATTCCAAGCAGCATCAACACTAGCGTAATTTGTTTCCCCGTCCCCATCTTCATCTATAGCCTGTATTGCTTCAGATGAAATGGTTATAGTAATTGTTTTTTCCATCAAAGTACCTGTTGTGGTTTCAGTACTTTTGCTGTAACCATAGAATCTAATACCTGTACATACATCAATCGGTGTATTTGCTTCAGCCGCTGTAACTTTACGTCCATATACGTTAGTTTCATCGCTTACAGCAGTCCAACCAGCAGCTTGAGTAACATCAAGGAAATAATCTCCTTCAGTTGTACATTCTGCTGCTGATTTTTTTTGATTACCTGCACCATCGAATGTAACTGAGAATGTTACGAATACATAAGTATCAACATTTGATGCACTTGTAACTTGTACAGAACCAGTGTCAATCAAACTTGAACCAGATACAACTTTATCACTTACAAGTGTAGCCATTGTATTTGCGTTCAATTTTACTGTACCAGTAGTAACACTACCTTCTACTTCACTAGCAGTAGCCGTAAAATAAGCATAAGTGCCGCCGAAGGCGAGCATAGCGACCATAACCACCGCCATTATAAGCGGAACAATTCTCCCTATTGCCAGATTGCACACTTTGTGTGCAATCGTTGGCCTTTTGGTCGATTGTTCCGCTCTATGAAGGAACACCTTGAGAAGGTTTTCCTTCATTACTTCTTTTCCAACAATAGGATGATATTATAAAAGTTATTTGGACGTATAACTAGATTGCTCGTTGGCTCGCAATCGTAAGTCTTAGTCCAATTAGTTTACTTAAATTAAGAGACACTATTTTGTGTCTCTTAATTTGTATTATATAATATAAAGACAATTCTCTCTATTTGATATGAGGGGACACCTGTATGGTGTTTCCCCTCATCGCTCCCCTTCCAATAGGTAAAATTTTATAAGAGCGGGGAAGTAATGAAGGGGAGCGAAGGCGTAAAAGAGAAGTTTTTTGCTAGTCAAAAAACGATAAAAGAACGCCATTCGCTCCAAAAATCTTTTCATAATAAAATAGATAACATTATTTCATTAAGTTAAAGAATTTCAATAGTTAAATTTATAAAACAAATAATATGGAGATTTAAATAGTAAAAGATAGATTTGCTTTAATTGCGAGATTACAAAGGGGAAGTAATGAAGGGGAAAGTAGTTGCCCCTTCATAAAAGGGGAGTGAAGGCGTAAAAGAGAAGTTTTTTGCTAGTCAAAAAACGATAAAAGAACGCCATTCGCTCCCCTACACTTCTATAATTTTCAAATCCTCCGCATCTTGATACACAATATAATATCCTTCGCTCAGCGGATCTTCGCTATCGATAGGTACCCATTGATAGTATTTACCCAACTCTTCAGGGGCGGGGGTGTTGTAATTGCATTTGACAGCATAACAGATATATCTGATGCTATCATCTTGGTATATAGCGCCAAGGGAATATTGTTCGGTATTTTCATTTATTTTGACAAACTTGCCATGCTCAATCAGTCTATTCAACTCTTCGTCTGCTGGATAATTTTCGAAGATATAATTAAATTGTGGCAATATGGATTTTATGATGCTAGGACTCTCTTTGATTTCTCGTGGTTCTTCTGTGCTATCAGGTGAGTCAGTCGGAGCGGGAGTGGTCGCGTCTTCTTCAGTGGATTTTGTTGAAATAAATTCTTTGCTGGGCTCGTTGTAAAAATATTCTTTATATTTACATCTAGCACACTTGTCACATTCTTCATCTTGACTGTCCTTTATATTTAAGTCCGCTTCGTCTGAAGTGTTTATGGTTGATATAGGTTCACTAAACACAGATGTGTCATCAAAATAATATCCGGCATATGTGCCGCCTGCTAGCAAGACATTATTATTTTTATCTACATCGATTAGAGCGGTGTAAAAATCTTTGTTCATATCAAAATCGCCCACAAAAGAACTCTCATAAAATCCGCCCCTATCAATTAAATTGGCGGAAAAGACTTCTTCGTTGTGGTATATGCCGAGTTTGCAGTTTCTATTTAGTTTTGGGAAATTGTATAGACGCAGTTTGCATTTCAACAAATCGTCCTCTTGATAGATGGTTAAAATTCCGCGTCCATTAGAGTTTTCGTCTTGTGAAGATATGATTATAGTTTTGCTTTTCATATTAGTATTATATCAACCTAAAATTTATTGTATGACAAGAAATTTGTAGATATTATAGAGAAAAATCATTATTTTTGCGAAAAAAATAAAATATGATTAACAAATAATAGAATAGGATAGAATATATAAAATTTAATTAAACTATATAATAAAGCAATTGACTTAAAATCGTAAATATGTTATTATTACACTGATTATTTGGTAGTACTTGCGGGGTAGAAATGAAAAAATTTACAAGAATATTAATCTGTTTAATTTTATGTGTATTTACTATTGGACTGGCAGCATGTGGTGATGATCAAGATAATTTTGTTTATCCTACTTCCAGTGTGCAGACATATAGCAATGGTGGCTTGGCAGTCCAAAAAGGTGATTATCTATATTTTGTCAATGGTTATCAATCAGCAGACAACATGACTGAGAAAGATGCCAGTTATCATGTAGGCGCATTGATGATAGCTAAGTTAGATGGTAATGGGAATTTGATTCTAAACGACGAAGGACTTTTGGGCGATGATTATTATAGAGTGATGAGCGACAAGTTGTGCGGTTTTGAAGCAACTGGGCTGTACATTTTTGGTGATTATTTGTATTTCACTAGTCCTTGTCAAGAGAACGAAGCGGGCACAGATGGCGAATGGGCAAAAGGTAGAGTGGATTTCTATAGAATTAGGTTAAATAGATCTGGCAGTGTTGAGAGGTTGTATACTTCTGGTGTGGAAAATGAAAATTTGCAATACGAATATTATTTTGACGGCAACAATACCTTTATCTTAGTGTATGAGGGCGGAGACACGTTGAATAGTTCGGGCGGAACAAATATTTTGAAGAGGATAGATGCGAACGATGCTAGTTCTACTGAGATATCTCGTGACGTGCCCAGCGTCGTGATGGCAGAAGATAGTGATAAAATATTCTATGTAACGACTGACGACGATGACAAATATGTTTTGAATAAATATGATATTGTAAATAATAATTCTAGTCAATATTTAGGCAAGTTTACGAATGAAATCACAGTTGAATTTGTTGTGAACGGGTATGTGTATATCACAGAAGCACATGGAAGCAATACAGATTTGAAACGCTCAAGAATTAGCACGAATGGTGCATTTACAGATCCCATTCCTGCAATCAGCAATTATACAACTTATGAGGTCACTCCTAACGGAGAGATGGTCGTGGCTATAACTGGCAACACTATAGATTTCTATCTATATGGCAACAGTTCACCTGCTTTGAACTACCTAGAAGATACTGATATTGAGACTATCAACTTTATAGGTTTTGCCAATGGTTCAATAGTGTATTATGATGACAACAATGCAATCAAAATGGTAAGTTATGCTAATTATCTTATAAATCATACTCCAGAGATTATTACTGTAGCTACACTCAGTGACGTCAACACCGATTATTTTGATTTGGACGACAATTATCTGTATTTCTACAAGACGGTAGGTAGCAATTCTTATCTCCACAGATTGAGCGTGAACAACAATAACGGCGAGACTGAAGAGATGGTGGGCGTATATCTTGAAGCAGACATCCCAGACGAAGAAGAGACTGAAGAAAGCGAAGATTCAGCAAACTAATTTAAAAATAGGATAATTATATCCTATTTTTTTAGGATTCAAATGATTTGAAATTCAAAAATAAAAAAAGGATAGATGCGATTCTATCCTTTTATATTTAAAAAAGTTAGTAAAATTTTTAGCGAGAATTTGATTTTATTTTTTCTTCTTTTTAATTTTCTTTTTCATTGCGTCTAGCTTTTCTTTTGTAATAGGTTCGGCTTTGGTCGCAGTCAAACGCCTTGCAATCATGATTTTAGTTTCAGTCGTTGGGGTCAACTCTTTTAAATATCTTGTCAATTTGCTGATCAAATCATCAAAATCCTCATCAGTTTTTGGTGAACTATGTTGATAAATTGTCAAAATGTTACCGGATGCTTTTTGATTGTTGAACATGTTTGTATAATTATCTTTATCAAAAGAATATGTTATCTTTAGTCCTGTCACATTGGCACTTCTGTATTCAACGCTGGTCGTTTCAATCACATATGCCACTTGCAGTTTTTGCATCAAAAACTCTGGGTCAAAATTTATAGACGACATAAACATTGCTTTGAAATTATCAATCAAAAAATCTTTATGTTTCAATATTTTGTCGTGTGGTTTTATAAGTTTTGTAAAATGTTTATAGTTGGTCCTTACAGTGTATCTAAAAGTTGTGTTTATTTTTTCGGTTGACATATTTAGTTCGGTGAATTTGCCGATCTGTGTTTTGTACAAAACAATATTTGATTTTTGCAAATCGCAGTTTGGCGTGTCATAATAAGTAAAGACTTTTTTAATCTTTTCTTCAAAATGCATATTGTATTTGCCAAAAAAAGAATTTAGTTCTAGGACCTTTTCTTTAGTCTTTTCGCTAAACATTTCAAATCTACGTTTTTGCCTAATTGTATCTAATGAACGCATACTACCCCTTCTATATAATATAGTTTAGATAAAATGATAAAAAAAATCAAGAAAATGTAGTATTTTTTTTAAACATTTGTTATAATTCTAAAATGATTGATTTAAGTGAAGATTTTGTATCGAGGATGAAAGCCCTTTTAAAGGACGACTTTGCTAAATTTTTTTCAAGTCTGCAGGATGATGCGGTGAAAGCGTTGTATGTCAATGAAAACAAAATTTCAGTAAAAGCTTTTGAAAAAATCATTGATTTTCCCGTTTCACCCATTGGATACGAAAGAGCAGGCTTTTATATTGATACTGATAAAAAAGGGCGCCACCCACTTCATCATGCGGGAGCATTTTATCTTCAAGAGCCGAGCGCTATGTTTACAGTCAACGCATATAATTTTCGTGGGGATGAATATGTGTTAGATCTGTGTGCCGCTCCGGGTGGGAAAACTATCCAAATTGCGAACAGAATTCCTAATGGTGTAATTGTCAGTAATGAAATAGACTTTTCTAGAAGCAAAGTCCTTTTTTCAAACGTTGAGAGGATGGGACTAAAAAATGTCGTTGTGACAAACGACACCACTGAAAATGTAACAAAAGCATATGCGAATTGTTTTGATGTTTGTTTGGTCGATGCTCCGTGCAGTGGAGAAGGTATGTTGAGAAAAGGAGCAGATATCTCATTCAATGTAAAAAATAATTCCATTGAAAAGTGCGCCGCTAGACAATTGGAAATATTAGAAGATGCGAATATAGCTTTGAAAAATGGCGGCTACTTAATCTATTCTACATGTACCTACAATTTAGAAGAGAATGAAAATGTGATAAAAAAATTTTTATCTGAGCACAATTACAAACTTGTCCACATTGATTGTCCAAGGAATTTTGCTAGGGGGATAGATATGCCAGAAGCTGTCAGACTATACCCACACCTTGTGCGTGGAGAGGGCCAGTTCGTGGCATTGCTGAAAAAATGCGAAGAAAATTTAATGGAAGGGAATAAAGTTTTAAAATTGAGACAAAACAAAAAAGCAGATGAATTTTTTAAAATTTTCATGAATTTTGATGAAAAAACATATGAATATAATAAAAAATTGTATATTGTGAAAGATTTGTCTATGCTAAAGGTGGGATTAAATTATATATCTATTGGGGTAGAAGCGGGACAATTGAAGGACAATAGAATCGAACCAGCTCACAATTTATTCACAAGTTTTGGCCTAGAATGCGAACAAAAAATTAATTTAGATTATCATGACAAAGGTATTCTTTCATATCTAAAAGGGGAAGAGATTGATGCTAATCTAAAGGATGGATATGGTTGTGTGTTAGTTAATGGCATAACTTTAGGCGGTTTTAAAATCAGTGCGGGCAAATTTAAGAACCATTATCCTAAAGGACTTAGGAACTTTAGATAATTTACATGCAGAAAAATTAAGCGTTTTTTGTGTTTTTTTGATGGTTTTTATAAAAAAATAAAAAAATTTTTAAAAAAGGTATTGAAAATTTATTCTTCATGCTGTATAATGATTAAAACTTTTAGAAATAAAGGAGAAAAAATATGGGATGGATGGCTTTTGTTAGTATCATCGCTATAATCGCTATTGTTTTAGTTGCTGCTGGTATTATTGCTTTTTTGGGGCATATGATTATAGGTCTGTTTGATAGTGATAGAAAAATTAACAACACTTCTAAAAAAGAGGTTTTAGATTATAATCAGTATAAACAATTGGAAGATGCTAAAACGGTTGAAAATAATAAGGAATATGATTTTGAGACTATCAATCTTGCCAAAGCTGAGAAAGAAAAAGAATTGGCTGAAAATGATAAATCATCTGAAGATGAAGTGTTCGACCTTATTGAACAAGATAAGGATGATGAGTTGGAAGAAATCGAAAATCGTCTAAAGAATGAACAAAGTGAGCAGAACGAGAGTGAGACTGAAGAAGAGACTGTTGAAAATGAACCTGAAGCTGAAACTGAAGTTGAAGATGATGATTTTGCAAGTTTGTTTGACGAAATATCTAATGATGTGGTTGAAGAAGAGAAAGAGAAAATCAGAGAGCAAGATGCGACTCCTACACAAGTGTCTAGTGAATTAGATAATTACAGTATTGATGATATTTTGAATTCTAAAGAAGATGAGCAAGAAGAAGCAGACGATCAAGAGACTGGCGAGCAGGATGAAGAGACTGAGGAGATCACTGAGAACGATGAGTCTGCAGCTGAAGATGCTGAGACTAGTGATGAAAATTCACAGTTAGATCAAGCTAATCAAGAGATTGCAGATTTGAAAGCGCAGCTTGAAGAGATGAACAAAAAGCTTGCAGAAGCTAGGACTCAAAAAACGGAAATGTCTATTGATATGACTGAAGAAGAGTGCTTGAATAGACTAAATACTCTTGAAGAGAGATTGAAGAATGCAAAGCGCGAATATAAAGTAAATATGAAAGAATATCGTCCTTTGAAAAAAGTGATGAAAGATTTGGAAAAATATCAAACAAAATTGAGAAGAAAAGATGCCATCCTTGTAAAAAAGAAAGTGGCATTATATGGCGTAAACAATTATGTTGATATAGACAAAGAAAAAGCGCAAAAATTAGCTGACGAGATTGAACTATTGGACGGACTTCGTTTGAGTGTGAGCCAGTGTGAAGAGATTATAAACGCCAACAAAGATAGATATCCAATTTTGGAACACACAAATAAAATCTTGGAAGAACAGATCGCAAATATCGAAGCGGATATAGAGACGACTAAACAAACTCTTCAAAAGATTAGAGATAAAAAAGGCGAAGGAAACGATGAAGAATAATAAGAAAACCCTGAAATTCAGGGTTTTTTCTTTATTTTCATCAGATTTTATATATATTTTTATATTTTTTTGATGTTTTAATATGAAAATAAAATTTTTGCTAATACTAACTTTATGATAAAATTCATAGAAAGAAGGCGGAAAAAGAAATTTAAGCGTAAATTCAAGGTCGGACTATGTTTAAGTGGAGGTGGCACGCGTGGCTTTGCTCATTTGGGCGCTTTTAAAGCTTTTGAGGAATTTGATATAAAATTTGATGCAGTCGCGGGAACGAGTGTAGGGAGCATTTTTGGTGCATTATATGCTAGCGGATTGTCATATGAAGATATGTTCAAATTGACAGACAATATTAAAAATAGCGATTTCAAAAGACAAAAATTCGGTTTTTTGCCGTCAAAAATGGAAGGACTGCAAAATTTAATTAAAAAAGTTTTGCCTGTACAAAAAATTGAAGATCTAAAAATTCCATACTATGCTGTAGCTGTAGATTTAAAGACGGGTAAAGAGATACATTTTTCCTCAGGAGATATTAAGCATGTAGTGTCTGGCAGTTGCGCTATCCCAGGAGTATTTTTACCCGTGAAATATAAAGGGATGACCTTGATTGATGGTGGGGTGAGCAACAATATCCCTGCAGATGTTTTGAAGATGAACGGATGTGATTTTGTGATAACAGTTGATTGCAATTGTACTCGTGGCGGGGGAACAAATAGTGAAAAATTTTTCACACAGTTTACTACCAGTATAGGTATCATGATGGTAAATAATTCAAAACGGGGAATAAAATGTAGCGATATTATCATTTGTCCCAATATGAAACGCTTCAGTTCGTTGAAAATTATTAGAAAAAATGATATGATATTAGAAGGATATAATGCTACAAAGGAATGTATGCCCGAAATAATCAAATTGTTCTCTGGCAAATATAAAAAGAAATAAATGAACCTTAAACAAAAGAAAAAATCTATCATCATATTAGTATCGATCATGTTAGCGTTGGCGCTGACATGTGTGTTTTACAATCAAATCAATGTTTGGATGATAGATACAGTTGCGCTAAAATTTAACATAGTTATACGCAACAACAACAACTTAATGGTGCATTTTATATCCGTTGGACAGGGAGATGCGATAGCAATAAATTTGCCTGATGATAAAGTCATGTTAATTGATACAGGTCCACAAAACACTGCTGCCACATTGACGAATTATCTAAATGAAAAGGTTTTGAATACTTCTAGGGATGACGTCATAGATTATTTGATTTTGACTCATGCGGATTCTGATCATATAGGTGGTGCCTTGCGCGTGTTGCAAAACTTTGATGTTGAAAATATTTATATGCCTGTCTTTGAAAGCGATAGTCTACAATTTAATAGTTTAATTTCATATGTAGAAGAAAACAACTACAATGTCATTGAAAATCTTGAAGAAATTGAGTGCTCCAGAGAGTATTCTATAGAGGTGTTTGGACCTTTTGAATATACTACCAGCAACGATAGTTGTCCAATAATAAAAGTGAGTTATATGGATGCTAGTTTCCTATTTACTGGGGACATCTCATCATCCATTGAAGAAGAATTGATCTTAAACTTTGGTGATGAAATCGATTGCGATGTGCTCAAAGTCGCACACCATGGCAGCAAATATTCTACAAGTTTAGAATTCCTTGAAATGGTCACGCCGCAATACGCCGTGATATCCTGCGGGCGGAATAGTTATGGACATCCTACTGATGTGGTAATAAACAACATATATGATGTTGGGGCGGCTTTACTCAGGACAGATCAACAGGGGAACATATTGTTCGTTGAGGGTGAAGACTATGATTTGGTAGAGTTGAATGGTGATTATATGATCAATGATTTTATACTAGATTATAGGTTTATTATTCTCGTGATTGATGTTATAATATTTGTCTATTTGATAATATTAATAATAAAAAAGCCAAAAAAACGATTTAAATAAGCAAATAGTTGAATTCTAGATTGTGTTTTGTTAAAATCAATATAACAAACTATGGAGGATGAAATGAATAATATTGCCATAGTGGGTGCGGACAATGATAAAATAAAAGATTTTGCCCACTTGATCGCGAATAAAGTAGGTTATGAATTTATAGATATGAATGAATGTTTTGAAAATTATTTGCTAATAAATTATAATTTACCGATTGATTTGGTTAACGAGGTTTTAGAGTTGAAAGAAACTCAACTTGTAAAAAAAATGGCAAAAAAAAATAATGTTTTATTATTTATTTCAGATGATATGTTTTTATCTAATCAAAATTATCTTATTTTAAAAGATTGCTTAAAAATTTTAATATACGATAAAAACAAAAAAGAAATTGATCACGCCATACAAGAGACAATCAAAAAGTATTGTGATTTATCTATGGAACAAGAAAAAATAGACATCAATGAAATCATTAAAAAGATCAGTATTTAGGGGGTAATAAGATGAAAGAGCAGGATGTTGCAAATGAGCTAAAAATTTTAGCTCTGGAAAGTATCAATCATGCGGGTAGTGGGCATTCAGGTTCGGTGCTGTCCTGTGGGGACATTTTATATACACTATATACAAGACATTTGCTGTCTTCAACGTTAAAAAATAGATTGAGAGATAGATTTGTGTTGAGCAATGGGCATGCCTGCGCTATGCTATATGCGATATTGGCAGGATTGAATTATTTTGATATAAAAGAGATGAAAAACTTTATAAAATATGGCGGGATGCTTACTGGGCATCCGGAGATAGATATCAACGGGATCGATGCTGATACTGGTCCGCTGGGACAAGGGGTTGCCAATGCTGTTGGAATGGCTATAGCTGAGACAATTATGTATGCTAGATTTAAGGTCGATAACTACACTTATTGTATGACTGGAGATGGCTGTCTTGAAGAGGGGGTCGCGCTGGAAGCATTGTCAATAGCCGGATTGTATCGACTAAATAAATTCATCTTATTGTATGATAAAAACGACGTAACATTAGATGGCAAATTGACTCTGTCCAGTGCTGATGATATGGCAATGAAATTTAGGTCAATGAATTTTAATGTCATCGAATGTGACGGGCATGATATAGAAAAAATTGATAACGCTATAACTCAAGCAAAGAAATCGGTAGATAAACCTACTGTCATAATATTTCATACAATTATAGGGAAAGATACAGCTCTTGCTGGCAGTAATCTAAGTCATGGTAAAGTCTTTGATATAAAAGAGATTGATGAGCTAAAAAAGAGATATAATATCAATAAACCATACATGGATTTATCTATTGAAGCAAAAGCAGTGTTGAATCAAAAACATCTAAAAATTATCAAAATGTTAGATAAACGAGTCGATAAATTTGAAAATTACATGCAAAATAATGATAAAATCAAAAAAAATTATCAAAAATTTATAAATAACAAATTTTCTTTTAACATAAAACACCGAGATGAAATAATGTCAACTAGAGAGGCGAATGGTGTTGTCTTGAATGAAATCGGTAAAACAGTTGAAAATTTAATTGTGTTATCTGCGGACCTTTCCTCCAGCACTAAAGTAAAGATAAATGACGGCGGACAATACTCTTGCACAAATAGATTTGGTAAGAATATTGCTTTGGGCGTGCGCGAGCACGCTATGGGAGCAATAGCGAATGGCCTTGCGCTGTATGGTGGGCTCAATGTCATCACATCCACGTTTTTGACTTTCAGCAACTATATGCTCCCAGCGATCAGGATGTCCGCTATTATGAATTTACCAATACTGTTCGTCTTCACCCATTCTAGTATTTTTGATACTCCAGACGGAATAACTCACATACCGGTAGAGCAGTTGGATCAATTGAGGTTGATACCGCATATGATTGTGTCTAGACCGTGCGATATAGAGGAGTGCGTTGAGACGTATAAATGGTGGTTCACTTTAAGACGTCCAATATGTATGAGTTTATCGCGTTGCAATTTGCCTAGTTTCCCAAGATATGAAAATATGGACAAAGGTGCATATGTCTTAAATCCATATAAAGCGGATATAAATATAATGGCAAGTGGTAGTGAAGTCTGTATAGCGAATGAAGTGAAGAATGTGCTAAAAGATAAAGTGAAAGTAAATGTTATCAGTGTGCCAAGTATAGAGATATTTGAGATGCAAGATAGGGTATATAAAAATAAATTGTTAAAAAATCCGCTCTTTGTCATAGAGAGTAGCACTTGTGCAAAATATCTAAAATATGCACCTGAAGAGCAAATTTTTAGTGTCAAGGATTTTGGGCGGACAGGAGATGAAGCGAGTTTGAAAAAGCATTATGGTTATACAGCCGAAGCGATTTCAAAAAAAATCTTTAAAATATTAAAAAAATTGAAAATTTTTGAATAAATTATCTATTTTTTCACAATATACAATTGTAAGGTGTGTCCTTACATATAGAGAGATAGTTCTATGCTCTAAAAAAATTGTAATATTTGTTTTATGAAATTGGTGAATTAATATTAATTCTTAAAACTTAGATGATTTGCAATTTCGAGTGTAAAAAACGTCTCTCTTTTTTATTGAAAGCCGTAGACAAAATAAAAAAATAGGTGCTAAAACACCTATTTTTTGAATATTAACGTTTGCTAAATTGTGGTGCACGACGTGCTTTCTTCAAGCCGTATTTTTTACGTTCTTTCTTTCTAGCATCACGAGTCACGAAACCAGCTTTCTTAAGTTCAGGTCTAAGTTCAGGTCTAAATTCAATCAAAGCGCGAGTGATACCGTGACGCAAAGCGCCAGCCTGACCGGTTTTCCCGCCACCATAGATGTTGGCAACGATGTCAACGCTTGTAAGCGTGTCGGTCAATACTAAAGGTTGTTTTGCAATAGTTGTCAATGTGTCCATTTCGAAATATTTATCCAATGGAAGTCCGTTGACCACGATATTGCCTGTACCAGTAGTGATACGAACGCGTGCTACTGAACATTTCCTTCTACCCGTTCCCAAAAATTCTTGAGCTTTTGCTTTGACTGCTTTTGATTTAGTTGTCTTAGTGGTAGTTTTAGTAGTTTTTGCTGTAGCAGTTTTAGTCGTCGTCTTTTTAGTTGTCTTTGTTTCTTTTATTTCTTCAGCCATTAGTTGTTACCTCCGTTCCAGATTTCAGGTTTTTGTGCTTGGTTGTTATGCTCTGAACCTTTGTAGATATGAACATGTTTTGCCATAGTCCTTCCCAAGCTATTTTTAGGAAGCATCCCTTTTATAGCACGAAGTAGAGCAACATCACTATGTTCTTTCATCATAGTCTTGTACTGAGTAAGGTGAAGGCCAGATGGATATCCTGAATAACGTTTGAAATATTTTTGTTCTTCTTTTTTGCCTGTCAAAATTAATTTGTCACTATTTAATATAATTACATTGTCCCCACAGTCTACGTTAGGTGTAAAAGTAGGTTTGTGCTTGCCACGAAGGATTTTAGCAGCCTCGCTTGCAACTCTACCTAAGACTTTTCCATCGGCGTCTATTATATACCATTTCTTTTCAACTGTGGCAGGTTTTGCCATAATTGTTTTCATAATATTCTCCTTATAATCAATAGTCCTTATTCGCGTTCGGACTCAATTGTTAGGTAAACTATCCCGTGTGGCAAGATAGCTCCCTAACCAGCAATACTCGTCTAGTATATAAAAAAACAAAAAGAATGTCAATAGATTTTATCAACTTTGACATCCTTTTTATTGTTATTTCAAGACTTTTTCTATTACACGAAGGGTGTTCTTATCGTCTTCGCTAATGTCGGGCTTCAATAGTTCTTCTTTGATTTTCAGTTTGAACTGTTCTTTTTCGATGAGTGAATTGTTCGCGTGGAATGAGTCAGTGAGCTTTTGAAGACTTGATTGAAATTTTTCTTTGTCTTTGTCAGTCTTATAGGTGTCTATGAGGATTTGGAATGAAGATAAGGTGAGTTTGAATTTTTCATCAAAATTCAGTTCAGGCTTGTTTTCTAGATTGGGAGCGATATACTTTTGCTGTTTGACTTGGTTGCGGATAACAATAATCTCAGCTACCGCACCTAGGACGCTAAATACTATGTTCCAAACAGTGTTGCTGATAAATATAGTTCGGGCATCTACGTCGGTAGAGATCAAATTGCAAAATTCTCTAAAGGCGTCCCCAAAGTCACAATTTAGCAACGTCATTGCGGCGATACTTTCAGCGATCAGCATAGCTATCTCGTTGAAGATGACGAGCCAAACACACGTCCATACATATGCAATCCAATTAAGTTTGTAGAATTTTTTATATAAATTCAATGCACAAAAAGCGGACACAGCCGCAATAATTGTGGATAAAAATCCTAGTTGATATAACAGTCCCCAAATCACACTCCCCACTAGGCAAACTGCCAGTGATACCAAAAGTGCCAGTGCTAACGAATTAATTTTTTTCTTTTCCATATATTCTCCATTTTTAATAATAACAATAAAATTAAATATTGTAAAGTATGTAAAATTTATATCCAAATATAAATTATTTAATTTATTTAATATTAAAATTAAAATTGTATTTTAGTTTGTTAGTAATATAGTATGTAGAAATTATTATATTATTTTTTATTGTGAATTTATTTATAAATTGTGTGTAAACTAATTATCTATATTCGACATTAAGTAAGTAAAGGAAATCCGGCTTTGCAGTGAAAGTGGATTTATAATCGTCGAATAGATGTTGCTTTAAATAATTAAAATCAATCTTTTTTTCGCCTACATTTATCATTGTGCCAACAATGTTTCTTACCATTTTGTACAAGAACCCGTTGCCCGTGATGTAAAACATTAAATACAGTCCATTTTTTACGAGTTTAACCTTATAAATCGTGCGCACATTTGTTTCAACTTCGCTACCACTTGCTTTAAATCCTGAAAAGTCATGAGTGCCATTTAACATTTTTATAAATTTTTTCATCAACTTAATATCAATATTTGGTGAGATCTTCAAAGCGTCTTTCAAGAGCGGTAAATCTATATTAGACATATACATCTTATATAGATAAGTTTTCTTTTTAGTTGAGAAACGTGCGTGCAAATTTGTTTCAACTACATCTAAGACTTTTATATCTTGTGGAAGTATGCCATTTAATGAATGTTTCAATTTTTTCGTGTCAATCATCTTTGTCGTGTTAAAATGTACAGGTTGAAGATAGGCAGACACTTTTGCATCCGTTCTGCCACTTGCCACACAGTTTATATCTTCCTTCAATATTATTTTCAGCGCCTGCTCAAGAGCACCTTGTATGGTTGAAGCATTTTCTTGCTTTTGCCAGCCAGAAAAATTTGCCCCATCATATGTTATATTCATCATGTATCTCATAAATTAATAATAACTTATTTCAAATTTATTTGCAAATGTTTGCTTTAATTTGAGACTTGTTTTATACTTGACTTGAAAGGGGAATATATGAAAAAAGTTACAATAGACGGAAACTATGCAGCGGCGAATATTGCATATATGTTCAATGATGTTGCCGTTATATATCCAATCACTCCAAGTAGTCCTATGGCAGAAAATTGCGACCAATTCGCTTTTGACGGGAAGAAAAATATTTTTGGCAATAAACTACTGATAACCCAGATGCAGAGCGAAGCAGGCGTTGCAGGCGCAGTGCATGGCAGTTTGGTGGCGGGGGCCAAGACTACGACCTTTACTTCCAGTCAGGGCTTGATGTTGATGATCCCCAATATGTACAAGATTGCAGGGGAAGGTTTGCCCACTGTTTTTTATGTAGCAGCAAGGACGGTGGCAACCCATGCGTTGTCTATATTCTGTGATTATAGTGATATTTACGCTTGTATGAAGACGGGATTTAATATTATAAATTGCTCTAGCGTGCAGGAAGTAAACGACATAGCAATTGCAGCAGAACTTGCCAGCATGAAATCAAAGACGCCTTATATTTGTTTCTTTGACGGATTTAGGACCAGCCATGAATTGAATACAATTTATCAGACTGAACTAGACGATTTGATGAAAGTCGTGGATTTCGATGACATTGTAGAGTTTAGAAATAACGCTGTGTCAAATCATAATCCGTATACTGCGGGAACGAATCAAAATCCAGATGTGTTCATGCAAAATAGGGTTAGGAGTCTAGAAAAATATCAGACTGTTCTAGACGATTTAAAATACGCCTTGAAAAAGCAAAGTGAGATTACGAAAAGAGAATATGACACGATAGAATACTATGGAGACCCAAACGCAAAAGATGTGGTGGTGGCAATTGGTACATGCGCAGATGTATTGACACTTGCGTCTAGTCAATACAAAGATAAGGTAGGGATCATCAAGGTAAGAGTCTTAAAACCTTTCGATGAAGAAAATTTTATCAAAAAACTACCTAAAAATGTAAAAAATATCACCATTTTGGAACGTAACCTTGACGTAAATGGCATGGACACATTGACAAGTATGGTCATGGCGACTTTGCAGAAACATAACATCCATGCAAAATGTTATTCTGGCTCATATGGTCTAGGTGGTAAAGAGTTTACTCCAGATATGGCACTCGCTATTTTTGATAACATGAAGGGGAGAAAGAAGGGATTCTTTACAGTCGGGGTGTATGATGATGTCAGTCAAACGAGTTTGGAAGTAAAAGAGCGTTTTGTGGACAAAACATCCGATTTCAGTATGCGTGTATACGGGTTAGGGAGTGATGGTAGTGTCAGTTCGGTGAAGAATACAATCAAAATTCTAGGCGAAGAGACCACGAGTTTCATGCAAGGGTATTTTGATTATGACTCAAAAAAATCTGGCAGTTTGACCATATCTCACATGCGTTCAAGTTTCTTGCCTATCACCGCACCATTTAATCCTACCAAAGTGGATCTCATGATGTGCAACAATATTGGTTATATTGAAAAATATGACTTGACGGATTGCTTGAAAGAAAATGGCATTATGCTGCTCAATTCTCAATATGATTTCGAGACACTGAATAGAAGAATGCCGAATAAGATGAAAAAAGATTTGCTTGACAAGAAAATTAAACTTTATTCCATTGACGCTAACGATATAGCAAAACAAAATGGGCTAGGAGGCAAGATTAATACCATAATGCAGACCGCACTTTTCTATGTCACAAAACTTTTGCCGATTGATGTAGCTATGGAAAATATCAAGAAGAGTATCATCAAGTCGTATTCAAGAAAGGGGCAGAAGTTAGTGGATAGCAATCTAAGAGCGATTGAGAATATACAAGACAAGATACAGACGATTGACACGACTAAATTAGAGCTAAAAGACACACCAGTATGCAAAGTGAACCAGAGCGAGTATTATGAAGAGATAATTGTGCCTACCAGCAATCAGGAAGGGAACGATATCCCTGTCAGCAAATTTGACGCGAGTGGGCATATGCCGACTGATACTGCCAAGTTCGAGAAGCGTGCTTTGGCAACCGAACTGCCTGATTGGATCAGTGAAAAATGTATCCAGTGCGGTAGATGTACGTTGATGTGCCCACATGCAGCGATTAGACCAGTCATATTTGACAGCAATAGGAAAGTGCCAAAGACCTTCACGAGCAAAAAGGCGTTCATTTGCGATGGAAATTATAGGATGCAGGTCAACACTTTAGATTGCACAGGATGTGGAGTGTGTAGCGAAGTCTGCCCTGTGAAAGCACTCATCATGACCGAGAGCGAAAAGATTAGGGACAAAGAGATTGCCAATGAAGAATTTTTGCTGACCCTTCCAATCAATACACCATTTACACCGAACACGGTGAAAGGTGTTCAATTCAAGAAGCCATATTTTGAATTTAGTGGGGCGTGCGCGGGTTGCGGTGAGACGCCGTATATCAAACTTGCGACTCAACTTTTTGGGGATAGAATGTTGATTGCCAACGCGACGGGCTGTTCGTCAATTTATGGCGGGACATATCCTACCTGCCCATACAGCAAAGACAAAGACGGCTTTGGTCCAAGTTGGGCAAATTCGCTATTCGAAGACAACGCAGAATTTGGCTACGGAATTGCCGTAGCGAAGAAAAATCTGCGCAAAAATTTTCTAGAAAAGATAAAAACACTGAATTTTAGCAAGAAAATTAGTGAATTAATGGCACCTTTCCTAAAAAATTCAGAAAATCATGATTATAACAAACAGTTGATTTTGAAGTTGAAAGATTACAAAAAGGGACATCTCATCAAGGGTGACGACATCTATTTGTATGACAATTTGTCACTTATCACAAGCCCTAGCATATGGATTTTCGGCGGAGACGGCTGGGCGTATGATATTGGTTTTGGCGGGCTTGATCATGTGGTCGCTAGTGGGGAGAATGTGAACATTTTGGTCCTTGATACAGAAGTCTATTCGAATACTGGCGGGCAGACGAGCAAAGCGACCCCTAGAGGGGCAACAGCGAAATTTAACATGGCGGGCAAGACGACCAAGAAGAAAGATTTGGCAAGTATGCTCATGACCTACAAAGATGTATATGTTGCGACCGTTGCCATGGGGGCGAACCCAGATCAGTGTGTGTCGGCATTCGTTGAGGCAGAGCAATATGACGGACCTAGCGTCATCATTGCGTATGCACCATGTATCAATCATGGATATAATATGCGCTATAGTGAAAACCATGTGTTCAACTCAGTAAAGAGCGGATACAATACCTTGTTTAGATATAACCCAGCGAATGCCGAACCTATGCATGTAGATAGTTTTGAGCCAACGATGAATTATAGAGACTTTGTAGATAGTGAAAATAGATTTTCCATTCTCGACACGGTCAACAAAAAGAATAAAAATAAGCTTCTAAAAGAGAGCGAACAAGACGCCATCAATAGACGCAAAGCATACAAAAATCAAGAAAAATTTGATAATAAATAAAAAATTATATAAAAAATTAAAAAATTCATATAATTTATTATGATTTTTTAAAAATTTTAAAAAATTTAAATTATTTTATATCAAAAATTTTATATCAACTCTATATTATAAAGGATTTATATATTTAATATAAAAAAATAGGCAAATATAAATTTTTGTCTATTTTTTATAAAACATATTGACACAAATATTGAATTATAGTATATTTTTATCAATGAAAAATGTTGAGAAAAAACAAAATAAAGGTATAAATTTATTCAGTTATTTTAAGCCCTATAGTTTTTTAATTATTTGTACATTTTTACTACTTGTTTTAAATATTGTTTTGACCACTATCTCCACGATTTATGGCGCGGATTTTTTGACATTAGTGACAGAGAGAAATTTCCGTGAAGCGGTGGATATTTTGTGGATTCTAGTTGTACTGTTTATTTTGACAACGGGTTTTGAGTTTTTGCTTTACATTATCTTTCTACTATTGAATACTTGGGTTTCTAGTGCAATCAAAATAGATCTTGCTAGTCGCTGTTTTGAATTGTCTTCCAAGACGTTTTCTGACCACAATTTAGGTAGTTTGACATTACGAATTTTGCGCGATCCAGATACACTTGTATATTGCGTCACGCAGATTGAAAGGCAGATCACTGCCTTGATTCAAAGTGTGGTAATAGTTGTTTATATTAGTTTTTTGAATTTGTTCATAGGGTTACTTTCTATTGCAATAATTTTAGTATCATTTATATTCATCGCTGTAAGGAAAAGATTGCGTGAACGAGATACGAAAGTATTGAACAATGCTTTGGAGAAAAACAACTCACTTATTATTGAATCTATCAAGGGTGAAAGAGATGTGAAATCACTCTACATGGAAGCTTCTATCAAAGAACAGTTCACAGTAAATTATGGAATATTAAACAAGAAAAAAATCAAATACAACAGCACGCAAAATTCTTTAGGTTCTTTAAGGGGTTTCTCTTCGCGAATATTGATGTATGTAAGTTTGTTTTTAGGAATTGTTTTTGTGGAGAGAAGTTTGCTCGCAATGTCGTCCTTTTTGTTTTTCTATTCCAACCAGAACAAGTCTGCAGACTTGGCATTCAATATATCTGCAATCATTGATGATGCTACAGACTTCAAAATTTCATATAAGCGAATTAAAGAATTGTACGAAAATGATGAATATGAGATGGAAAGTTTCGGTTCTCGCCACCTTAAAAATGTGAAAGGGAAAATTGAGTTTAAAAACGTTGGGTTTTCTTATCTTACATACAAAGATATTCCAATAGAAGAACAACTCAAAATTGAAAAGTATAATAAAAAGCACAAGATCAAAGAGCCAGTCTCTACTCGTAAAATTACGGGCAAGAATCAGGTGTTTAAAAACCTCAATTTTGTCATTGAGCCTAATACCACTGTGGCGTTTGTTGGCAAGTCTGGCTCTGGGAAAACGACTATTGCCAATCTGGTTTCAAAGATTTATACGGTTGATAAGGGAAGAGTGCTGATAGATGGCATAAATATTAATTCGCTAGATAAAGATACGGTTAGAAATTCAATAGCACTTGTCAATCAAAGCCCGTACATCTTCGATATGACAATCAAGGAAAACTTGCTTCTAGCAAGGCCGAATGCCACAGATGAAGAGATAAAAGACGTGCTAGAAAGTAGTGCGCTTGATGAATTTGTAGCCAGTTTACCCGAAGGGGTTGATACTCGCGTAGGAGAAGGTGGCATTAAATTATCTGGTGGACAAAAACAGCGCCTAGCGATTGCCCGCACAATGTTGAAGAGATCGTCTATAATCATATTTGATGAAAGTACAAGCTCGCTAGACAACTTGGCGCAAAGCAAGATAAAAGAAAGTTTAGACAACTTGAAAGGTAAAAGTACTATCATAATCATTGCACACAGATTGTCGACAATAAGGAATGCAGATAAAATCTTTTTCCTACAAAAAGGTGAAATTGTATCCAGCGGCACTTTTGATGAATTGTATAAAAATGACGAAGCTTTTAGGACAATGTTCTTGGCGGAAAATTTGATAGGGAATGATGAAGAAAAATAAGATCACCACTTGGTGATTTTTTCTATTTTATAAGCAATTCAGCTAAAAAATATTTGGAAAATAAAAAACATTTTGGTATACTTATATTGTTTACTTGTTTAACTTAAAAGGAAATATTATGGAATTACAAAAACAATTGGCTTATGAGTTTAATCTAAAAGAAATTTATGCAGAAAACATCATCAATTTGATAGACGAAGGCAACACTATACCATTCATCGCTCGATATAGAAAAGAGATGCATGGCGCGTGTGATGACCAAGTGTTAAGAGACTTTGCGGACAGATTGAACTATCTAAGGAATCTCAACAAAGAGAAAGAAAAGGTAGAGAAAGTCATCCGTGAGCAGGACAAATGGACGGACGAGATTGCAAAAGCTTTGGACGAAGCATTGACCCTGACCGAAGTGGAAGATATATATAGACCATACAAACCAAAGAGAAAAACAAGGGCAACAGTCGCTATTGCTAAGGGATTGGAACCTTTGGCAGATATCATTTTGGCACAAGATTTGACAAAACCTGTAGAAGAATATGCCCGTGACTTTGTGTCTGAAGAAAAGGGCGTGAAAGACGTAGATGAGGCCATTGGCGGAGCAAAGGACATTATCGCCGAGCGTATTAGTGATGATGCGAATTTGAGAAAAGTTTTGCGTGAAATCATAGCGAAAAAGGCAGTCATAAAATCCACTTGGGACGAAGAAGCGGACGAACACAAGACATATGAAAATTACAAAGATTTTTCAGGCGATGTTGCCAAGATTCCTAGCCATAGAATTTTGGCGCTAAACCGTGGGGAGAAAGAAAAATGTTTGAAGGTGTCTGTTGAAATAAATCCAAAATTGACTATCACAGAGATAGAAAAAGCGTACAAAAAAGATTGTGAATTTACTGATCAAATCATGCTAGATACAATTCAAGATAGTTATGATAGGCTTTTGTTTCCGTCCCTTGAGCGTGAATGTAGGACGAGTCTTACAGATAGAGCGAATGAGCAAGCTATCAAGATGTTTGAAGTCAATTTGAAGCCTCTCCTTCTTCAAGCACCATTGAAAAATAACATCATCATGGGATATGATCCGGGATATTATAATGGTTGTAAAATCGCAGTGATTGACAAAAAGGGTGATGTCTTGGATACGGCGGTAGTTTATCCTACTCCACCACAAAACAAGGTCGAAGAAGCGAAGAAAAAGCTCACTGACATGATAGTGAAAAACAATGTTGACATTATAGCGATTGGTAATGGTACAGCGAGCAAAGAGAGCGAAATCTTGGTGGCGGACCTTATCAAGACATGTCCGAGAAAAGTGAGTTACGCTATGGTGAACGAAGCGGGAGCATCAGTATACAGTGCTTCAAAATTGGCAGCAAAAGAGTTCCCAGATTATGACGTAAATTTGCGTAGTGCGGTGTCCATTGCGCGTAGACTTCAAGATCCACTAGCTGAATTGATTAAAATAGATGTGAAATCTATTGGCGTCGGGCAATATCAACACGACATGCCACAAAATAGGTTGACTGAAGTGTTGAACAACACGGTCGAAGATTGCGTAAACAGTGTCGGCGTGGATTTGAACACTGCATCAGTGAGTCTATTGAGCTATGTATCTGGAATATCATCTAGCCTTGCTGAAAATATAGTTGACTATCGTAGCCAAGTAAAGCACATCAATGATAGAAATGAACTGATGAATGTCAAGAAAATGGGACCAAAAGCGTACGAACAATGCGCCGGTTTCTTGAGAATTACAGATGGGAATAATATTTTAGATAATACCGCTGTTCACCCTGAGAGTTATGAAGCGGTAGAAAAACTTTTGAAGTTGTTTAACTTGACTGAAGAACAGATCAAGAATGGTGAATTGACCATGCTACCAAGTTTGATTGACAACAAAGGTATCAACAAAGTGGCAGAAGAGATAGGTCTGGGTGTGCCGACCCTTGAAGATATTGTGAAAGAGTTGATGAAGCCGGGTAGAGATGTACGTGAAGATATGCCGCTGCCAGAATTGAGAAGTGACATCCTGTCTATGGAAGATTTGAAGCCGGACATGGTTCTAGACGGGGTGGTGAGAAACGTCATAGATTTTGGTGCATTTGTAGATATTGGCGTGCATCAAGATGGTTTAGTCCATATATCACAAATCAGCAATAGTTACATATCTCATCCAAGTGATGTTTTGAAGGTGGGGGACAAGGTAAAAGTGAAAATCTTGTCCGTTGATTTGGAGAAAAAACGTATTTCCTTGACCATGAAAAACATAGATTAGACATTTTTGTACAAAAATATATAATTTTGTACAAAAATATTTGACTTATTGAAAAAATCATGTTATTTTTGTGCTATAAGGAGTAATATTATGGGCGTTAAAGCACAAAAATATGGCGGACCTGTCTCAAAGAATTATTTTATTATGAAAAAAATGAATGAGCTCGGGATAACTCAAAAATATAATGGTTATTATTTTTTGATAGACATATTGGATATGCTGATGAATGAGTATCCCGTCATACGTTCGTTTTCGCGCGAAATTTATCCAGTGATTGCGAAAAAATACAATATCAATCAGGCGATAATCGAACGAGATATTCGCAATGTGATAAAAAGACTTTGGGAGCCTGTATTAAAAAATAAATTTAAACAATTTTGGACAAAAGATACATTGCCTAGTTGTTGTAAATTTATCTATTTAATTAAAAATTATTTAATTATGGAAATTGCTTAGAGTGCTTAAAACATAGTTTTTAATCACTCTTATTTTATTTACGACACTGTTGTTGAGCCTGTATTGAGTCTTTGATTTCAAAATAGGATTGTCACATTTATGTAGAAGAGTAGCTATGCCTGATGAAATAGATTTCGGTGCTATATCAAAACGCATTCTCAAAAAACCGCACGCGTCATGATAAGATTTCGTGCTGTCATCGTGAAGCAGCATGTAAACTATTATAAATGATAAATATTCAAATGAATGATATTTTTCATTCATCCCCAATTTTGACAGTGCGACTTTTACTTTATTTGTTAATAATTCGTTAGAAATACTTGTTATACTCGTAAGCATGGAAAAATTATAATCCATTGATTTTCAAAAATCAAATATTTTTTTACAAAAATATCCATTAATTTCCAAAAAGCAAAAATGCTAAAAAAATAATATGTTAAAATATATTATAATTTATAATTTTTCTTTTTTATACTGGATTTTGTTTGACAAATGCATCCTAATTTTTTAGAATAAAATCAAAGTTAGGGGTAAAAATGGGGAAAAAGAAAGTATCAGGGCAAACTGTTGCTATTATTGTACTTGCAATTTTATTGTTGTTGACTGCCTGTTTTGGCGGTGTATTTGCCTATTATAGTACTGCCTCTAATAGAGTGCATGGTAGTGTCACTATGGCGAACCTTAGGATTGAATTTCAGATAGGAGATAATCCGGTAGAGAGCGGTCAAAGTAACGTTTTTGTTTCGGACGGTATATATGTTCCTGGACAATATTTAGAAAACTCACCGTTGACAGTAATTAATGAATCAAATACTCCAATATATTTAGCTGTAGTGTATAAAGTGAATGTCTTTGAAGGTGATATAGATATAACGGATGCATTGACACAAGGTAATCCACTTACAATAGATGTTGGAGCGGGGACAGATGGCAGTATATGGACAGACTATCTATTCACAGGCACTAATTCACAGGATGAGGAAGTGTCCTTTAGATGTCTCATCACAACGACTCCTCAACCTTCTAGCCAGAGGGATATAACAGTTATAGCAGAAAATGCATTGAAATTACCATCTAGTTGGGGCGATGAATTGCAAAGCAAAAAGATAAGTTTTTCGTTCCAAGCGTATGCAATTGGTTCTAATTCACTTGCAGATCTTATCGATGCTTCAGATTCAGACACAGTAAAGTGCCAAAAAATTATGGGTGCAATTTTTGAGGCATTTGATTATAATATATCTATATAATTCAAAATCTATGACTAATCAAATTGAGATATCCACAACTCTGTGGATATTTTTTTATTTGATATGTGTAGATATTTATATGTGATATATTGTGATACATATGGATATTTGTTAATGCTATATAAGCATAATTTAAATATGTACAAGTTTTCATATATTTAGAATATCACCTAAATTTTGGCATAAATTTAAATATGAGCAAAATTTGGATTGTGATGATAATATCTAGCCTTGTAATGATGGCTATAGTCGCACCTTCATCAGTGGTGGGGACTATGATGGAAGCAGCGAAAATGGGCATTACAATGTGTATAGAATTCATTGGAATATATGCCGTATGGATGGGGATCATGCAGGTTATGGACGATTGTAAATTGAGTCATAAGTTGTCTAAAATCTTGTCTAGACCGGTGCAATATATTTTCGGTAAAACTGATGCAGAGACAGAGAAAAATATTTGCTTAAATATTGCTTCAAATATCATTGGGATAGGTAGCGCCGCTACTCCTTACGGCATCAAAGCGATGCAGGGATTGGACAAAGGGGACAAGCGTGCCACCCGTGCAATGATCATGCTTGTCGTCATAAATTCTACAGGTATTCAGTTGTTGCCGACCACAGTCATAGGTATGCGCGCCATGGCGGGTAGCATTAGTCCAAGTTGTATTCTTTGGCCCACTGTTGTAGCGACATTTTTGCCCACTATTCTAGGGATTTTATTAGTGGCTGTAATTTATAGAAGGAAGAAACATGGCTGATCTATTTATCCCGATTTTGATTGCGTTTATCATGATTTATGCACTGATAAAAGGTGTGGATGCCTACACTGCTTTTGTGAACGGAGCGAAGGGAGCGTTGCCGTTGATGGCGTCACTGATGCCGTTTATAATTGCCATGTTTGTGGCGGTAGAATTGTTTAGAAATAGTGGACTCAGTACATATCTATGTGATTTTTTGTCCCCACTTTTTAGAGTGCTAGGCATACCCACAGAATTGTGTGAATTGACACTCATCCGCCCGTTTAGTTCAAATGCGGCATATGTGTTGCTGAGAGACATATTTTCCACATATGGAGTGGACAGTTATGTTGGCAAATGCGCCAGTGTGATCATGGGGAGCAGTGATACGATATTTTACGTGAGTAGCATATATTTTGCGTCTACCAATGTGAAAAAGACGCTTTTGACTATACCTATTGCATTGATTTGTAATGTTGCGTGTGCTATTATAGCGTGTTTTTGTTGCAGATTTATCTAAATGGATTGATTTTTTTGCTAGATTGTGATAATATCCGAAAATGAAAGTATTAAAGTATATCCTTTTATTTATAATATTGGTAGTTGTGTTCAGTGTGTGCTACCAATGCGGATGGATAGGTTAGTTTATTTTAGGAGTCAATCGAATTGGAAGAGTACGGTCATGTCTTATTGGAAGCGCTAATAGATACGGCAAAGATTTTGCCGCTACTTTTTATTGTCTATTATTTGATTGAACTGTTAGAATTCAAATATGCTATAAAGTTCAAAAACAACCGACTCCTAAAAGGTAAAGCTAGTCCAGTGATTGGTTCGCTGATAGGGTGTATTCCACAATGTGGGTTCTCTGTCATAACGACTGATCTGTATGCGCAGAGAGCAGTGTCAGTCGGTGCGCTGATTGCCGTGTATATAGCTACCAACGACGAGGCAATTCCGCTCATGATTGCCAATCCTTCAAGTATTCCTTGGCTACTAGGGTTGATAGCAGTAAAAATAGTGATGGGAATAGGCGTGGGCTACCTTTCAATTGTTTTGTATAATGCGATTTTCAAAAAGAAAAAATTAGCAAATAAATCAGAAACTGTCGTGGAAAATGTAGAAGACAGTGCTTTAGTCGATGAACATACAAATGAAGAAAATGCGGATGAGCATCCAGAAATAAAAATAGAGACTCATGACGGCTGCTGTCATCATCATGTAGAGAGCAAAAGTTTTGATTGGTTGCATCCGCTGTTGCATTGCTTGAAAATCAGTGCCTTTATATTGATCATAAATATTTTGTTCGGATGTATCACTCACATATGGATAGGTGAAGAGAATTTGACCAATTTCTTGTCACGTAGCATATATCTTCAGCCATTGCTAACTATCCTAATAGGTTTGATACCAAATTGTGCATCCAGTGTCGTACTGACGCAACTATTCATAATGGGGGGATTGTCTTTCGGGGCGTTGGTCGCAGGTTTGAGCGTGAATGCAGGACTAGGATTGATAATTTTGTTCAAGCAAAATAAGAATATCAAAGAAAATATTTTCATATTGTTGATGCTTATTATTCCAAGTTTAATTGTAGGCTATGCACTCAATTTTATTTAGCGTTTATAACGCTTTTTTTTATTTTAAAAATATCCATAATTTTTTATTCTTTTTTTAATAATTTTTCATCTTTTATGCAAAATAATTAAAAATAAATTTTTTTATTGGGGGAAAACATGGAAAAAAATGAATTAAAATTATTAAACAGGATCTATCAAGATGCGCAGATTGGCATGCAATCTATTGATAAAGTGTTGAAAAAATTAGAAGACGAGAACATGAAAAAATTGTTCAAAAAACAGTTCGAATCTTATAACAATTTTTCTCAAAAGTGTGAAGAGATAGCGATCAATGAGAATGTAGAGTTAAAAGACAATAGTATGTTCAAAAAATTAAAACAGACAGCTATGATATATATTTCACTTTGGACGAACAAGATGCCTAGACATATCGTTGAGATGATGATAACAGGGACAGTGATGGGTGTCATTGACGCCATCAAAGCTGAAAAAGATTTGGCATCCAATCACGAAGGAGTGAATGCTTTAGTTGTTGAATTTAAGAAGATGCAAGAAGATTTTTACGAAAAATTGAAAAAATTACTTTCCAAGGTTTAAGTTTGAAATTTAAGGAGAATATATGAACGATGAGGTTAGGGAATATATTGAATATATCAGCAGATTGAAAGAGATACAAAAACCCAAAATGCCAACTTTTTCAATTTCTGCATATACTGACAATGAATACATTAAAGCGATAGATGCGGTTATGAAAGATTATGAAAATATTGATGATTTTTATCTAACCCTTCAACATTTAAAAGGAGACTGATGGAAGTTAATCGTGGCGATATATATTATGCTGATTTGAGTCCGGTTGTGGGGAGCGAACAGGGAGGCGTTCGTCCAGTTTTGGTCGTGCAAAACGATGTCGGCAACAAATACAGCCCCACTGTTATTATAGCTGCGATCACTAGTCAATTGTCGAAAGCGAAACTGCCTACGCACATAGAACTAAATAAGGATAAATACAATCTAGCAAAAGACAGCGTGGTATTACTAGAGCAGATCAGGACGCTAGATAAACGTAGGTTAAAAGAAAAGATAGGTGTCATAGACAATCTAACCATGCAAAAAGTCGATGTCGCAATCATGATCAGCCTAGGGATCTCTGCGTAAATTGCGTAATTTTGAATAATCACATTTGAAAAATATAGAACACGAACAAACAAAACTAGAAAATGGATAATTTGACATCAATATTCTGTCGTTTGTATGTGTGGGGTAAATATAATTATGTCGAAAATCATATCCATTTTTGACATTCATTATCTAAAAGCTGACATATTTTTAAAATTTATTTGGCGTTTTATGGAGAAATTTAGATTTTTTTTGTCGAAAATAAATAATGAGTTGTCATAAAGTGTCGAATTTGTCGAAAAATCCTTTACTTTAAATAATTATTATGTTATCATCTAAAATGTAAATTAATAAAATTTAATTTGCTAAAAGGAAAAGATGACTGAAGATCAGTTGAACGAGCTTAGTATATTTGCCTTGAGAGAGTTGGCACGACAGACTGGCGTCTACGCACCAACCAGCAAGAAAAAGGGCGAATTGATTAAGGAAATTATTGAGATTAGCGAGGGGAGAAAGAAGCCATATGTCGCCAAGACGAAGCAGGGGCGACCACCAAAAGGGTTAGGCTATCCGCTCGTCAATGTTTTGATGTCAAATAACAATTCGTACACGAATTTTCCAAAATTTTCTAATACGATCACATTAAATCAAGAAAAAACAGCATTTAATTATGATGATATTAAAACTTTGCTCGGTTATGTGGAGATATTAGGTAACAATACAGCATATCTTTGGACGATTGAAAACTATAATTATTATACCTTTTATCTACCAATCAACCTGGTCAATGAGTATAATTTAAAATATGGTGACAAAGTTTTGGCAGAGGTTGAGAATGTGGACAACCAAATAGTCGTCAAGAGCATTTTCAATATCAATGATTGTCCTATATTAAAATACGATAAGGACAAACGAAAAGATTTTTATGAAGTAAAAAATATCTTACCAAAACACAATTTGGAATTCGTTGATGAAAAATTTAATCAATTTGATTTTAAATTGGGTGAAAATATTTATCTTTATGGGTCAAATAACAATCAAAATACTTTAACGATAATAGAACTTTTAAATAGTTGTAAAATTAAAAG
>CALWTK010000008.1 GCA_944384465.1 uncultured Clostridia bacterium
ATATCTCTGTACTCGCCACTTGGTGCTTGCTTTGATGGCATAGCGATAAAGTTGCCATTGGTGCCTTCAATAATCTTGACGTCATGCACAACAAATGCATTATCAATCGTGAATGAGGCAACGGCCTTCAACTTGCTATCATCTTTGCTTACCAATCTGATTCTGATGTCTGTGATGTTCAAGTTTGTTCACCTTCCCCTTTTTAGATTAACTACTTTGTAGTCATTATAATTTTAACCCATTATATTATTTTTTGCAAACGATTTTTATATTGTTTTTATCAAATTTTATATTTTAAATAATGTATTACGTTTTTTTCGCCTAAATCATATAGAAAAATAAGGTGTTTTATGAAGAAAAATGAAATAAAATCGGTATTGCTACTCGGCGTGGGTGGGATTAGTATGTATCAATTGGCACTGGCATATTTGAATTTAGGCTGTGTAGTCTATGGCTATGATCTAAAGAGATCTAAATATACAGAACTGTGTCGAGCAAAAGGAGCACATATCACGCATAGATTTAACAAGGAATTTTTGAATGTGGATCTGTGTGTCAAATCTGGGGCGATTAAGGACACAAACAAATATGTGCAAATGCTAAAGAAAATTAAATGCCCTATAATTGATAGAGCAAAGGCGTTGGGCGAATTTTGTACACATTTTAAATGCGTGATTGCAGTGGCGGGGACGCACGGCAAAAGCACGACTGCCAGTTTGATATACGAAATTTTGCGAGTCGCAAATAAAAAAGTATCATGTCATATAGGCGCGGATGTGTTCGCCCCTATGTTCAATCTAGGTGATGATTTTTTGGTGGTAGAAGCGTGCGAATTCAATAAAAGTTTTTTGCAACTAAAACCCACCATATCTGTCGTGACAAATATCGAAGCAGAGCATATGGATTGTTATGGAAGTCTATTCAATTTACGTGCCGCTTTTTTGACATTTTTGAAGCGTGGGGTCAAAAGATTTGTCTATCTTGATAAGTCCACCTCCTTTTTAAAAAGGACCAAAAATATAGAGTTCGTATCTGACACAATAAAAAATATACATCCAAAACTAAAAGGGGAATACAACTTAAAAAATATATCTTTAGCTTGTGCAGTGACAAAATTTTTAGGCATAGATGAGCACCTGACAAAAAAAGTTGTAAATAATTTCACAGGACTTCCTAGGCGGTATGAGTATAAAGGTATGTACAAAAAGGCAAAAGTGTACATAGATTATGCACATCATCCTACCGAACTAAAATCGTTTATATCTACCTTTGTTGGCGAAAATCCAGATGCATGTATAGTTTTTCAGCCACATACATATTCGCGCACAAAAATTTTTTTGACAGATTTTATCTCGGTGCTAAAGACCGTAAAAAATCTATGTATATACAAAGAATATCCTGCTCGTGAAAGAGCAACAGAGGGCATGTCTGCTCATGACTTATATGTGGAATTAAAGAAAATCAATCCGAGCGTAAAATATGTCGCCAGCATCAAAGGAGCGATGAAACATATCAAAAATGTGAAGGCAGTGGCGTTCGTTGGGGCGGGTGATATCAATCAGGTGGCGCAAAAGATTGTGGAAAGAAATTGAAAAAATGGTTGACAAACTATGATTTTCAATGTATAATCATTTCGCTAGAATTTGATAAGTACAAGAGTTTTTAAAAGGGGAATCAGTTTTTTTTAAAAAATCTAATTTACTTATCTAATAGGTACGACGCTTAGCTTGTTCGTTATACACAAGGGAAATTTATAAAATATTGTTAGCATCTGATTGACTAAAATCTGACAATTTTTAGATTACTCTTTTGTAAAGCGTAGTTAAATGTCAATATACCGCACAATCAAAAAGGAGAATTGTTATGAAAAAAGATATTCAACCTAATAGTGTAGAAGTTACTTTTGTATGTGCTTGTGGTGCTGAATTTAAAAACAAAATAGCAAAACCAGGAGTGAAAGAAGGAGACGTCATCAAACTTGAAGTTTGTGACAAATGTCACCCATTTTATTCAGGACAACAAAAGAT
The DNA here is from genome assembly GCA_944384465.1 of uncultured Clostridia bacterium. Taxonomy (GTDB): domain Bacteria; phylum Bacillota; class Clostridia; order Christensenellales; family UBA1242; genus Onthoplasma. The sequence goes on from CALWTK010000008.1 coordinate 2,028, forward strand.
TGTCGATACAGAAGGTCGCGTAGATAAATTTAATAAAAAATATAATATTAAAAAATAGCGGGATTACGTGTCTTTTTTTGCATGCAAGAAAGGGCACGTATTTTTTATGTGTATGAAATTATTAGATTTACGAAAAAATTTAAAGAAAGAGTTTAATCAACACGACATTGATGAAGTTGATGTGGATTTTATAATCTCTGAAGTTTTAGGCGTCAAACATACCGAATTGATTTTGATGGATAATGTTGACGATGATGCCGTAGCCGAGATTATGGAAAAAGTGAAATTGCGCCTAAACAATGTGCCCGTTGATAAGATTTTTAAGAAATCGTATTTTTATGGTCTTGATTTAGTGATCAATGACAATGTCCTATCTCCACGAGCTGACAGTGAAATCTTGGTGGAGACAGCAATCAAATATATCAAAGAAAATCAGTACAGTTCAGTTCTAGACTTATGTACAGGTAGCGGATGTCTAGCTATTGCTGTCAAGAAAAATGTGCCGGACGCAGAAGTCTCTGCTAGCGATAGATACGAAAAGGCGTTGAGCCTTGCGAAGAAGAACGCGAAGCGAAACGGCGCGGATATCAATTTTATAAAATCAAATATGTTTGAAAATGTGACTGAAAAATATGATGTAATAATTTCTAATCCGCCATATATTGCAACTGATGATTTAGATGAATTAGACGAAGAAGTTTTGCGTCATGACCCGCACCATGCTCTTGATGGAGGCGAGATGGGATTAAAATATTTCAACATCATTCACGAGAATGCTAAGCAGCATTTGAATAACGGCGGTATGCTGATACTTGAGATGGACAGCATGCAAAAGATGTTGATACAATCACTATTCACCGATTTTAAATTTATAGAATGTGTCAAAGATTACAATGGACTGGATAGAGTCGTCGTATTTAAAAAATAAGGAGTTGTTATGATTGAAAAGTTGAAAGCTATAAAAGATAAATTTGACGCGCTGACTCAAGATATAGCAAATCCTGACGTCATAGCCAATACGAAAGTTTGGCAGGCAAAAGTCAAAGAGCACGCAAATTTGCAGCCACTGATTGATGAATACAATGAATATATGAAGATGAAAAAAGAGCACGATGACGCGATGTCACTACTTGAGACTGAGACCGACCCTGAGATGCGTGAGATGCTGAAAGAGGAGAGCCTGAAGTTAAAAGACAAGTTGGTAGAAAGCGAAGAGAGACTGAAGATACTATTGCTACCTAAGGACGAAAACGATACAAAAAATGTCATTTTGGAAATACGCGGTGGAGCAGGCGGGGAAGAGAGCGCGCTATTTGCAAGAAGCCTGCTCAGAATGTACCAAATGTATTGCGATTCACACAAGTTCAAAATGGAGATTATGAACATAGAAGAGACCGAACTCGGTGGCGTCAAAGAAGTCCAAGCTATGATTAAGGGTAAAAATGCTTATGCTAGGTTCAAATACGAGTCAGGCGTGCATAGAGTTCAGCGCGTGCCCGAGACTGAGAGCCAGGGTAGAGTGCATACATCCACTGCGACGGTCGCCATTTTACCTGAGATGGAGGACGCTGATGTGGAGATTGATGATAAAGATATACGTATAGACTTGTTTAGAAGCAGTGGCGCGGGCGGTCAGAAAGTCAACAAGACCGAATCTGCCATACGAATTACACATTTCCCTACAGGAATAGTGGTTACCTGTCAGGACGAACGTAGCCAGACGCAAAACAAAGAAAAGGCATTTGCGATGCTCAGAGCGAAAGTCTATGACTATTACCAACAGCAAAAAGAGGCGGAATATAGACAAAATAGAAAAAGTCAGGTAGGTACAGGGGATAGAAGTGAGAGAATTAGGACATACAATTTCCCACAAGGCAGAGTCACCGACCATAGAATTGGACTGAGTCTATATGATATTGACGCCTTTATGGACGGGGATCTAGATGAGATGATAGAGGCGTTGACTCTGGCAGATCAGCAAAGAAAATTGAGCGAGCAGGAAGAAACTTAGAGTTTAATTGAATGAAAGTTGTCAAAAATAAATTTGTCGTATAATAGTGCTTTGGCACTATTTTTTATTTGCTTAAAATATTTTGCTATGATATAATTTAAAAGGGAGAAAACTATGGCAAAGTACTTGAAACAAGATAGTGAGTTGGGTTACATTGAAGATAGTGCGGATATTCAATATCAAAAGTTTAACAATCTACGACATACAATTCTCGGATGCATGTTGGGGGATTTTGATGAAAATGGCGAGTATGTTGTCGCCCCAGAGATAAAAAAAGAACTGATTGCTATGAAAAAATATATTGTCGAGACGGTGGACAATATTGATGTTTGTCATGGGTGTCTAAAACTTGACAAATATATAACATTCCTAGTCACTTTTGAAGGGAATAAAGCGACTTTATCTCTGGTAGAGAAATTGAGTTTTGAAGCCAACTTTAAAATAAACAGCGGGACATATAGCAATGTCAACGAATACATTCTCGATGAAGTGGAAACGTCTGGCGAGATTGACAAAAATGTCATATACAGACGCTGGAATGTTGATGTGTTTGGTGGGAATTATCTAGATATATTCAATATGGATGAAGAGACAATCGCTCAATATTTTGGTATAGTAAATAGATTCAAATATCTGATGATGGCAAACGAGATTTTGCTAAACCATGAAGAAGAATTGGAAGAAATTGAGTCTGAGTACAGCATGAGCATGTTGGAGCTTGTTTCCAGATATCCGAAGCTAAAGGAAGCGGTCATCAAAGAGATAAACGAGTCCATGAAAGACAAGGAAGAATTTATCCGAATTGACAAACCTAATTTTGCCAAGACCTTGAACGAACTGATAACGAAGACTATAGAAGATAATGTGAGTTTATTGACAGAAGAAGAGAGGAAAGATTTTGATGTTGAAAAACATAATATTCAAGTAAATTACAACAACAAAATTGATGAAAAATTGGATTTTGTTGTGAGAACTGAGTCCGTTGATGATAAAGAATTGTCTCCTGTTCAGATGCGTACTTTGGATGTGAAAAAAAATCCAGAGATGGCAGATGTCGTGGATGTAGCAAAAGCATATGTCAAAGCGAGCGAACTAGTAGAGCGCAGGACACGTCAGGAAGCGGCATCTTTCATTATGGGTGAAGTGCTAGATCCAGACAACAAACCTATAAAGAAAGGGGAAGGGGACAAGGCTCCGTATAAGTCACGTTTGATTACGTCCATTATAGATGATGGTGTAGATGTAAGTGAGATGCAGACGCTTTTTGGTCGAAGTGTGACTAGCACAAGATTGACTTTATTTCAAACATTGAAAAAGATGCTAGGTTTACCTATAGAAAAACATACAGGAAGAGAGACTGGAGAGATAATTTCAAGTAGGAAACTTATCTATAGAGATTCACACAAGACGAATGAGACGCCTAAAGAAAAAGATGTATCCCCTGCAGGTGCAAAAGCAACATCGGCAAAGAAAAAGGCAACTGCTACCAAAAAAAAGCCGGTCAAACAAAAGGAGAAAAAGCCAGATGGTACAAAAGGGGAAACGGGCGAACATACAAAGGAAGCCAAGAAAAGTAAGTTAGTCGTCGAGACTGCTCAAAGAGAAGCGGGCAGGCGACAGCCATATGACTATACTCAATATTCGGAAGAGCAGTTTGAGACGGCAGCCAGTGCTGCGTCTAAACGTATGGAGCGCAAACAGAGGAGACAAGAGGACACAGTCTCAACTACAGAAGCAAATAATTTAGCTATTTCGGGGAGCTACATTGATCGTTTTAAAGACAAAGAAGATGCGTCATTTGTGAACCACACAATGTCTTCGGCGGTCACTTCAGGAATAACCGAGCAAGATGTGAACGTAGATGGTGCCACCTTACAAGTGAGAAGAGAGGCGTCTGAAGATGTTACAGTAAAAATTCCACCTAATGCATCTATGTTAAACAGTACAGAAATTTTAGATAAGACAAATTTCCCTGGTTAAGAAGTGGAAAACTATGATGTCTCTATCCCTTTGCGAGAAGGTAAAGGTGCTGACAACACAGCTGATTATACCAGCGGAAGTACGGTGTAGATGAAGCTATGAACTATGATTTTGGATAGTAAAAAAATAAGCCATTATGCTGGCTTATTTTTTATAATGAAGATGAAGTATTATGTGTTGTTGTCTTTTCAAATTCAATGGTTCTAAATACATTTTCAATTAAAAGATTTATGATTTTGTTATTCAATGAGATCGTTTGATAAATATTTTTATCCCCATTCCTATTTGGGTCGGCATTTCTATCTTTTGCGAGTTCATTAAATTGTTCCCAGATTTGGCTCAATAGATTTTCATACATATGCAAAAATGCTGGAATATTCAAAGAATACTTTGTGTCATCTGTAACGATCGCGAGATTTCTTGTCGAAAGTTGAAGTGAGATATATGCTCTATCAATTGGATTTAGGCTAGAGACATATTTATAAACAGGGTTGCCATTTTCTTTCCTTGTAGCTTCATCGACAAATTCAGTCATCATTTGATCTGATGTTTTATTTATAGATGGTTCTTTATTTAAAAAAGTCTTAATGAGAGATTGATCGCCTTTTGCCTTAAGTTTTTTAACGAAATCTTTAATTATAACGAGTGCTTCTTCTTCGTATTTTTGAAGAGTTTCTTTACTTGCCATATTTCATCTCCTAAATTTTTGTTTTTTTCATTTTAGCATAATGTTTATAATTTGTAAATACCTTTTTTTAAAATTTTTCTTGAAAATGTTTCTATATTTATTATGTTTTTCATTTAATCATTGTTAAAAAGTTGAATTTCATTTTTTGATATTCTATATTAGATTGATATGCTTACAAATAAATATGAAAAATAGTTTATATGATAAAAAAGATTGATTCTTAGATCATTGCCTAAAATAGAAAATTTACTTATAAAAAATGTTTTATATTTTATAAAAAAAGTTAGATAAAAGGGTTGACAAAGCTTTTTTAGTTTGCTAGAATACATATGCTGATTTAGGGATAGACGCATAAGGTTGCATTTGTTAGCAAGCAACAGATGGGAATTTATGTCGACCTTAGTCCGTATGGATGCCAGCAAAAAATATGTGGGTGATGAGCCCGATTTATTTTTGGAAATCAGCACTTTACACTCGGCTAGGTGTAAATATGCAAGTGAACGAAATACTTCAAACTACATGTTGTAATCTCTGAGTGCTAGAGTCGCCGCGATTTTATATATATTCATTATTTATATAATTCGTAGTGTGCTGGTTTAGGTGTTGACTAAAATAAAAAGGAGAGAGAAAATGGCAACAACAAAACTTAGAATCAAACTTGCTTCATACGATACAGGTTTGCTAGAGAATGTAGTATCAAGAATTCTTGACACTGCAACAAAGTCTGGATGTAAAGTATCTGGGCCGATTCCGCTTCCTACAAAGAGAGAAGTGGTCACAATCATTCGTGCTACGCACAAGTACAAAGATTCTCGTGAACAATTTGAATCTCGTACACATTTTAGATTAATTGATATATTTGCACCAAATGCAAAAGCAGTAGACACACTTTTGAAGATGAATGTGCCAGCAGGTGTGGATATCAAGGTAGAATTATAAGGAGGAGACTGTGGAAAAAGCAATTATAGGTAAAAAAGTGGGTATGACACAAATATTCACTGATGATGGTAGAGTTGAACCTGTAACAGTTATTGAAGCAGGTCCTTGCTATGTAACTCAGATTAAAACTGAAGCTACTGATGGTTACAACTCTGTGCAAATTGCATTTGGCGACATCAAAGCGAAGAATGTCAACAAGTGCCAAACTGGTGCTTTCAAAAAGGCGGGTGTTGAACCTAAACGCGTTTTGAAAGAATTTAAATATAACGACATATCAAAATTCTCTTTAGGACAAGAGATCAAAGCAGATATGTTCGCTGAAGGGGATATTGTAGATGTCTCTGGCATCTCAAAAGGTCATGGGTTCACAGGCGTAATCAAACGCTGGAACCAACAGAGACTAAAAATGACTCACGGTGTAGGACCTGTTCATAGAGAAGTAGGTTCAATGGGTGCGAACTCAACACCTAGTAGAGTATTCAAAGGCAAGAAAATGCCTGGACATTATGGTCATGAGGCTGTAACGGTACAAAATCTTAGAGTTATGCGTGTGGACGCTGATAGAAACTTAATTTTGGTAAAAGGGGCTATCCCAGGACCTAAAAAATCTATAGTTACTATCAAATCCGCTGCGAAGGCTTAAAGGAGTAAACTATGGCAAAACTAAAAGTATATAATATGAAAAAGGAAGCTGTCGGCGACATTAATCTTAATGATATGGTGTTCGCAGCAGACTATAATGAACCATTGATTCATCAAGTAGTGGTTGCTTTGCACAACAACGCAAGACAAGGTACAAAATCAACCCTTACTCGTAGCGAAATCAATGCAAGTAAAAAGAAATTGTGGAGACAAAAAGGTACTGGTAACGCTCGTCATGACGAGAGAAGTGCTCCGCAATTCGTTGGCGGTGGCGTAGTATTCGCTCCAAAGCCAAGAGACTTTAGTCAAAAAATCAACAAGAAGATGCGTGATATTGCGTTCTCATCCGCTCTATCTCAAAAGATTAGACAAAACGAAGTGATTATTGTTGATGACATCAAGTTTGAAGACAACAAAACAAAAGCTGCTAGTGCGTTCTTGAAATTATTTGACTTGAACAAACGTACAATCATTGTCACAGACGGCAAGGACGAAGGTGTGATGAAAGCGACTAACAATATCCAAAAGGTTAGTTGTGTTGACGCTATGCTTTTGAATGTTGCTCAAGTGGTTGAAAACACATATTTAGTGTTCACTAAGAATGCGATAAAGAAAATTGAGGAGGCATACGTATAATGGAAGCACAAAAAATTATATTAGAGCCAATTTTAACAGAAAAATCATACGCAGGTATCCCAAACAAAGTTTACACTTTTAAAGTGGCTACCGATGCCAACAAGATTGAGATCAAAAAAGCAGTTGAAGAGTTGTTTGAAGTTCAAGTTGAACGCGTAAATACAGTGAACTGCAGAGGCAAACTTAAGACAAGAAACACAAGAAGCGGTCAGGTCGTAGGCAAAACAAGCGATTATAAAAAAGCTATCGTTTTCTTAAAACCTGAATCAAAAGCTATCGCTTTCTTTGAGAGTTTGAACTAGAAAGGAGTAAATTATGGCTATAAAAGTTTATAAACCTATTACACCAGGCAGAAGAGGTATGACTTCTAAGACATATGAAGAATTGACAAAGAAAGCAGAAGTTCCAAGTACGCTTTTGAAAACTATTGAAAAATCTGGTGGACGTAATAATCAAGGTAAAATCACTGTTCGTCATATCGGTGGCGGAAATAGACGCAAATATAGAGTGATTGATTTTAAGAGAAACAAAGACGGCATCGCAGCAAAGGTCGAGAGTATTCAATACGACCCAAATAGAACAGCATATATCGCTTTGTTGGTGTACGCTGATGGTGAAAAGAGATTTATCCTTGCACCAAAAGGACTAAATGTTGGGGATAAAGTTATGAGTGGTGCTGGTGCTGAGATCAAACCAGGCAATGCTTTGGAATTAAAGGATATTCCGCTTGGTGCAGTTATCCACAATATTGAATTGCAACCTGGCAAAGGTGGACAGATGGCTAGAAGTGCGGGTATGTCAGCGCAATTAATGGCAAAAGATGGTGCGTATGTAACCTTGCGTTTGCCTAGCGGTGAGATGAGAAAAGTGCTTGCTAACTGTAGAGCAACTATTGGCTCTATCGGCAATGAAGAAAATGAAATTGTATCTTTAGGTAAGGCTGGTCGTAAACGTCATATGGGTGTTAGACCTACCGTTCGTGGTTCTGTCATGAACCCAGTAGATCACCCACATGGTGGTGGTGAAGGTAAGTCTCCAGTTGGACATGCTGGTCCAGTTACTCCTTGGGGTAAACCTGCTATCGGATACAAGACTAGAAAACACAAAAAGGCTAGCGACAAGTTGATTGTCAAGAGAGCCAATGCTAAGTAGGAGTGGTTATGAGTAGAAGTTTGAAGAAAAAACCATATGTAGAAGCAAAACTTATGTCTAGAATTCAAGAGATGAATGAAAAGAATGAGAAAAAAGCAATCAAGACTTGGTCTCGTTCTAGCACAATTTACCCTGAATTCGTAGGACACACAATTGCTGTCCATAATGGTAAAAAACATATCCCTGTTTATTGTACTGTAGATATGGTTGGACACAAATTAGGTGAATTTGCGCCAACTCGTACCTTCAAAGGTCATAAACAGAAAGAGGCTAAGAAGTAGGAGTGAATTATGGCAAAGAGAATTAGAGAAAAAACAGAGAAAATCAACGCAAATAAAGAGACTCGTCCATATGCTAGTGTCAGATATGAAAGACTTTCTCCTACAAAAGCTAAAATCGTTATCGACACAGTTAGAGGCAAGAGTTATGATGACGCAGTGGCTATTCTATCTAATATGCCACAAGACGCTGCGGCTATCCTTTTGAAGGTGGTCAAATCCGCAGGTGCTAACGCTGAACACAACAAAGGACTAAATGTCCATGATTTGTATTTGGCAGAAGTTATTCTTGGTCAAGGTCCTGTTCGTAAAAATAGAGTAAACTATCATGGACGTGGACGTGCTGCAAGAATTACAACGAGAACTAGCCACATCAAAGTAGTGCTAGATGTAAAGGAGTAGAATATGGGACAAAAAGTTAATCCGAATGGAATGAGACTTGGTATCAATAAGACTTGGAATTCTTTTTGGTACACAGACAAGAAAAACATAGCAAAGAACATTAAGGAAGACAACGTTATCCGTAACTATATCCTTAAGGAATATAAAAATTGTGCAATATCAAATGTCGCAATTGAAAGGACAAACGACTCTCTTACAGTGTCAATCACAACAGGTAAACCTGGCGTCCTCATTGGACAGAAAGGTGCTGGCGTTGAAGCATTGAAGAAGAGTGTTGAGAAACTAACTGACGCCAAAAAGGTAAATGTCAACATTGTTGAAGTCAAAAATCCTGATTTGGACGCAAAATTGGTGGCTGAATCTATCGCTAGCCAACTTGAAAAACGTGCTCAATTCCGTAGAGTTATGAAATCTGCTATGCAGAGAGTTATGCGAGCAGGTGCTCTTGGGGTCAAGACGATGGTATCAGGTAGACTAGATGGCGCTGAAATCGCTCGTAGTGAACATTACCACGAAGGCTCACTACCACTTCACACAATTAGAGCAAACATTGATTACGCTTGTGTAGAAGCTCACACAACTTTTGGTGTGCTTGGCGTAAAAGTTTGGATCTACAAGGGTGAAATTTTGGGCAAAGTTTCTCAAAGTTCAGTAAACCACAAGAAAGGAGAGAACTAATATGTTAATGCCTAAGAGAGAAAAGAGAAGAAAACAATTCCGTGGTCGTATGACCGGACGTGCTATTCGTGGAAGCAAAGTCGTATACGGAGATTACGGGCTTCAAGCAACTGAACCATGTTGGATGACTTCTAACCAAATTGAGGCTGCCCGTGTCGCTATCAACAGATATATGAAACGTGGTGGTAAAGTTTGGATAAAAGTTTTCCCACACAAACCTATTACTAAAAAACCTGCCGACACTCGTATGGGTAGCGGTAAAGGTGCACAAGTAGGGCACGTTGCTGTCGTAAAACGTGATAGAGTAATCATCGAAGTGAGCGGACCAAGTGAAGAGATCTGCTTGGAAGCATTGAGACTCGCTTCACATAAACTTCCTTGCAAAACAAGAATAGTTTACAAGGAAAAAGGCGGTGAAAACAATGAAGAATAACTATAGAGATTTATCAATCAATGAGTTGAACGCTGAAGAGAGCAAGTTGAGAAGTGAACTATTCAACCTCACTTTCCAAAACAAAGTTGGTCAACTTTCTGATACTTCAAGAATTAGAATTGTGAAGAAAAATATCGCTAGGGTTAAAACTGCCCTCAAAGAAAAAATGGCTGGAGCAAAGGAGTAATGTATGGAAGAAAATAAAGTAAACCACAAGACAATTCAAGGTGTTGTTGTTTCTGACAAAATGGACAAGACTATTACTGTTTTGGTTACCAGCAAGAAAAAACACCCAATTTATAAAAAATATATGACTTATACAAAAAAATATAAGGCTCATGACGAAAAGAATGAAGCACATGTTGGCGATACAGTTGTCATCATTGAAACTCGCCCACTAAGCAAAGATAAATATTTCAGACTTCTTTCTATCGTTGAGAGGGCTAAGTAGGAGGCGAATATGATACAACCATTATCAACATTGAATGTTGCCGACAACACTGGAGCTAAAAAGATCATGTGTATACGTTGTCTTGGCGGTTCTGTAAAGAAGTTTGCTAACATTGGCGATATCATTGTCGCTTCTGTGAAAAAAGCAGACCCAGATGGAAAGGTCAAAAAAGGTGATGTAGTTATGGCAGTTATTGTACGTTCTAAAAAGGGTGTACAACGTCCAGACGGTAGTTCAATCAAATTTGATGAAAACGCTGCTGTGATTATCGATAAACAAAAAGCACCTCGTGGCACACGTGTGTTTGGACCAATAGCAAGAGAACTTCGTGCAAAGGGATTTACTCAAATCATCTCTTTGGCACCTGAAGTGTTATAGGAGGCTATATGAAATTGAATGTTAAAAAGGGAGATAACGTACTTGTCATTGCTGGCAAAGATGCTGGCAAGACTGGCGAAATCTTAGAAGTAAATAGAGAAGACGGAAAAGTTATAGTCGCTAATGTCAATATCCAATCTCATCACAAAAAACCTAGAAGCAAAGATGACAAAGGTGGGATCATAAAATCTGAAGGACCTATTGACGTAAGTAACGTGCAAGTTGTTTGTCCAGCATGCAAGAAGGCTACTAGAGTTGCACACAAAGATGTCGATGGAAAAAATCAACGTGTTTGTAAAAAATGCGGTGCATCGTTAGATGTAGTGAAAAAGGCTGCCAAGAGCAGTAAGAAAGCGTAAGGAGTATGACTATGAGTAAAGAAATTAATAGACGTCATGCATACTATAACGAAGTCGTTAAGAAAAGTTTGCAAGAAAAATACGGTTACAAAAATGTGATGGAAATCCCAAAACTAGAGAAGATCGTTTTGAGTCTTCGTCTTGGTAAGGAAAAGGACAATGCAAAGACTTTCAACACAGCAGTTGACGAATTGACTTTGATTGCTGGACAGAAAGCAGTTGTAACTCACGCTAAAAAATCAGTCGCAAATTTCAAATTGCGTGAAGGTCAAAAGATCGGTGCAAAAGTTACTCTTCGTGGGGAAAAGATGTACGAATTCTTTGACAGATTGATTTCAGTGGCTCTGCCACGTGTGAGAGACTTCCAGGGACTAAACACAACATCTTTTGATGGCCGTGGGAATTACAGTTTTGGTATCAAAGAACAAATTATATTCCCAGAAATTGTGTACGACAAAATTGACGCAGTTCGTGGATTTGATATCATGATAGTAACTACTGCAAAGACCGATGAGGAAGCACTTGAATTGTTAAAATTGATGGGCGTTCCTTTCAGGAAAGGTAAATAGGAGTGAATTATGGCAAGAAAAGCAATGGTAAATAAACAACAAAGAAAACAAAAATTCACAACTCGTGAATATACGAGATGTTCTATTTGTGGACGTCCGCATGCTGTACTGAAAAAATATGGTATTTGCAGAATTTGTTTTAGGAACTTAGCACACAAAGGTGAAATTCCTGGTGTTAAGAAATCTAGTTGGTAAAAGGAGAAGTGCATTATGTTAATTATAGACCCAATCGCAGATATGCTTACTCGCATTCGTAATGCTAATGCTAATAAGCATGATAGTGTGCTTGTACCTAGTTCTAAGACTAAAATTTCTATAGCAGAGATCTTGAAAGACGAAGGTTTTATCGTAGATTTCAGTCAAGTTGAAGAAAAAGGTATCAAGATGATCAACATCACACTAAAATATGGTCCTAATGGCGAAAAAGTTATCCAAGGACTAAAGAGAATTAGCAAGCCTGGATTAAGAATTTATGCTAATGCTGACCAATTACCAAAGGTTCTTAATGGCTTGGGAATTGCTATTGTATCTACTAGTAAGGGTATCATCACTGATAAACAAGCTAGGAAATTGAATGTAGGCGGCGAAGTGCTAGCCTATGTATGGTAGGAGGTAGTTATGTCAAGAATTGGAAAATTACCTATCTCAATACCGGCTGGAGTTAGTGTAGAAGTTAAAGACAACGTTGTTACAGTAAAGGGAGCGAAAGACACCCTTTCTCAAGCATATTCAAACAATGTTTCTGTAGAAGTGAAGGACAATCAAATCTTCGTTACTCGCAACGATGAAACAACTGACTCTAACGCTAAACAAGGTCTTTACAGACAACTTATCAACAATATGGTAGTTGGAGTAAAAGACGGATTCAAAAAATCATTGACTGTACAAGGTGTTGGTTATAAACTAGCGAAACAAGGCAACAAACTTGTTATGAACCTAGGACTTAGCCACCCTGTAGAGTTCGCAGAAGTCGAAGGCATCACTTTGGAAGTACCTGACAACAACACTATCCTTGTCAAAGGTGCTAATAAAGAATTAGTTGGTGCTATTGCTGCAAAAATTAGAGCATTGAGACCAATGGAACCTTATCATGGTTACGGTATTCACTACACTGATGAACCAGTGATATTGAAACCTGGTAAGTCCGCTGGTAAGAAGAAGTAGGAGGTTTAAGTTATGATTAAGAAGATTGATAAAAATACTGAAAGAACAAAACGTCATATAAAAATACGTCATGACTTAAATGGTACTGCAAAGCGTCCTAGATTGTGCGTATATAGAAGCTTAAATCACATCTATGCACAGATCATTGATGACGTAAAGGGAGTGACTTTGGTTAGTTGCAATACTACACAAAAGGAAATCCAAGAAAAAGTTAAAGATATGACAAACAAAGAACAGGCAAGATATGTTGGCGAACAGATTGCCAAACTTGCCAAGAAGAAAAAGATTACCGAAGTTGTCTTTGATAGAGGCGGATATTTGTATACTGGTAGAGTCAAAGAATTAGCTGATGGTGCAAGAGCCGCTGGCTTGGAGTTTTAAGGAGAGATTATGGCACAACAAAAACGTGAATTTAGAAAACCAAGAGTTGAAGAAAAAGACGAATTTGACAAGAAGATGCTCGCTGTTCGTAGAGTGACAAAGGTTGTCAAAGGTGGACGTACCATGCGTTTCTCTGCTCTTGTCGTAGTCGGGGACAAAAAAGGTAGAGTAGGTATGGGAGTAGCGAAAGCTAGCGAAGTCCCTGCTGCTATCGAAAAAGCAACCAAGACTGCTAAAAAGTCTTTGATTACCGTTCCTGTTATTGAAGGAACTATTCCACATGAAATTATAGGTAAGTTCGCAAAGACTAGCGTAAAAATGCTTCCTTCTAAAAAGGGTAGTGGTTTGATCGCTGGTGGTGCTGCTCGTACCGTATTTGAAATGGCAGGATATACTGATTTAACTGCTAAAATTTATGGTTCTACTGATAAAATTAACGTAGTTAGAGCTACTTTGAATGGTCTCAATAGTCTTAGGACTAGAGAACAAGTTGCTATGCTGCGTGGTAAGTCAGTTGAAGAAATTTAGGAGGACTTATGGCAAAGAAACAAGAAAAAACTATTAAAGTTACTTTGATTAAAAGTGCCACTGGTTTTGATAAACGTCAGGCGAAAATCATCGAAGCATTAGGTTTTAGGAAACTTGGTCAAACAAGAGTTCTTCCTGATAACGATTGTATTAGAGGCAGTATCTTCAAAGTTAAACACTTATTGAAAGTGGAAGAAGACGCATAAAGGAGAGATTATGTATATACACGATTTAAAAAATGCAGAGGGAGAAAAACAAAGCAAGAAAAGACTTGGTAGAGGCATTGGTAGTGGTATAGGTAAGACTTCTGGTAAAGGGCATAAAGGTCAAAACGCTCGTTCTGGTGGTGGTGTTCGCCCCGGATTCGAGGGTGGTCAAAATCCTTTGTATAGAAGATTGCCTGCACGTGGTTTTAGTAATGCTAAATTCAAAAAGGTTTATTCTATTGTGAATGTTAGCTCACTCAATGCTTTTGAACCTAATACTGAAGTAGATGCAGTTAAATTGCTTGAGACAGGGATTCTTTCAAAGATAGAAAAGGACGGCATCAAAATTTTAGGTAATGGCGAACTCAGTGTCGCACTGAAAGTGAAAGCAAACAAATTTACAACTACAGCGAAAGAAAAGATTACAGCACAAGGTGGCAGTGTAGAGGAGGTATAATGTTCAAGACATTAGCTGACGCGTTTAAAATTAAAGAGGTTAGAAACAAGTTAATTTTGACTTTGGTCTTACTCTTTGTTTACCGCCTTGGTTGTTGGCTTCCTATTCCGGGAATTGACACAGAGGCATTGGGAGTAAACGTTGACGGAAACACGTTCTTAAGTTTACTTAGTTCTGTGAGCGGTGGCGCTCTAGCACAAGGCTCATTCCTTGCGCTCGGTGTGTCTCCGTATATCACATCATCAATCATTATTCAGTTGTTAGCAGCTGTCATACCTAGTTGGCAACGCTTGACGAAAGAAGGTGCTGACGGTAGGAAGAAAATCAGCTTATACACAAAAATCGCTGCTTTGATTATCGCTCTAGCGCAAGCTATCGGTATAGCAGTAGGTTTTGGCACAGCAGACAGCGTGAACTTGTCAATATTCGGCAATAGCGAATTCTTGTGCTATGCGTTCATAGTATTGATGTTGGTCGCTGGTGCTATGTTTACAGTTTGGCTTGGCGAGAAGATTACAGAGATCGGTATAGGCAATGGTATGTCATTGTTGATTTTCGTAGGTATCTTGTCCAGTGCAGGCACTGCAATTATGGGCAATTTCCAAGACCTTGCGGTCGGCGGAGAGACCACTCAGAACGCTATTTGGCAACTAGTATTGTTCGTTGTCGCATTGATAGCGATATTTGCTTTGGTCGTATTCGTTGATGGTGGAGAGAGAAAGGTCGGCGTGCAATATGCAAAACAGATGAAAGGTAGAAAAATGTATGGTGGTCAATCTACCTACATTCCTATTAGAGTAAACGCTAATGGGGTTATGCCAATCATTTTTGCGACCGCACTACTCACTTTCCCACAGATATTGTTCAGTATTTTCTGGCCAAATTCAACCAATGGCTTCATCACATGGTGGAACACTTGGGTAGGTGCTGGTAGTTGGGTATATACCGTATTGTTGGCACTTTTGATATTGGCGTTCGCATATTTCTATACTATGTTGAACTTTGATTCAGACGAGATCAGTCGTCAAATTCAACAGAATGGTGGGTTCATACCAGGCATTAGACCAGGCAAACCTACTGCACAGTATTTGAGCGGCATCAACAAAAGAATAACACT
Organism: uncultured Clostridia bacterium; assembly: GCA_944384465.1. Taxonomy (GTDB): domain Bacteria; phylum Bacillota; class Clostridia; order Christensenellales; family UBA1242; genus Onthoplasma. The sequence continues at coordinate 17,477 of CALWTK010000008.1, forward strand.
GTTTGGCGCTATATTCTTGGCGTTCATGGCTTTGATCCCATCCTTGATATTTACAGCAATCGGCACAGGTGGCTTGAATTCAGCATTCAGTGCTACAGGTATGTTGATTGTCGTATCAGTTGCCCTTGAATTTGACAAACAGTTGGAAGCTCAAATGTTGATGAAAAATTATAGAGGATTTTTGAAATAGGGGGTTTGATGAATATTGTTCTTTTAGGTATCCAAGGTTCAGGCAAAGGTACATTGGTTCAGGATTTGGAAAATCATTTTGATTTTTCGCTTGTATCAGTTGGACTCTTGCTACGTGAAGAGATCGCTTCACACTCCGCTCTTGGGAATAAAATCAAAGAATTGGTGGATAAAGGTTTGTTGGTAGATCTAGACATTGTTATGAATGTCATCAACAAAAAGTTATCCACTTCAAAAAAACCGATCATTATCTTTGACGGCTTTCCTAGGAACGCAGAGCAGGCAGATAAACTTGACGAGATCTGCAATATCGATTTGGTAATTTATTTGAATCTACGAAAAGAGATTGCGATTGATAGAGTGTTAAACAGGCTGACCTGCAAAGATTGTGGAGACATCACTACACTAAAAGGCAATGAAGATTATACCTGTAAACTTTGTGGTGGAAAATTGTACAGGCGTAGCGATGATACCGTGGACGCTATCCACACAAGATTTGAACAGTATGAAGAAGAGACCTATCCTTTGATAGAAAGATATAGACGTCGTGGAGTTTTGGTTGAAATTGATGCAAGTAAGACTCCAAGCGAAGTTTTAGTTGATGTTATGAAGGTAATTAAATTATGAACATAACAATTAAAAACGAAGCAGAAATTGAAAAGATGAGGAAAGCAGGCAAGATATTGAAAGATACTCTTGACTTGATAGAATCATCAATTTACCCTGGCCAAACCACTCAGCGCCTTAATGATTTGGCCTACAATTATATTATTTCCCAAGGCGCTAAACCTTCCTTCCTTAATTATGAGGGGTTCCCATACACGATTTGTGCCAGTTTGAATGCGCAAGTGGTGCATGGGTTCTGCTCAAATGTTCCTTTGAAAGAAGGAGACATAATCAGCATTGATTGTGGAGTCATTTGGGAAGGGTATCATAGCGATGCGGCAAGAACGTATCCAGTAGGTAATATTTCGTTAGAAAAAACTAGATTAATTGAGATAACCAAAGAATCATTCTTTGAAGGAATAAAAGATATAAAAGCGGGCTCAAGACTAGGGCATATCAGTCATAGAATTCAAGTCTATCTCGAGAGCCATGGATATGGCGTAGTTAGAGAGTTGACTGGGCATGGCGTAGGTACGCATCTTCATGAAGACCCACTTGTTCCAAATTATGGCAAGTACAATTCTGGAATTGTGCTTCAAGCAGGAATGACCTTGGCAGTAGAGCCCATGTCTACCATGGGCAGAAGAGATGTGTATTTGGAGGACAACGATTGGACGGTTACGACCTGGGACGGAAAACCAAGTGCACACTATGAAAACACCATTTTGATTACTAACGATGGTGTGGAAATCTTAACTTTATAGGAGTGTTATGGATAACGAATTCATTGTCGGTGATGTGGTTAAATCATGCTCTGGGCACGATAAAGAGCGCTTATTTATAGTAGTTTCTATTGACAAAAACGGATATCTTGCTATAATAGATGGTAGATATCGTGAAAAGACTAATCCAAAACGGAAAAATCCAAAGCACTTGATTAAAGTGGCACATGATGATAAGATTATTGATGCAATAAAATCACCTATTGTTACTAACAAAGAAATCTATAATATGATTAAAGTGTATAACACGATAAAGGAGTAGTATGTCGAAAGAAGATGTTATCGAAGCGTCTGGAGAAGTGGTGGAAGTTTTAGGCAACACCAATTTTAAGGTTAAGATTATGAACAATCACATTATCACGGCTTATATTTCTGGTAAATTGCGTACCAATTATATCAAGATTTTGGTCGGGGATAAAGTGAAAGTCGAAATGAGTCCATATGATTTGACGAAAGGTCGAATTGTTTGGAGAGATAAAAACTAAATTTAAATTATGTGGACAAACATATAAGGAGAAATTATGAAAGTTAGACCATCAGTTAAACCAATGTGTGAAAAATGCAAAGTGATCAAACGTAACGGAAAGGTTATGGTTATTTGTTCTAAATCACCTAAGCATAAACAACGTCAAGGTTAATTAATTAGAGTTGAAAATAAGCACAATGTCTCGCGGCATTTTGGCATTGTGAGTAAATACAAAAAATAAATTGGAGGAAAGATATGGCACGTATATCAGGCGTGGATTTACCTAATGAAAAGAGAGTTGAAATTGGGCTTACTTATATCTATGGTATAGGTAGAGTTACTGCTAATAAAATTTTGTCAGCAACAGGCATCAATCCTGACACCAGAGTTAAAGACCTTACAGAAAATGAAATCGCTTCTATTCGTAAATATATAGAGGCTAATTTTGTTGTAGAAGGTGAGTTACGTAAAGATGTTGCTCTTGACATAAAAAGATTGAAAGAAATTAGGTGCTATCGTGGACTTAGACATATTGCTAATTTACCAGTTCGTGGTCAATCTACTCAGCATAATGCACGTACACGCAAAGGTCCTAAGAAAACAATCGCTAATAAGAAAAAGTAATAAGGAGTATATAAATGGCTACTAAAACTAAAAAAGAAACAAAGAAAAAGAAGATTTTAGTTAGTAATGGCGAAGGTGCTGTGCATATTCAAGCCACCGCTAACAATACATTAGTATCTTTAACAGATAGTCAAGGTAATCTTTTAGCTCAGAGCAGTGCTGGTAAATTGGGATACAGAGGAGCTAAAAAGAGCACACCTTATGTTGCTCAACAAGTTGTCGAAGATGCATTGAAAGATGTTGGCAATTATGGGATTACAAAAGTTGCTATATATGTCAAAGGTGCTGGTAATGGGAATGGCAGGGAGACTGCTATTCGTGCAGTAGGTACTGCTGGATTGCAGGTTACAATGATTAAAGATGTATCTCCAATCCCACACAATGGTTGCAGACCACCTAAGGCAAGAAGGTTATAGGAGGAAACATGGCAAAAAATACTAGTCCAGATTGTAAACAATGTCGTAGAGAGGGAGTTAAACTTTTCTTGAAAGGTGAGAGATGTTTGACAAAATGTTCTTTCGACAAACGCCCAACTGTTCCAGGACAGCATGGCAGTTCAAATATGAGAAAGAAAGTATCCGAATACGGTTTGCAATTGAGAGAGAAACAAAAAGTTCGTAGAGCATATGGTTTGTTAGAAAAACAATTTAGAATTTATTATGAAAAAGCAGTTAACAGCAAAGAAAATACTGGTTGGGCTATGCTAAAAATGCTAGAGTTGAGACTTGACAATGTCGTTTATCGTCTTGGGATTGGCTCATCTAGAATGGAAGCTAGACAGATTGTTAACCATGGTCATATCACTGTAAATGGCAAAAAAGTTAATATCCCTTCATATCAAGTGAAAGTTGGTGATGTTATCGCAGTGAAAGAAAATAAACAAAATCTTGAAATGTTCTCAAGTCTGAAAGACGCTAAAATCAATACACCAAAATGGTTGGAATTCAACACTAAAACACTTACAGGTAAAGTGCTTGCGCTTCCTGAAAGAGAGGACATTGATTTAGGTATACAAGAACACTTAATTGTAGAATTTTATTCAAGATAATAGGAGAATTTAAATATGATGGAAATCGAGAAACCAAAAATATCACTAGAAGAACTTGATAATGGTGCACACGCTATCATTACAGTAGAGCCTTTAGAAAAAGGTTTTGGAATTACTATTGGCAATATGCTTAGGAGAACACTTTTGAGTTCTCTTCCAGGAGCTGCTGTTGTCGGTGTGAAAATTAAGGATGTTTTACACGAATTTTCTACTATCAAAGGTGTAACAGAAGATGTCCCTGACATCATCTTGAACATCAAATCTATTGCTGTGAAGACTGACAGCACAGAGGCTGATTTCAAAGGTACTATGACTTTGAAAAAGAAAGGTCCAGCAGTCGTTTACGCAAAAGATATTGAATGTGGAGATGGAATAAGTGTAGTAAACCCTGATTTGTATTTATGCACTATTGACGATGATGCAAATCTTGATATAACATTCTACGTTGGACGTGGCAGAGGCTACGTTCCTGCAAGTATGAACAAAGATTTTTCTGATGAAGTCGACTATATCGCTATTGACTCATTGTTCACACCTGTAAAGCGTGTCAACTTTGAAGTTCAATCAAGTCGTGTAGGTAGAAGTCTAGATTTTGATAAACTTGTTCTAGATGTTCAAACTCGTGGCACTGTCAGCGCGAAAGAAGTTGTCGCTTTGTCAGCAAAATTGATCAACGACTATGCTACTATGTTCGTAGAACTGGTGGAAGGTATGGACGGAGTCAATATCTTAGTCGCAAGAAAAGAAGATGAAAGAACAAAATTGTTCGAAAAACCTATTGAGGAAATGGAATTAAGCGTTCGTAGTTATAACTGTTTGAAACGTGCTGGCATTGACACTATTGGCGATCTTGCTAAGAAGAGCCGTGCCGAAATGATGAAAGTACGTAACATGGGTGCTAAATCTATGGAAGAAGTTATCAACAAACTTGAATCTTATGGTATTGTCCTTGAGGGGAATGATAATTATTAAGGAGTAACATATGAAAGTGAAACAATTAGGACGCCCAACAGAAGAAAGAATGGCAATGCTTCGCAATCAAGCAACCGATCTTCTTTGGAAAGGTAAGATTGAAACAACCCTAGCTAGAGCAAAATCACTCAAAAGTTATGTTGAAAAACTCTTGACTCTTGCTATCAATAGTTACGAAGATGTTGTCAATGTTCAAAAGACAACTGTCAACAGCAAGGGTGAAAAAGTTGCTCGTGAAGTTATGAACGACGGACCAAAGAAATTGGCTGCTCGTAGGAAAATCATGGCTAAGGTTTATTTCGTGAAAGAAGAGCGCAAACCTGGCGAAAAGAAGACTGATTATCTCACTCGTATAGATAATATAAAATATCCTTTGCTTGAAAAGATATTTAATATTTATGCACCAAAATATGCTGAGAGAGCGAAAGAGTTGGGACAAAAAGGTGGCTATACTAGAATAATCAGAACAGGTATTCGTAAAGGTGACAATGCTGAAATGGCAATCATCGAATTGATTTAATAAAGGGCTAAATATTAGTCCTTTTTTTGTTTTTATAAATAAATAATAATTTTTAAAATTGTAAAATCATTTCTTAATTATAAATTCCGCTATTTTCAGTAATTTTCATCAGATTTTATTTAAAATTAATATTTATTTTTAATAAAAAATATAAATGAAAATTATTTTGACATATTCATATTCTTTTGTTATAATATAGTTAATGAAGTCAGGGGAAAAGAAATTTAGTCCAATAGTAATTTGTTTTGTTGTGATGATGCTTGCAATTTTGCTAGCAAGTTTTTATACATACTTGTATACCTTCTCTTGGTTCACATCCAGTGCCAACGAACAGTACAACAGCAGTTTTGCCACCCTTGATGTCAGTTTACAAAATAACAACACAGATCTAACAAATACCAGTTTTGATTCTACATATCTATCAGAGACATTAGTGCCAGGAGATACTATAAATTTTAATACAATAAATGTGCGAAATTCTGGCAATGCCGATGTCTATGTTTTGATAGAACTGACCTACGATGTTACAACCTCAGATAGCATAAACACTTCGTACACATATTGGTATAATTTAAATGGGGATCTTGTGACTCATAATAATATGTTAGCGAATACAGCAGGAGCGACTCTCGTCGCAACTGGCAATACTCAAGCTGTCAATTTGTCATATACATTTGATGGTGAAGTTTTTGATGATTCATATAAAAATGCGTCAGTCAACATGACTTTATCCGCATATGCAGTGCAAGCCGTTTTACCTGAAAATGATACGTATAATACAGACGCTTTATATGCTGCATATCTAATTATAAATGATTTTGCATAATAAAAAATAAAGGTAGTAGTTTACCTTTATTTTATTTTTAAAAACGCATAAAATAACAATTAAAAATATTGGTTATTTCTTTTGGAATTTGCCATCCTTTTTGTGTACGATAAAGTTGAGGTCGTTGGTTTCACTGAGCTCTTTGACGCGTTTTAGAGCTTCATCTTTTGTCGGGAATGAAGCGATAACACGTTTGGCACCATCTTTTTTGATTTTCCATGTTCTGTCATCCTTGTCATAGAGAACACGATAGACTGGCTTTTTGGTTTTTTCTTCATTTGTTTCCATATCTCATCTCCTAAAAAATTTTTTATTATTATAATTATATCAAAAATTATTAAATTTTTCAATATTTATTTTGAATTTTATATAAGAATTTATAATTTTAATTTAATATTTTTAATTATTAAGTATATTTATTTAAATGAAAGAAAAATAATTAATAAGTGAAAAGCGTTTTTGCGTAGTTTTTTATTCATTTACTTTATTATTTACGTGTACAAAAAAATTTTTTAAATTATTTTAACAACATGTATGAGGATAAATCATATTTCCCCATATATTTGTATATTATTGCAATTAATGTGATTTTATGTTATAAATTATTTGGGGCAAAAAAATGAATGAAATAAATAAACTTACCTTAATTGAAAGAATAAATAGAATTTTGTCAGATGATGAATTCCGTAAATATTGTGCTCGTTGCAAAAATGACAATCCAAATTTTGAATTTGAAATGCAAATCGTGGAAAAAATAGCTAGAATAGATATTAGCCAATTGACTATTGATGAAAATTTAATCCATCTATCCACACCATTTTCTGAAGAAATGGTTGATTCTCAAGCAATATCTTTTTATAGTTCACTTGATCGTATTTGTCCAGAAGGAATTCAATTAAAAAAACTTGCAAAATACAATATGAAGTATGTTACACACGATGTAACGAAAGAGAAAGATCCCCGCTCTTATTGCTGTTCTAAGATTGAAAAAGATGGAACAGAATTTAGAAAAATTTTTATAAATATAGAAGGAAGAATAGGAGATGTATCCAATGCCTGTCATGAGATTTGTCATTCTATGAGCAAAGGATTTATTGAAATGAAATCTAGCAAGGATAAGAATATGGCAGAAGTCGCCCCTGTTATCATTGATGCATTTTCTGCAGAGTTTATGAAAAATAAGTATCCAGATTTGCAAATTAATTTCATTGAAGACGCTATTAGATCTAGAATTCAAAATATTATAAAAGCTAGAGAAGTTTTGTTAGATGGATTAGTGATTAAATTAATGCTTGGAGAAATTACTATAGATGACATACAAAAAAAATATTATGATTTATATTTAAAAAATACTCGTATGCTGTATCGTTGTATAGATAATATTGAGAGAAAAAAGTTTACTAATATGTTTGAAAAAAGATATTTGTTACCCACAGCTATTTCTGAAATAATGTTGGAAAAATTAAGAACCGATCCTAAAAGTGCAGTTAAACAATTCAAAACAATTTTGGAGAATGATAATGATTGGACTGTTATTGATGCATTAAAAAGTTTGGGATTAGTGAGCGTAAAAGAAGTGTTTGATGATTATATCGATAACTTTGAGAAAAGAACAAAAAAATTAATAGAGGAAAGAAAATTATTACAAAGTACAAATAGTGATAATGACCTGTCTATAAGTTAGTTAAATTGTTTATTATTTATTTTAGTGTTTTAATTAATGCAATAAATTACATTATTATTAATTTAATGAGTTATTGTCTTCAATAAAAAATTTGTAAAATTGTTTATTAGGTTATTATAATAAACAATTTGTTTTTTATAAATGAAGGTTAATAAAACCTTAAATAAATACAGAAAATGTTGTCAATAATCTTTTAAAACTATTGACAATTTGACTATATTTTTATATAATAAATTCGTTATAGTACAAAATGCTGCTTTGTCTATACTTGGCATAAGCCAAAAGAGGTTGCAAAAATTTTTTAAGGAGGATAAAATGCCTACAGTTAATCAATTGGTTAGAAAAGGTAGAGTTAAACAAGTTAGCAAAAGTCAATCAATATTACTAGATGAATGCCCACAAAAACGTGGTGTTTGTTTGACTGTCACTACTACTACACCTAAAAAACCTAACTCTGCTTTACGTAAAATTTGTAGAGTGCGTTTATCCAATGGCAAGGAAACAACTTGTTATATTCCAGGTGAAGGACACAATCTTCAAGAACACAATGTTGTATTAGTTCGTGGCGGACGTGTGCCAGATCTTCCAGGTGTTAGATATCATGTTGTTCGTGGTGCATTGGATACTGCTGCTGTTCAAAAACGTAAACAAGGTAGAAGTAAATACGGCGCTAAAAAGCCGAAATAAGCCAGGCAGTCCAATCGCACTTTACTGCGTTTTGCTGAACGCAAAACTTGACCAATGTGCGTTGTCCTGCCATATTATGAGAAGACATCAAATGGTTTCTTCTCATGACTCATTTTCGCAAGCGGATCAACCACCTTTTATCATCGTTTTGCTAATTGCAAAACTCAACTTACAGGTGTTGCCCCGCTTATATATGAGAAGACACCAAATGGTTTCTTCTCATGACTCATCTTCCTTTTAATAGGTTTATATTTAAAATTAAAAATCTTTTACGTTTGAGTTTTATTTTAATTGAATATAAAACAACAATGATAATATGAATTTTAAAGAAAGGAATAAATAGAAGATAAAAAAATTATTTTGTAGTTTCAAAATTTTAATTTAAATAATAAATATATAAGGAGAAAATTATGTCAAGAAGAAATGCGGCTGTTAAAAGAGAAGTTTTGCCAGACCCATTGTATAATTCAACTATGGTTACTAAACTTGTAAACCAAGTTATGTTGGATGGCAAAAAAGGTATCGCTCAATCTATAGTTTATAGCGCAATGAAGGCTGCTAGCGAAAAGTTAAATGATGAACCGCTCAATGTTTTAGTTGCTGCAATTGAAAACATCAAACCTAAACTTGAGACTAAAGCTAGGCGTGTAGGTGGAGCTAACTATCAAGTTCCTATTGAAGTTAGTGCTGACAGACAACAGACACTTGCTATTCGTTGGCTAGTAATGTGTGCTCGTAAACGCAATGAGCGTGGCATGGAAGCGAAACTTGCTGCTGAAATCGTTGATGCTTTCAATCAAGCAGGTGGCGCTATCAAGAAGAGAGACGATATGCATAGACAGGCTGAAGCTAACAAAGCTTTTGCTCACTATCGTTGGTAATTAGGGGGTATTATGGCGAGACAAGTTCCGTTAGAAAAAATTAGAAATATAGGTATCATGGCACACATTGATACTGGTAAAACAACAACAACTGAACGTATATTGTTCTACACTGGTGTTAATCACAAAATAGGTGAAGTGCATGATGGTGAAGCAACTATGGACTGGATGGTACAGGAACAAGAACGTGGTATAACTATCACATCTGCTTGTACCACTTGCAAATGGCAAGATTGCACTATCAACATCATTGATACTCCAGGACACGTAGATTTCACAGTTGAAGTTGAGCGTTCATTGAAGGTTTTGGACGGCGCTATTGCATTGTTCAGTGCGCGTAATGGTGTTCAAGCACAGAGTGAAAATGTATGGCGTCAAGCATCTAAATTTAAAGTTCCAAGAATGTGCTTCATAAACAAAATGGATATTAATGATGCAAATTTCTTGAAAGCAGTGGATAGTATTAGGACAAATCTTGGAGCAAATGCTGTTCCTCTTCAATTACCTATTGGAGAAGCAGAAACTTTTAGAGGTGTCGTAGACTTAATAAAGATGAAAGCATATGTTTTCTATGATGATCTTGGAAAAGATGTTAGAGAAGAAGAGATCCCAGCAGATATGCTCAGTCAATGTCAAGAATATAGACAAAAGATGATCGAGTCTGTCGCTGAAACTGATGATGCTTTGTTGGATAAATTCTTCATGGGAGAAGAATTGACCATTGATGAAATCAAACGTGGCATTAGAAAAGCGACTTGTTCACTTAAAATCTTTCCTGTGCTATGTGGCACGGCAGCAAGAAATAAAGGTATACAAGAATTGCTTGATGCAATTGTTGATTATATGCCAAGCCCAATTGATGTTCCACCTATTAAGGGTACTACACCAGATGGTGAAGTAGTTGAACGTAACAATGATGATAGTGAACCATTCGCTGCCCTTGCGTTTAAGATTGCTACAGACCCATATGTTGGTCGTATAACATTTATTCGTGTTTATAGCGGAAAATTATCAGCTGGTAGTTATGTGTTGAATGCAACTAAAGATAAAAAAGAAAGAATAGGACGTCTACTTCATATGCATGCTAATAATAGAACCGATATAGACGAAGTGTTGGCAGGGGATATTTGTGCTGTGGTAGGACTAAAAAATACAGGTACAGGCGACACGCTTTGTGATGAAAATCATCCTATCAAATTGGAAGAGATGGAATTCATGGAACCAGTTATTCAACAAGCAATCGAGCCAAAAGATAAGCAAGCGCAAGAAAAACTTGCCATTGCTCTTCAAAAATTGATGGAAGAAGACCCAACATTCAAATCTTATACAGATCAACAGACAGGGCAAACAATTATTGCAGGTATGGGAGAATTGCACCTTGAAATATTGGTAGATAGAATGAAACTGGAATTCGGTGTAGAAGTTAGCGTTGGTAAACCGCAAGTTGCATATAAAGAAACTATCCGCAAAGCTGTTGAAGCAGAAGGTAAATATATCAAGCAATCTGGTGGACGTGGTCAATACGGTCACTGTAAAATCAAGATGGAGCCACTTGAAAGAGATAAAGGTTACATCTTCGAAAGCGTTATCGTCGGTGGTGCTATTCCAAAAGAGTTCATTTCACCAATTGACGCAGGTATACAAGAAGCTAAAAAATCAGGCGTGCTTGCTGGATATGAGACTGTTGACTTTAAGGTCACTTTGTATGATGGTTCATACCATGATGTGGACTCTAGTGAAATGGCGTTCAAGATCGCTGGTTCTATGGCGTTTAAAGAAGGTATGAAAAAGGCAGATCCAGTCTTGCTAGAACCTATTATGAAAGTTGAAGTTGTGACTCCGGATGATTATCTAGGAGCAGTAATGGGCGGACTTACTTCTCGTCGTGGTGTGCTGACTGGTACTGAAGCAAAATTCGGTGGTCAAGTAATTCACGCAGAAGTTCCTCTATCTGAAATGTTTGGTTATTCTACAGATTTAAGAGGTTCTACCCAAGGAAGAGGACAATTCACTATGGTTCCTGACCATTATGCTGAATGTCCTAAAAATATCTCTGACAAAATCATTGGAGATAGAAAAAAATTAGCTGAATAAATTGAAAAACAATATTAATTTTGCTTGACTTTGTATATAATTTTAAAGTAAAATAAAAAAGTATAATTATAAAGGAGAATTAAATTATGGCAAAAGCTAAATTTGATAGAACCAAACCACACGTTAATATCGGTACAATTGGTCACGTTGACCATGGTAAAACTACTTTGACCGCTGCTATTACAATGGTTTTGGCTGCAAAAGGTCTTTCTGAAAAGAGAAGTTATGACCAAATCGATAATACCCCAGAAGAAAAAGCTCGTGGTATTACAATTAATACATCACACGTTGAATATGAGACTGCAAAACGTCACTATGCACACGTAGACTGCCCAGGACACGCTGACTATGTTAAAAACATGATCACTGGTGCTGCTCAAATGGATGGTGCTATTCTTGTCGTTGCTGCAACTGATGGTCCAATGCCACAAACTAAAGAACACATCTTGCTTGCTCGTCAAGTAGGCGTACCTTACATTGTAGTATTTATGAACAAAACTGACCAAGTTGACGATCCTGAAATCCTTGATTTGGTTGAAATGGAAATCCGTGATTTGCTTTCTTCGTATGGTTTCCCTGGAGATACTACCCCTATCATTAAAGGTAGTGCTTTGAAAGCTTTGGAAGCTGCATCTGCAGGTAATGCTGACGCTCCAGAATGCAAATGCATTATGGAACTTATGGATGCTGTTGATAACTACATCCCAGATCCTGTTCGTGATACTGATAAACCATTCTTGATGCCTGTTGAAGACGTATTCTCTATTACTGGTCGTGGTACAGTTGCTACTGGTAGAGTAGAACGTGGTATTGTTAGACTTAATGAAGAAGTTGAATTAGTTGGTATCAAACCTACACGTAAAGTTGTAGTTACTGGTATCGAAATGTTCAGAAAGTCTCTTGACGAAGCTCGTTCAGGGGATAACGCAGGCTTGTTGCTTCGTGGTATTCAAAGAACTGAAATTGAACGTGGTCAAGTATTGGCTAAAACAGGTTCAATCACACCTCATACAAAATTCAAAGCAGAAGTTTACGTTTTGAAGAAAGAAGAAGGTGGCCGTCATACTCCATTCTTCAATGGTTATCGTCCACAATTCTATGTTCGTACAACAGATATCACAGGTTCTATTAAACTTCCTGATGGAGTTGAAATGGTTATGCCTGGTGATAACATCTCTATGGAAATCGAACTTATCCACCCAATCGCTATTGAAAAAGGTATGAGATTCGCTATCCGTGAAGGTGGTAGAACTGTTGGTTCTGGTGTTGTATCAGAAATCATTGCTTAATAAATTATGAAAATCTCGCGTTTGCGAGGTTTTTTTTATTTTAATATAATATCGTGAATTTTTTATCTAAAATTTTATTTATTTCTTGACTTTTAAAGTATTTATATTTATCATATTAATATGAATACAATAATGAACAAAAACTTTTGGTACTGGCGTAACATATAAATCTGCTATATGTTTCAGTTTTTGTTTGTTTTATAAATTATTATTTTGATAACTTTTTGAAATACTGTCATATAGCATTTTTGATAGTATTTTTATTTTTTTAATAATATAGATTTTAAATGTTTTAATTATTATATTTGCAAATAAATTTGATTTTAGATATTATATTTAAGGAGATTATTATGAAAGATATCATTTTGACAGGAGATAGACCGACTGGTAAATTACATTTGGGGCACTATGTAGGGAGTCTAAAGAGTAGATTGGAGTTGCAAGCAAAAGGCGGATACGAAAATTTTTATATCATGCTCGCAGATGCGCAAGCATTGACTGACAATTTCGGCAATGTACAAAAAGTGAAGGATAATGTCGTGCAAGTGATGCTTGATTATCTAGCAGTGGGACTAGATCCAAACAAAGTCACATTTTTTATTCAAAGCGAAGTGAGCGAACTGACCGAATTTACTTTTTATTATATGAACCTTGTAACTTTGGCAAGACTAGAGCGAAACCCAACCGTAAAAGAAGAACTGAAAAGCAAAGAATTTAAGAATAACATTCCTATGGGTTTTTTGACATATCCTGTGAGTCAAACGGCGGACATAACTGCTTTTAATGCCACTATTGTCCCTGTAGGCGATGACCAATTACCTATGATAGAACAAGCGAGAGAGGTAGTTCGTTCGTTCAACAATTTGTACGGTGAGACTCTTGTAGAGCCAAAAGCAGTTTTGCCTAAAGATGAAAATTGTTATCGTTTAGTGGGAATAGACGGGAAAGCAAAGATGAGCAAAAGTCTAGGTAACTGCATTTATTTGTCTGACGAACCAGAAGAGATAAAAGCAAAAGTATTTTCAATGTATACAGACCCAGATCATGTGCATGTAGAAGATCCCGGCAAAATTGAAGGGAATGTCGTGTTCACATATCTTGATGTGTTTTCTAAACCTGAAGATTTTGAAAAGTACCTGCCAGAATATAAAAACATGGATGAATTAAAAGCTCATTACAAACGTGGCGGACTTGGAGATATGAAAATTAAAAAATTTTTGAACAACATCATGCAAGATTTGATTAAGCCTATACGCGAGAGAAGAAAAGAATTAGAAAAGGACACTGATAAAATTTTTGATATTTTAAGAGACGGGACAAAAAAAGCAAGAGAAGTTGCCTTCAAGAATCTAATTAAATTAAAAACAAATATGGGAATTAATTATTTCAATTAATTCCTTCTTTATATTGATTTTATGAATTGAATTTTGTTTACTTTTCAAATCTATTTTGATAAAATATTTATATGGGTGAATGTGATTACAAATATGAATTAGAAGATAATTTGGCTGCATCAAAATATTTGTTTAAAATAAAGAACAAAAGAAAGACCAACATTGTCACATTATTGGTTGTTGTCATCACTATTTTTGGTGTAATGGTATCAATAGGTGCAATAATACAAAGAAACAACAATTGGACAATAGGTATTGCAAGCATCTTGTTGATAGTCGCATATTTTTTGGTGGATAAGATCGCATTGTGGTCAGCCTTAAAGAAGCAAAAAAATTATTTTCTCACATCTGATTTAAGCAAGGTCACAAAAGTAAAAGTGCTTTACGACAAGGATACAATTACTGAAACCTTTTTCATCAAAGAACAAATTTTAGGGACAAATTTTTATTCAGTCAATGATTTGACAAGCATAAAAATAGAAAAAGATTATATATTTTTAGTTTTCAAAGAAGAATACGTTTTACTTCTAAAGAAACAATGCATGTCTAATAAAAGTTATTTAGCTTTTATAAATTTGAAAGAAATTTTAGTAGAAAAAAACAAAAAAGTCAAAAAAAAGAAAAAATAATTGACTTTTTTATTTTTTTTGCACATAATTCTTATAACTAACGTTTTCTTAGTTAGTGATAAAAGGGGGTAAAATGACAAAAGAAATCGTTGATGAACAACCGGTTCAAACTCAAACTGTTCAAACTGTTGTTCAAAAGAAGGAGAAAAATCACGCAATAGAATTTTGGCGCTTTTTCTTCGCAATTGCAATTGTCGGTTATCACATCGGTACGATTCTAGCTCCTAGAGCAATGGCTGGGATCATAGAAGCTGCTGATTGGATGGCTGGCGCAGGCGAAATACTTTTTGTATTCACCTTGACTGCAGGTTATTTCTTGGTTAAGCATTTCAAGAGATTGCAGGCCAATCCTGAATATGCTGCAAGGAGTGCTAGCAGTCGTTCTTGGGAATATCTATGGGGTAGAATCAAAGCATTACTTCCAGTTTTAGCATTGGGAATTTTGCTTGGGGTTATATCTGTAGCAATATTCCAAGGCAGTTCATTCGCATATGCTATAAATTCTGTATTTAATGGCTTATGGGAATTTTTAGGCTTGTATTCTGCAGGTTATCCAGCAGCATATAGTCAAGCAAACGGAGCAATGTGGTTCATATCTGGATTACTTATTTGCTCTTACCTTATTTACTTCTTTATGTGCAAAAATGAAGATGTATTTGTAGGTTTCATCGCTCCAAGCATTTTCGTATTCCTTGGCGGATGGTGGGCTTGGAATGGTACTCGTGCTTCTCAAGCTGCATTCTCAACTTTTGGCGAACAATATTCTACAAACCCTGCTGTTACAGGTTCTGCTGTTAGCACAGGCGTTATTGGCTTCAACAATGGACTATTGTTCGTACTATTAGGTATGTGCGGTGGTGTAATCTTGTATTACGCTGTAGAAAAATTGAAGAAACTCAATTACGGTGTTACTGCAAAAGTTTTCTTGACTATCTTATATCTAGTAGTCGCTGTATTGGTTGTAATGTTTACCATCAATCCAAACTGGCTTGCTGGTGCATACAACATCAATAATTCCGTAGCTACAGATACTGCTCCTTCAGTTGTAACTGGAAATTGGACATACAGAACAACTATTCACTTGCTTTGCATTTTGTTGGTTGGTCTAACACTATTGAACAAAGATTATATCACTGGCTTGTTGAACAACAAATATACTGCTAAAGTATTAGATTATCTTGGCGGATCAGCTTTGTATATCTATATGTTGCACATGCCATTCATCTATTTCTATGTTGAAATTAGAGGGACGAGTCCAGCCACTCCTTATTCTTGGGCAGAAGTATTCTGGGTAGTTACTGCAATATCAATTGTTTTAGGTTGTATTGTCAAATTCTTGATGGATAAATTCGTCATCAGGAAAAATAATACAATCAGGACAGAAAAAGTTGCTATGGCTACAACTAATGGAGAGAGCGTTCCAGCTACAGTAGTTGACGAAGCTACAGTATCTGCTCCAGTAGAAACTGAAGAAGAACCAGAAGAGATAGAAGAAAAAGAACTTGCTCCAAAGAAGAAATCAAGTGCAAAATCAACATCTTCAAAATCAACTTCGACAAAGAAAACGACTAAGGCAGCATCAACAAAAGTTGCAACAAAATCAAGTGCTAGCACTTCAACAAGAGCGAAAGCGCCAGCAACCAAAAAGACTGCAACTCCAGCGAAATCAACTGCAGTAAAAAAGACAACAACTAAGAAAACAAAATAGTCAAAAAACTACGCTTGTGCGTAGTTTTTTGCTGCAATAAATCGTTTTTGTTGATTAATTTTGTCGAATTGTGTTATTATAAATTATATAAGGGGGAATAAATGAGAGTAGTATCAGCAGAATATGCGGCGTCACTCATCAAATCAAGAGATACTGTAGGTATCAGTGGTTCAGGTGGTAGCGGTTCTCCAGAAGCTATTTTAAAAGAACTTTTGTTGAGATATAAGAAAACCAAATCTCCTAAAAATTTGACAGTTACATCTGGTATATCTCCAGGAAATTTGACATATGATGATGTCGGCATGAACTGTCTGAGTGAAGAAGGTATGGTACGGAAGGCGATCTGTGCACACCTTGGCATGGGGAAGAAATTTGGGGTCGCTATTGGCAAAAATCAATTCCCAGCATTTGGAATTCCACTAGGAGTATACACTCATCTTTTACGTGCAATCGCGGGAAAGAAACCGGGCGTTTTGACTCATGTGGGGCTGAACACTTTTGTTGACCCAAGGATTGAAGCAGCGTGTGAAAATGAAAAAGCAAAACAAATTGAATCCATTGTGAAATTGGTAAATATAGACGGAGAAGATAAATTATTTTTCCCTTCATTCCCTATAAATGTGGTGTTGATAAAAGCGACTTACAGTGATACAAAGGGCAATCTATCTTTAGAGTGGGAAGGCATCATAGGAGAGCAATTTCAATTAGCTGCTGCCGCACATAATAGTGGCGGCATTGTGATAGTACAGGTGGAGAAGATCGTTGAATACGGAACGCTAAAAGCTAAAGACGTGCTAATCCCAGCCAATCTCGTAGATTACGTAGTCGTTGCGACTCCTGACAAATCTATGGGCGACTACAATATACCAAAACATATTCCTAGTTTGGTCGGGAAGAGTAGGATGGAATTAGATGAGATAAAACCTATAGATTTGAGCGAACGAAAGATATGTGCTAGACGCGCCATGATGGAATTACATAAAGGAGTTCTTGTAAATCTTGGTGTAGGCATGCCTGAACTGGTTGCCAACGTGCTGAACGAAGAAGGCTGTATAGATGATATGACCCTATCTATTGAGACTGGCATCACAGGTGGAGTCGCACAGAGTGGAGTTGCCTTTGGAGTGGCGTACAATGCGGACTCAATAATTGGAGATGCATCAATGTTCGATCTGTATGACGGAGGAGTACTTGATGCGGCAATTTTGGGCCTTGCTGAAGTGGACAAAGAAGGTAATGTCAATGTCTCAAAATTTGGTGAAAGAGTGACCGGACCGGGTGGGTTCATCAATATCACACAAAACACTCATAAGATAGTCTTTATGGGGACATTTACGTCTGGTGGACTCAAAATATCTACCAATAAAAATGGATTAAAAATTAATAATGAAGGCAGGAACAAAAAGTTCGTGGACAAAGTTCAACAAATAACTTTTTCCGCAAAAAATGCTATCAAAAACAATCAAGATATCACATATGTGACCGAACGCGCTGTGTTCAAATTGACTAGCAAAGGTATAAAACTGATCGAGATCGCGCCTAATGTTGATCTGAAACGCGATATTTTGAGTCATATGGATTTTAAACCTATAATTGCAAAAGATTTAAAAATCATGGACAAGCGAATTTTCAAGGCAGCGAAAATGAATTATTCGCTAAAACCTAAAGACTAATTACATTATTGTTTATAGTATTATTCCCTACATCGTAGGGAATTTTTTATATAAATCCACGTTGCTGACTATCTATGTAACAACAATTTCTATTTTGATTGTTGTAACCATATGCGCCCAGCGCTAACAATAAAAGTAACAAGAATGTCGTATTGCTGACCAAATCAGTATTTGTCGCTTGTGCAATCACCGCTATTAAAATAGCAAATAATATATAGAATGCATTGTTCATTTTCTCGCTCCTTATAAATTTTTCTATGTTAAATTTATTTATTCGTCAAATTTAGATAGTGTGAATGATTTGTAAAATTTTCATTTGATCCTAAAATCATAATATGAGTATTGATAGAAAATTAGATTGTAGAGAAGAGATAGCCTTACGCCATTATATGCCAGATAAAAACAATTTGAAAAGTCTGACGACCTTTTTCTATGCGTTTAGCGATGATACGAGGTTGAAGATCATAATACTGTTGACGATCAAGCCATTGTGTGTAGGAGATATTTCAATTATCCTATCCTCCAATCAAACGACAATCAGCCATCAGTTGAAAATATTAAAATCATTAAATATCGTGTCCTGCGATAGGAACGGAAAAAACATCATCTATTACATAAAAAATCCGAGCATTGAAAGCGTGTTGAGTGCGACTGTAGATTGCATATAATTTAAAGCAAAAATGCCCTGTGATTCATACAATAGAATATGAAAATTGTATGTGTCGCGGGTGGTAGTTATAAATCTTTTTATTTAAATTATGTCACAAAACTAAAAAAATGTGATTTGTTGATTTTTAATTTTGGCATATTGTATGATTATGACATACATGACGAACTCATGGGGAACGGGGTCGTCACAAAAGAACTGATGAATCTATCAAATAGATTAGATACACAAATTGTAGCAGGTATTTTTGTCAAATACAAAAATAAAATTGAAAAATCAATCATAATATGTAATAAAGATAAAATTGAATTAAATCAAATATCTTTATGTGCAAAAATTATTGTAAAAAACAAAACATTTATGGTGGGTGACGAAAATACAAAGTTAAATTCAAAAAATAAAATTATTTTATCCTCAAAGAGATTGTATCCAAATTTAGAGCACTGCGCTTTAAATAAATTTTACGTATTTTTAGATGAATTTGGCGTAACTTTCGTTGAAAAACGAAAAATGACAAGAAAATTCAACAAATATTCGAAATTTGTTTTGAAATAATTTTTACCTGTGTTATAATGTGAAAAATAAAAATCGGTGTATTCTTTTTATATGGAGACTATATGAAAAAAACAATTAGAGATATTGACGTCAATGGTAAACGTTGTCTAGTTAGAGTCGACTACAACGTGCCAATGAACGCTGAATTGAAAATTGTGGACGATACTCGTATTGTTGCCACTCTTCCAACAATAAATTATTTAGTCGATCATGGGGCTAAGGTTATTTTGTGCTCGCACTTAGGTAGGCCCAATGGACAGGTGAACACCAAATTGTCCTTGAGGCCAGTGCTGGCAAGGCTATCGAAATTGCTAAACAAGCCAATTTCTTTTGCAGAAGATGTGTTGGATAAATCTACAGACGAGATGGTGGACAGGATGCAAAATGGCGACATCTTGATGCTAGAAAATATTCGTTTTTATAAACAAGAAGATGAAAATGATCCAAAATTTGCAAAAAGACTAGCAGATTTAGCTGATATATATGTGTTTGAAGCATTCGCTACAGCGCATAGAAAGCATGCATCAACTTATGGTGTGGCATCATTGTTACCATCAGTTATAGGCTTTTTGGTAGAGCAAGAGTTGCAAGTGTTTGATAAAGTGTTGAACAATCCAGAACATCCTTTTGTCGCTATCTTGGGCGGAGCTAAAATATCAGATAAGTTGCCAGTGATTGAAAACTTGTTGGACAAAGTAGATTATATCTTGATTGGCGGAGGGATGGCATATACTTTCATCAAGGCTATTGGTGGTAATATAGGGATGTCAATTATAGATAATACAAAGTTAGATCTAGCAAAAGAGATCTTGGATAAAGCAAAAGAAAAAGGCGTGAAAATCATGCTACCTATTGACAACGTTGGCGCAAAAGAATTTAGTGAAGACGCGGAGACAAAATTGTTCAATAGTGGTTTCTTTGCTGACGATTATCAAGGCATGGATATTGGACCTAAAACAATCAAGATGTTCAAAAAGATCATCAAAAAAGCACGTACAATTGTATGGAACGGACCTTTAGGCGTGTATGAATATGATAAATTCAAAAAAGGCACAAACAAAATCGCCAAATATGTAGCAAAAAGCAAAGCTATCTCGCTTATTGGCGGCGGGGACAGCATAGCAGCTATTCAGTCATTAGGTGTGGCGAAAAAGGTCACACATCTGTCTACTGGTGGCGGAGCATCATTGATGTTGTTGCAGGGGAAGACTCTTCCTTGTGTTGAATTAATTGAAGATATTTAGGGGTATTATGCACAAAATTATTGTTGCTAACTACAAGATGAACGGTAGCAAGAAATTGTATCGTCATATTCTAAATAAATTGAATAAATTAGAATTGAAGGACACAGCACTTATATTGTGTCCGCCTTTTCTTTATTTGCCATTTTTCAAAATTTCTAATGACGCCATTCATTTAGGGGTGCAAGATATCTCGAATACCATCAACAAAAAGTCTACAGGTCAGATCAGTCCTAAGATGGCGAAGGAATTTGGCGCGGAATATTCTATAGTTGGGCATAGTGAGAGAAGAAGTCTAGGAGAGACGGACGAGCTGATTAATCAAAAGATAAATGTGTTGCTATCTAGCGACATGACCCCGATTTTATGCGTCGGAGAGAAATCTAAAGATGAAAATTTAAACATAGTCCTAAAACAATTGAAGGACGCTATAAAGGGTATAAAAAATCATTTTGAGTTAATCATTGCTTATGAGCCAGTTTGGGCTATAGGTACAGGAGAGATTCCTTCTATTGCGCATGTGAATAAAGTGGCAAAATCTTTAAGAAAATTTTTAGATAAAGTTGATGTAGATTATAAAATTTTATATGGTGGCAGTATTTCTGATGAAAACTATCAAGATATGGCGAGAAGTGAGATTGACGGATTTTTGATAGGCGGTATTTCGTTGGAAGTCAACAAATTCATTGAAATAGTAAAGGGAATAGATAATGAGTAGAAAGGGGATTTTATTAATTTTAGATGGATATGGAGAAGGCAAAGACGACCCCTTCAATGCTGTGAAAAATGCAGACACTCCTACGCTTGATGCTTTGCATAAAAAGAGCTATTCTTTGCTCAAGGCTGATGGAGAAGCGGTGGGTCTTTTTGCAAAAGAGTTGGGAGGTAGTGAAGTCGGGCATACGACTATAGGAGCGGGCAGGATTGTGCCCTCTGTAGCTAAAAAAATACACGATGATTTGCTCTCGGGGGCGTTTTTTGAAAGCAAAGAACTCAACAAAGTCCTTGATAGATTAAAGCAAAATGATGGAGATCTTCATTTGATAGGTCTGATGAGTGACAAGAATATCCATAGCGATATCAATCATGCTTTTGCTATCTTGAACATGGCTCAAAATAAAGCGAGACATATCTATATTCATTTTATTACAGATGGTAGAGATACGGGCAGTTTTGAAAGTCTAAAATATCTGAAACTTTTGAGAAAAAATATGAATGAATATACCAATTGTGAGATCGCTAGTGTGATGGGCAGATTCTATGCTATGGATAGAGAGAACAACCTAGACAGGACAGAACTGGCAATTGAGTACATGTTCAAAAAAGAAGGGGCAATCTCTCAAACTGAAATTGAGTCTTATATCAAAAGTCAACACAAACTTGGCGTCACAGATGAATATATTCACCCAGTCCATGTGAAGACAAAAGACGAGATGAAAATATCGGATAAAGACTGTCTGTTCTTCTTTAATTTTAGAGAAGATAGACTGCGTCAAATTGTGAAATCGTCATCTCAAATTTGCAAAAATATTGTCACTATGTCTCGAGTGGCGGGCGTTAAGACGGTAGTATTGTATTCAGCAAATAAAGTGAAAAATACATTGAGCGAATTTTTATCACAACAAAATTTAAGGCAGATAAAAATCAGTGAAACGACAAAATATGCACACGTTACTTATTTTTTGAATGGTGGATACGAAGAGCCTTTTAAAAATGAAGATAGAGTACATGTGCCCACTATAAAAACGGACAATTTCAGCAAAACTCCAAAAATGCGTGCAAAAGAGATTACGGACGAAGTCATAAAAGCGATTGATGAAAAATATGACGCAATCATTGTGAATTATTCTAATCCCGACATGTTGGGGCATACGGGCGACTATGACGCGACGGTGAAATCTTTGGAGTTCGTTGATAAATGTGTCAAACGAGTGATTGACAAAGCAAAGAGAGGAGATTATTTTTTGCTGATCACTGCCGATCACGGCAACAGCGAAATGATGCGTACACCGGAAGGTTTACCGCACACTGCACACACTCACAATAGGGTAATGTGTGTCATTTTAGACAAAACAGACATAAAGATGCGAAAATATGGCGAATTACAAGATATCGCTCCAACGTTTTTGGAATTGATGCAGTTACCTAAAAATAAATTTTTTGAAGGTAAAAGCTTAATTTTATAATTCAATCTTGACAATAGTAAGGTTATTTGCTAAAATATAAATATATGTTGAAATCCTTTTATTATCAATTTGTGAATTTTATTCAAGAGATGCATCCAGCATGGTTTGCTTTGATTTGGCTTGCCATATTCGTTTGCTCTGCTATGTGTGTGATGAAATTTTTTATGGCTTATAAATATAAAGACAAACATAAAAAATTTGTCAAAGTTGGCATGCTAATTTTAGCTATAATCTTGTTCGCAATTTTGATATTCTTGACATATATTAGAAAGTAATTAAAAAGACTTGTCTTAAATTTTAAGTTATGGTATACTAAAATCTAGTTCGGAGGATATATTATTATGTTTTTAGCTACAGTCCCTAATTGGATCACCACTAGTTTTCCAATCTTTGAGAGAATATGTTTGGTCATATTGGCGTTGTTGTGTTTAGTCATGATCGTTTTGGTCTTCATGCAGATCACTGGCGGAAGCAATACTAGCAATGTCATCACTGGCAATCAAGATAGTTATTATGCTCAAAATAAATCTGGTTCTCGTGAAGGTAGAATTACAAGATTGATATACATTTGTTTAGGATTGATTGCATTCTTTGCTATATTGTATTTTGTATTCTTAAAAATCCCTACATTGTTTTAAAAATGGCTTTGCCATTTTTTTTATTGCTGTAAATGAAAACCCCCAGATAGTCTGGGGGTTCGGTTGAGGTTTACCGATGGACAGATTTCTCCTTTTATGTTAAGATTAACTTGTAGCCCGCAAAGCAACAAGTAAACATAAAAGGAGAAATAATGTCAAAAGAAACCAATCTTAGTTTAGCACATACGACTTGGAATTGCAAGTACCATGTCGTTTTTGCTCCAAAATATAGAAGAAAGGTGTTTTTCCATCAGAAGAGGCTAGAAGTAGGAGCAATTCTAAGGAGTTTGTGCGAATGGAAAAATGTAATCATACATGAGGCAGAAGTCTGCCCAGACCATGTACACATGTTAATTTCAATCCCACCAAAGTTAAGTGTAAGCGGTTTTATGGGATACTTAAAAGGAAAGAGTAGCGTACTAATATACCAAAAATATGCAAATATGAAATTTAAATATAGGAATAGAGAGTTTTGGTGCAGAGGGTATTACGTAGATAACGTAGGTAAAAATAAAAGGGCGATAGCCGAATATATAGCAAATCAACTAAAGGAAGATAGAGAGATGGAACAAATGACGATACAAGAGATAACGGACCCATTTAAAAAGTAGAAGATTTGCGACAAAGCAGAAATGCGAAGCATAACCGAACAAGATTTCTTGTGGGCTACGAGAGGAGGGTTTTACCCTCAAATGAAAAACCACCAGGTTCACTGGTGGATTTTTATTTT
>CALWTK010000009.1 GCA_944384465.1 uncultured Clostridia bacterium
CTTTTAATTTTACAACTATTTAAAAGTTCTATTATCGTTAAAGTATTTTGATTGTTATTTGACCCATAAAGATAAATTAGTTATTATAACAATATGTGACAAAATTTACAACTTATTTTGTATTTTAATCAAAATTCCCTTGAAGAAAATCTTTATTATATTACAATTATATAACGATAAGTTATTATTTGAATTGATGATACGATTTCTTTATGAAATAAGCGCTATTAATAGTTGATATAGTGGCGAATAAATTCTATCAAAGATACGATTAAAAAAGATTGATTTAAGAAAAAAGCAACGAATATTATTTCGTTGCTAAGTACAAATATATTAAATGCAAAATTTATACAAAATTTTAGTTTTCTTTGACTCCGCGCCAACTTGACATATTGTTGTCGAACAAGATTATTCTACAACTTTTTTCAGCGGACTCCAAAGATTTTATGTCAAGCAAATTGTTGACATACATCGCTTCAGCAGAAGTGTTTTGCTGTAAATCAAGATAGCATTTAGCAAGGATATCTATATCATCAACATGATCAGTCAATTCATAGAAGAATTTAGCGAATAGACCTAAAAACACTTTATACATAGACAGTTTTTTGTTATAAGACTTGATATCTCTAAACGCGTAGTACGCAAGTTTTACAAACGCATCTATATCTGACTCAGTAAATTGGCGTAATTTTAGACCATAACGCTCTTTGTCCTTCAGCGTATCTATGAACAATTTTTCTTCAAAAATACCTTTGCAAGTATAGGCAATACATTCTTCTGGAACACGATTCTTCGCCATAAGGAAGAAATCCCAAAAGAAGAAATCAAAACACCTGACGTATTGCATATCTTCTTTCAATTCTGGGTGGAATTTTGAAATAGAGCGCACTCTATATTCGTAATTTTTCATACCCATATGCCAAATTGTACACTTTTTCTCCCAAAATTTGTCCGCTGAATAGATTGAGTTTACCGCGCTGGCTTCTGCACTTGGATTGTATGGAGCACAGTAGTAGTTGTGTAGGACTTCATCAAGTATAGCTACTTTCTTGACATTGTGCAAATTATCCAAATTGAACAATTCGTCTTCGTTAAATTTGATACCTACGGCAAAATCTTCAGTGTAGCATTCTCTTTTTGCCAATTTGTTCCACGGCATACCATGTGCAAAGAAATCTTGGAAAAAGGTCAAAAACTGCTTCCTGTCCGTCAAATCATATACACCTTCGCCAAGATACTGTTCAAAACAAGGGTGAGTAAAATTGCACACGCACATATCGGCCCCTGTCTCTTTCAGTCTAGTCATCATCTTGCTTAGTGCATATGGAGTGGTGTAATTGTCGTCCGCATCAATGAAGACTACGTATTTCCCCGTGGCATTCTTGAGTCCATTATTTCTCGCAACAGACACCCCACCATTGTCCTGAGTGATGACACGGATACGGCTGTCAATTGTGGAATATTTTTCAGCAATATCTAAAGTATTGTCTGTACTGCCGTCATTGACTATAATTATTTCTAGATCTTTATAATCCTGTTCTCGAATACTATTTAATGTTCTTGATAAAGTTTTTGCTGCATTGTAGCAAGGTATTATTATTGATATTATATCTTTCATTATCTATATATCCCCTTTCGATTTCGATTAAAGACAACTTGCCGTTATCTTTGATGTTATCTTATCATCAAAATCAAAAATTTATCAATAGAATTGGCAAATTTGTAGTATAATGTTCAAACCCCTGAAAATAGACTCAATTCTACTGAGAGTAGAGTCGATTATTTTAAGTCGAATTTGAAGAGAATGTGAAAATTTGTTGCATTTTAATTGCGTCTGTGCTAATATGATAATGTAATCCAAGCAAAATCAAGCGCAATTAGTAAACATTGGAGTTTATTATGGAAGATATCAATAAAATAATTGGCAAAAATCTACTTATTTTAAGGAAAAATGCCAAATTGACACAAATGGAATTAGCAGAAAGATTCAACTATTCTGACAAAACTATTTCAAAATGGGAATCAGGTGAATCTATGCCAAGTATTGAAATATTGTATGAGTTGGCGAAATTTTATAACACCACCTTAGACGCGTTGACGGTTGAGGGTGATATTTTAGCTACAGCAAAGAGCGAACCCAAGCCAAAAAATAAACTTTTCCCGACTAGACTTATCATCACGCTCCTCGCTGTCAGCGCTGTATGGCTCTGTGCGACAATATTATTTGTCTGCTTCAAAATAATATATGAAACAAATTATGGGATGTTTTTCCTGTGGGCAATTCCTATTTCATGCGTGGTACTGTTGATTTTCAACAGTATTTGGGGAAGATCGTATCTCTTGTTTTGGATCTTGTCTGTGCTGATTTGGAGCACGCTGATGTGCATCCATTTGCAACTCATACAATATAATATATGGATCATTTATATTTTGGGCATTCCACTTCAAGTCGCCGTCATCCTTTGGGCAGCGCTATTAAAAAAGCCTCATTCAAACAAAAGGAAAAAGAAAAAATTGGATGACAAATCAGTATTGACAAAAGAGAGCAACACCAACGAGATAATTGTTGAGGACAAAAAATCAGAACAAAACCCTAATGATAATCCAATCGAAAAACAAAAATAGAGAGCTTAACTGTGAATATTTGAAACTAGCGGTATTTGGGGAGGTAAAAGAGTATGAATTAGAGATAGTTCTTGAAATATACTCTTTTTTCTTTGTATTTGAGTGGGTTCGTTGGGTGGTTAAGATTAAACTACCAAATAAATGTTGCAACAAAAGCAAAAAAACGAGTTGTGTAAGCAAAAGATAATAGCAAAGTGTAAAAAAGAGGTTCGCATTGGGTTTACCTAGCAACCTCTTTTTAATTCGGCTATTTTTGTGCAAGATGCATACTTTTATTTTAAGAAAAATAAATCAATTTTTCCATCAATTTTCTTGCGTGTGTTTATCTTTGGGTTACTAAGCAACTCCGATTTTTATCAAGAAAGGTTTGTTTTTAACTGTCGTTTCTAATTCAATACACCATCATTTCTACTGAACTAATTTTTTTTGTTTTCGATATATTCTACTGCTTTTTTCAAAATTGTTTTGCCCAGTTCTCTTATTTGTTCGCTATCTTTGATTAAAAGATTTAGCAATTCTTTCTCTTGATGAGTTGAAAAAATGTAATATCCTATCAAATCAAATGCACCATAAGCATCGCTTTCTGGATGAGATAAACTACTCATATTGAAATCAATAGGTAACTCTAATGTTTGTAAAATTTGTTTTATATCCTTTGGACATTTATCTAAATAGTTGGCATAAGCTTCATCAAACCAACATATTCTCTTAATATTATATCTATCATAGATATAATTATTAAAATACAAATGCACTGTTTCGTGTAGTAAAGTATATCTCATTCTATCTAAATGATAGCTACTGTTTTTGTCTATATAAAGTTGTATTCCATTATTATAAAAACAACCGCATATCCAATTTGGTATTTCTTTTCTTGTTGAATATTGCTTTATGTATTTAACGAAATCTTCTCTAACATCAAAAAAATTTGCATTGAGTTTTAGGCTTTCCTTTGCTTCAAAGAGTGCCTTAAGTTGTTCAATACTATC
The DNA here is from genome assembly GCA_944384465.1 of uncultured Clostridia bacterium. GTDB lineage: Bacteria > Bacillota > Clostridia > Christensenellales > UBA1242 > Onthoplasma. The sequence goes on from CALWTK010000009.1 coordinate 3,615, forward strand.
CATAGCATTTTTAACTGAAATTTGCGTAAAATATTCTAAATCTATTGGATATTCTATTCTAAAACTATCGTTTTCAAATGTTTTATATCCTATCATTTTTTTCTCCTAATATTTATTTAGCATAATTATAAATAAAAAGCAATTAATAAAAAAATGTTGTTAATCAAATATTTTTTTACAAGCATAAAAAGAACATTATCAATTTTTTTAGTTAGATGGAGTTCTTAGTTTATTATTCTGCTAGTTTCAAAAGAGTGAGTTCTTTATCTCTATTTTTTACATTTTATTATTTGATCTACAGATCTTCACTATCCTATCAATTGCGCAATTCTTCACTTCCTCTACCCCAGCTTGTCCATAATCTCGTGGGGAGTATTTTTCAGGGTGAGTGTGCATATATTCTCTCACTGCTGCTGTGTATGCCAGTCTAAAATCTGTGTCCATATTGATCTTTGAAATATGCGTCTTATAGGCGTTTTTTAGCAAATTTTCATTCCCTATAGACTTAGTTATATTCCCGCCATTTGCGTTGATTTTGTCTACATATTTTTTTTCTACCAAAGACGCGCCATGCAGGACAATAGGCGTGTTGGGGAGCTTTTTTTCGATTTTTCTCAGTATATCATACCTAATCTTTGGCTCTCCAATATATTTGTTGATACCATGATTTGTACCGATAGACACCGCCAAGCTATCCACCCCGGTCAATGCAACAAACTCTTTTGCCTGCTCGGGAGAAGTGAACCTCTCGCCATCCGACAACACGCCTTCGTCATTAGCAACAGCTAGCACCCCTAGCTCTCCTTCGACTGAGACATTCTTGCTATGGGCATAATTCACCACCTTTTTAGTCAAGCGCACGTTCTCTTTGTACGGCAAAGTAGAACCGTCTATCATCACGCTATCGAACCCTAACTTGATCGCCCGTTTTACCACATCAAAGGTATGCCCATGATCTAGGTGAATGGAGATTGGCAATTTCATCTTTCTCAACCCCGCGACTATCCCCAACATTATATCATCTGTGAAATAGTTCATAGCACTTTCGCTGACCTGCAATATCATAGGAGATTTTGTCTCTTTTGTAGCTAAAATTAGACCTTTTAATATCTCGAAATTCGCTATATTGAATGCCGGAACAATGAAATTTCCTGTCATCGCTTTTTTTAGCATCTTGACCTGTATCATATTCACCCCTTTCGTTACATTTAGTTTAGCACAAATTGACAAAAACATCAAAGATTTATCAATCGTAATTAAATTTTTATCATTATTTGCATCAATATTTTTGTTTTTTTATTTAAAATGTTGTATACTAAATTATATAGGGGTTGAAATGCAAGTTTTATTTATTGTTGATTCTATAACAGAAATTAAATCAAAAATTGATACGCTTAAATTTAGATTTGGTGACAATATCAAATTTATTGTAAAAGCTCAATTCCAGTCTTTGTTTTCCACCTTTGGATACAAAGCTAATGCTATTTACAACAAAAATTTGACACGTATCATTCAGACATTGGTCTCAAAATCTAATATCGAAAGTATCGTATTGTGCAGAGCGAGTTTAGATTTCAACAAAGAATTGTTAGACAAATTCATAGCATCTATAGGCAATGGAGACAAGGTCGTCAATGTCATGCCAAAATACAACGGCTTCGAACGCATGTGCAACGGCGCATACAATATCTATGTCAAATCTCTTTTCAAAATAAAGGATAGTCTATCTAGTCCTAAACTGCAATATTTACCCGCCCTGTTTGTAGAAGAATTGGTGAACACCCATTTCGGCAACAAACTTTTTGAACTCAATTCAAAAATGGTAAAAACAATATATGTCGAAGACAAGGAAGTGAACAATTCATTGAAAGTCAAAACAAAATTTGACAAATACGCTATAATACCCATCATCGTTGCATTGCTCATCACTATAGCATTGATCATCACTCTAGCGTTCGCAAAAGTAAATTATATCGCTATTTTGATTTTTATCTGCCTGTATGTTCTAGATTTAATAATCGCTATAATTTATCAATGTAAATTGTATTTTGATGCAAGATTTATGCAATGACTCTAGTGCGGATTGCACTCGATAAACATAATGTTGAATGTATAAAAAAATAAAAATTGAATACATATTGTATTCAATTTTTTCATTTCATTAAATTTTTGCTTCTACTGTAGCAACTTTACGTCCCCTTCCGTCACGTTTGAAACGTACTATACCGTCAATTAATGCATATAATGTATAATCTTTTCCGCAACCAACATTTTGAGATGGGTATATCTTCGTGCCCCTCTGACGTACTATTATGGAACCTGCTTGAACGAATTGTCCATCTCCAGCTTTCACACCAAGACGTTTTGATTCACTATCACGACCATTTTTAGTGCTACCGCCTCCTTTCTTGTGGGCAAAGAACTGAATATTAATCATGTTACATCTCCTTTATCTTAATAAATTTTGGATAACTATCTGCAATATCCTTCAGCCCTAAACGTGTCGATTTCATCAAGACTTGCACGTGCGACATCATGTCTTCGTCCATATCTAAGCACACCTGAACTTTGATAATAGGTACATTTTCGTCCACTTCAACCTCTGGGGTTATCTTCAAGACTTTTTCAAGTCCCAAAATCAAACTCTGCATCAATGTGGATACGGCACTGCACACAATGTCCTTCCCGCTCTCCGCGTAACCTGAATGTCCTACTGCTTCGATAGTTTGTATATATTTACCTTTTTTCTTTATATTAATATATATCATATTAACCTATACTTTCAACTGTAATCTTGGTGTAAGGTTGTCTATGTCCTTGTTTCTTCCTCTCGTTCTTTTTAGGTTTGTATTTGAAGACTGTAATCTTCTTGTCTCGAACGTGAGATAAAACTTTAACCTTAGCTACAACATCTTTAATTACAGGGCTACCAGTCTTCACTTTGCCCCCATCCACTGTCATCAGGACTGGGAAACTAAGTTCTTCACCAATTTCAGCATTCAATCTATCCACAGTGATAGTCTGGCCTGCTTCAACTTTGTACTGTCTGCCTGAAATGTTTACTATTGCATACATTTTAGTTACCTCCTATAAAGACTCACTCTTAAGGTATCTATATAATAGAATTTAAACCTGTTCAATGTGGTACTACATGTGAGATTATAGCAAAGTATAAAACTTTTGTCAACAAGTTAGGCAAAATTAATTTAATTCTCTTAAACTCGTCTTTAATGGATATTTGGTCGCCCAATAAATAATTTTATCTTCATCCATATATGCCCCGCTGATTTGATTGCAATAAAATATCGTGTAATATTTCCGTTTTATCAATTTTATTAGAGAGTACAAGTTGTCATCTATAGAAACTTTTACTATCACGACCTTTTGAAAATGTTTGTCCCTTGTGTGCTTGAATATAGAAAAAGTCGGAATTCTTCGTTGGAACGAAGTGGCAAAAAATATCGCCATCAATAGATAAAACCAGTTTATTATATTAAGTACAGACATTATGAAAAGGACAAAAAAGACAATGCTCAATACTATCCTAAATGCGACGTCTAAATGATAATATAATTTATCATTACTTATCATGCCTTTGAATATTTTTCCACCATCCAGCGGATATAAAGGTAGGAGATTGAATAGTGCCAAAGCTAAATTTGCAAAACAAAATACATTTAGATACATATACGACAGCGGGAAGATCCAATACATTGCCATACAAAACACACATAACCCTAGATTAAACAATGGTCCTGCTATGTTTATAGCAAAACAATCTCTATTTGAAATTTCTTCATCCAGTTCAACCGCCATACCAAACATGTCTAGTTTGAATTGCTTCAATCTGTACCCGCGTTTGCTCGCAACAAACATATGCGCCATTTCGTGCAAAAAAAGAGCGAGCATATAATTAAACAAAAGGACTATCTTTTGACAAATCAAACATAGACATAAAAGCAAAATTATACTCGCCCCTATCTTAATTTTTTTCATATATATTTATATGAAATTTATTTTCAATTATTCGGGCAGTGTCTTCATAAGTTTCATCCTATCTCCCAAACAGTTGATTTTGATTGAATATTTTCCATCCTCTACACCAATATCTACCAAAATATCGTCAAAGTCGACTTCAAAATAATTGCTAATCAAATAGAAAAAATCAGATTTGATTATATTGATAAGGTATTTCGGATTGGTCTCTTTGTCCTTTTGAATGATGGAGTTTAGTCGCTTTCTTAGATCCATTAGACGCTCCTTTTTAGCAATTTTTTAATCGAACCAAAAAATCCCTTGTATTTGTAGGTGCAATCGAACAATTTTTTCTTGCCTGTGATGATATTGTCAGATAGAATATCAAACGCCCTGTTGAGCGCGATCTTAAAATTTTTGATCTTGTCACTCGTGTTCGTTATGACGCTGTCATCTTCTGGGATCACCCCGCCAAATTCAATCCCTAACGTCTTTCCCACATCGTAAACGTCAAACATCAATTTGTCTTGTATCAAATCTCCACGCGCTCTGTTTATCACAAAGCGCTTGCTGGTAATATTATAACTAGACAGGATTGTGATCACCTTGTCTGCATCTCTTAGGCTAGAAAGATGTGGCGTCGTAATGACCAGTGCTTCATCCGCACAACTGACCGCGCGCTTGAACCCAGCGTCTATCCCAGCGGGACAATCTATCAATATGTAATCAAACATTGTACTTAGTTCAGAAATCACACCTTTGATTTGGGATAGTTGTATAGTCAAATTTTGATTGAGTCCACCGCTAGAGAGCAAATACAACAGTGGATAGCAATCATCTTGCACTAATGCTTCCCTAATTCTACATTTCTTCTCTATCACGTCCAACATGGTATAGACAATCCTGTCTTCCATGTTCATCACGACATCCAAATTGTTGAGTCCTATATCCATATCCACTAGACACACCCTATAATTTTTACTCGCTAAATGCATACCAAGATTAGCTGTGACAGTCGTTTTACCGACCCCGCCTTTGCCTGACGTCATAACAATAATTCTTGCCATAAACTCCTCCTAGACTAACTTTTAGCACAAAGAATAAAAAAAAGCGAAGATAATAATCATTAATTTTCATCTTCGCTAATATTAGACTAAATAATCTAAAAATTGATTTTTATAAACTCTTTTTCTTGTGACAAGAGTTTCCCAGCACCTTTTATCACTGCATCGCTAGGCTCTTCTGATACAATGATAGGTAGATCCAATTTCTTTTTCGCATATTCATATAGTCCAGCAATTGACGATGCACCGCCAACAAACACAACGCCATTGTTATATACGTCTGCTGAAATCTCTTTTGGAAGTTTATTGAGCACTTCTTCAATCAATTTGAATATCGTGTCATACACATTGACTATCGCCACTCTCACTTCGTTTGCAGTAATCTCATCGCGGACAAATTTGTTATTCTCGTCTATCCCTATATATTCCGTCTTATACATGTCTCTATCATATAGAGAGGCTATCTCATTTTTTATCGCTTCGCTAGACAGGTCGGACACTTCTAGATTGTGGTTGTCTTGAATGAATGTGGTGATACTTTTATCCATATCCGCACTCCCTAAAAAATACATCCTACCAAAATCAAAATTGTATTCATTAAGCACGGATATATCGGTTATGAATTTGCCTATATCTACCACCATGACATGCGCATGTGAATCCATGTCCATATTTTCACGTACGCATACAGCGTTTTGCACAAAAGTGATTTTATTTATTCCAGACTCATGCAGGACTTTTTTAAGCAAGGCAAGTTGTTTTTCATTCATCGCACATGGCACAGCGACCAGAGCTGAAAGGTGAGTCAGCAAAAATTTGTCCTGTATAGAGGTCTTCAAAATTTCGCTCAACAAAACGACCGCCATCTTTTCATTGATTATCTCACTATTTTTGATAGGTTGATATACTGTGACCGAACTAGATTTTGACAAGAACAGTTTTTCTGCTCGCTTTCCAGTCGCTTTGATCTTAAACTTGTTGCCGTTCTCTACGACTGCTAAATAAGCGGGTTCTTTAGTAATTATTCCTATCCCTTTTCTATAAATAATGATTTCGTTGCTTCCAAACTTGATGGCTAAATCAATATTGAACATATTTCCCCCTATAAAATTTGTAAATTTTTGCCGTAAACCTTCTTGAAATCACCCGCACAAGACATCGCCTGACTGATCTCTAGAGTGGCATCTCTTTCGACTTCCGTCTTCAAGATGACTGTATCACCAAGCACGTCACACGCTATGTCTTTGACTGTATTTGAATTGGTTATATTTAACATTGTAGCCATTTTTATAATAATTGCAAGTTTTCTCACTGCGTCCAAATCTTCATCTGTCACAATATCTTTATATCTCACCCATTCATTCAAACTGAATTCATCGATATTTTGACTGCTTGCAACAAATGCTGCTAAAACTATGTCCTTATGAGAAGCACCATAAATTGAACTATTCAAGATGACATGAAAATTGTTCTTTTGATAATTCTCAAACGAAATCCTCTTCCCTGACATGCACATGCTTGCAGCGATTCGCAACACTTTGACATATGGTCTTGTAAGTTTATGCAAGACTTTTAATTGCTTGTACAAAATCACCGCTATTGAATAGTTGCTGTCTATATTAATATTTGTAGGATAGAATTCGTTGTTCGAACTCAATGAATAACCAAGTATGTCTAAAAGTGGTTTTTCACCCGTCTGACCCAATAGATTTTTGGCAACAATGCCATACATCTCGCCATTGGTCGACACTTTTACTCCGTTGGTCACGAATTCGTTGAACATCGCTTTTGCTATCGCCATACCCACTGCTATAGCATCAGCACGCTTTTCACTGATACCCTTTAGTTTCTTAGCTTTATCAAGATCAAGGCCTCTAAGTAGATTATATATGGATTGAAAACTGGATGTCGTGACTTCATAGTTGTGCGCCGCATCAAGTGGATAATGTGTCGCCTTTCTAGACAATTTACCTAACGACAAGAACACTTCTCCCACACCTATGAATTCACAATCCTCTTCCAAGTCATACAGCCAATCTAATTTTTTCAATTCTTTCGTCACATATTCCACAACTTTGTCCATGCATGTAGACATATGTTGATCGCTGAATTTGGTCAACAAATTCGCCATGCCAAAAGGTAAAGATGCGCTATTAGACACCACTCTACGATTGAACTTAATCAACTGAGTTGAATAGTCTCCAATCTTTACAATCACTCCCCTTGTCATTGCAAACGAATAAAGAATGGCGCTATGCAAGGCAGAGATCTGCTCTTCAACAGTCAAAACTTTGAAATACAACGACACAGTTTTATACACCTCGTCTAAAAAGGCAATTTGGTTTCTAGCGCTGGCAATAGAAGGATCTGTAAAGCAAATATGTTGTTCTATCTTTGCATTGTCCACAATCTTTCTAAAATTTTTCAATACACTAATAGTCTCCTGAATTCGCGCTGGTTTTATATAGCCATCACGCTCCATGTCTTGTGTCAATTTTACAGGTTCTACTATCTGCTGCTCAATGGCAAAAAATCCATTTTGAGTATATTTAAATATCGTCAATTTAACATCATTCACACCTAATTCAAAGACTGCTAATCTATTCATTTTTTCTCCTTAATCCTTCAAGTTTTTATACTTGTAGCACCATTTTTAATTATAGTCAATACCTTTTTTTTAAATTTTTTAAAATTTTTTTAATTATTTTTCATGTGGATTTAATTTGTTTTTTATGAAAAAATGTAATTATTATAATATTTTTAAAAAATTTCAAAAAATACTAAAAATAACTACATTTTTGCGTTAATTTTTGATTAATTTATAATTTTTTCGATAGTTTTTTCAAAAATTTTAAATGCTGGATTGTTGTAGTCGGGTGCGACTTTGAATTTCATATTTTCTTTTGTCGTTGGATGAATGAACGTCAATTCATATGACCATAGCGCCAAATCTCCACCATGAAGTTTATCCCCATATTTAAAATCTCCATATATAGGCGTATTCAGTTGCCCCGACATCTGCACTCTAATTTGATGACTCCTACCTGTAATCAGATTAACGTCTATCAGTGACAGTTTATTTTTTGTCTCAAGCACCTTATATTCTAACACTGCTTCCTTGCTGCCTTCTTCCAGTTGTGGTGCTATTTTCACAGTGTTTGTTTTCTCATCTTTTTTAAGATAAGTGACAAGTCTATTCTCTACCAATTGTGTCCTACCATTGACTACGCAAAAATATTTTTTCCTAAGTTGTTTATTCTTCAATTGCGCACTCAATCTAGATGCCGCTTTGCTAGTTTTAGCAAATACCATAACTCCGCCCGTCGGTCTATCTAATCTATGGACAAGACCCAAAAAGACATTGCCCGGCTTTTTATCTCGTTGTTTAATATAATCTTTGATGATTGTCAACATATCAATATCTTTGCTGCTGTCTGCCTGCACAGAAATATTTTGTGGCTTGATCACCACAATGATATGATTATCTTCATAAATAATTTTTGGCTCTATCATATATTCCCTTCAAATATCTTTATTGCACTGCACCCGCATGGCAGCACTATCCCCTTTTCTAACGTAGGCAGTCCTACTTCGTAGCTATACGTTTCTCCATTTTGTATAGTGGCATTCAATATATTAGACATAACTGTTGGCTGTAATCCAGTAGTATAACTGTTGATCAAGACGAACAATGGTTCTTTACTTAAAAGTTTAGCACAATTTTTTACAAACTCATAAATATTATCTTCAATTTTCCACGTCTCCCCTTTTGGTCCGCGACCAAAGGATGGTGGATCCATGATTATGGCGTCATACTTGTTGCCACGCCTTATCTCGCGCTGAACAAATTTCATGCAATCATCCAAAATATATCGAATATTTGAAATATTATTCAATTTAGCATTGATTTTTGCTATGTCTATCATACTTTTTGCCGCATCCACGTGAGTGACTTCCGCCCCAGCTAGCGCACATTCAACGCTCGCCGCACCAGTGTAAGCAAACAAATTCAATACTTTTATTTTTCTATTTGACCTTTTAATCAAATCTGTCATGATATCCCAATTCACTGCCTGCTCAGGAAATAGACAAATATGTTTGAAACTCATAGGTTCGATATGAAATTTTACATTTTTTCTTACTATCACAAAACTTTTTGGCATTTTAGGGTTCAGCGTCCATTGCCCAGATTTATTTTCTGTACGTTTATATTTAGCGTCTACTTTTTCTTTAAGAGTTATATCCGTTTTCCATATCACCTGTGGGTCTGGGCGCAAAAAAGTATATCCACCGATTTTTTCTAACTTTTCCCCATTCGCAGTGGATAAAACTTCGTAATCTTTCCAGTCTGTTGCAATTTTCATCAATATACGTCCAATATTTTTTTCATATCAATAATATCTGCTGAAGATATAATACACAATGGCTTGCCATTATCTCTACCATTTTTCGTGATCAGAATAATCAACAATTTTCTGTTGTTTTCAAAATAATTCATCGCTGAATCTATGGTCAAATCTTCATCTGCAAGCATGAAATAATAATCATCACCCATGCTTTCCATTATTTCACCGACTGTCGTTTTGTCTATAAAGTCTTGCAAATTGATTTTTTTTCCAACTTTTTGACCCAAAATATTGATCAACTTTCGTCCATTCAAAATTCCAATCAATTTTTCCCCGTCATAAGTTGGCAAATTCGAATACCCTGTCCTTGACATCAGTTCCATTGCAAATGCTATGTTCATTTCACTATTGATTGTTATGACTTCCTTATTCCCAACTCTATCAATGGCGACCGGCGGTTCACTAATCAATTCTGCCAGTCTTTCTATCTTCATAACGACATCGTCATGTGGCTCAGCAATAGTATATTTGCTATTCCCATTATGGATAATAGCGTTTCTGAGTCTACCAAAATCTATCAAGTCTTCTTCATATTTTCTCACAACACTATTTAGCACAACACTTCTTCTGATAATGTCGCTAAATGACATGCTTCTTTTAAAATCATATATAGTCCTGAGACTATAATCAATTTGATTGTAAGCAGCAATAAATCTATCCGAATTCGTTTTTTTCATAATATCTCCGATGATATTATATCAAATTTTTCACTTATTTTACAAATAAAAAAGGGGTGCTCCCCCTTAAATTTAAACTTTTATTTCAGTTGATAAGTTATGACTTTTGCAATATGACAAATAATTAATCAATACAGACGAATGGACACATGATTCAATATATTCCTGTTTTGACTCATAATTAATTATGCCCATGTTGGCTTTATTTTCTGAATAATATTTTTTAACTATTGCTTGATCTTTCAGAATATTATGTAACTTTTTATAAAAAAGTTCATTGTACATTCTCCTCAAAGTCATTTTATCCGAATTTGGTAGATTGAGAAATTTTATATTGTTTTCCAAATTTCTAAATCCGTGTTTCATCTCTTGACTTATCAATTCATTCGTATAATAATGAATAAGTTTAAAGATAAATTTCTCTATTGAATAATGTACATTTTTGATAACAATTGTACCATCATCGTTTTGATAGATGTAGTCAGAAAGGTTTGTTGACACCAATTTAGAACGATCTATCTTCAAATCGTCAATTATGTCTGATGACTTTGAACTCTCTTTATTCTTCAGCATATTTTCGATATCGTATGGAACAAACGAAGAAATGTTTTCATAGACACTATTAAAATCTATGTCTTCAACCAATCTATTTATTACACTTTCATAACTTGTTGTTGCCATATTCGACCTACCTACCTAGAATATATCACCGATTTAGCGATTTGTCAATAGTGAAATTTTTCATATTTTTTGTCATATATACAAAATCTAGTAAAAACACTTGAAATTTTTTTCATTTCATTATATAATTTAGTTAAGTTGTACTAAGCGGGGAGCTAGTGGTGCCCTATCACCCACAATCCACTACAGTGGGGCTGATGTGCTCTAAGCGGGGTAAATTTGGTTGTGTTGAGTAACTTATAAGCATGTTGAAATCAAGGTCTCATACAATATTGCCCTACGAACCATGTCAGGGTCGGAAGACAGCAGCATTAAGTAGAATACAGTATGTGCTATGAGGTGGCTTTGGTGGAGTGTTTATAAATTATGCCAGCAGTCAGTTTACTTCAATTAGGCATGTACAACTTACCATATAAACAAAAATCGGGATCTCCCCGATTTTTTAATCTTCTGTGTATTCCGCTTTTATGATTGTATATTTTGAAGCATGTTTTTTCACCAAAAATCGTATAAACACGATCATTGAAACAATCAATGGCACAGCTAATATTGCAATATAGACTAGATTAGTATAGCCATAATTATCGTCGAACACGCTCAATAGCAAAGCATAAATCGAACTGAAAGTGGCGTATCCTAAATATTCTGCCATATTCTTTAGATTATACCCGCGCTCTAAATTTTTCTTCGTCAAACAGACCTGAAGATATTTTGTCATGAAAATTTGTGTAGGTGGGCGAAGACTCGCAAACACATATGACAATGTTAAAATTAATACAATAGCGATTATGCTTGAAGGACTGATTAAATATATCACGCCCGTACCCACCAAACATAATATGGAAAGGACACTGAATATTACAATGCTTCTCACTCCGAACTTTAATTCGTATTTGAATTGGAACTTGCTAGACAGCGAATTCGCAATCCTATATCCAGAATATAATATACCAAATAGCCAAACTGGTATCACGCCGCCATCAGATAACTGTTGCAGATAAATTTTTAGTGCACTAGAATCAACCGACACCACTCCTCTGAAGAAGAATAAGTACACCAACATAGACAATATAAACCCTGAAAACAATATCTTTTTGTACGAGTCTGGCTTGACACTCTTTTTCTTGACAGGCTGAATGTCGACATTATTTTCTTGAAATTTGCTAGGTTCTTTTAACAATAATGAAAACAGCTGCACCAACACTAAAATACAGAATGCCAAAATAAAAGCTAAATATGGATTGTATTGATAAATATACGTTGCAAAAATTGCACCCACCGCATCAAGAAAATAATATGTCCCTAATCCGCTGCCATAAATTCTATTGAATTCTTTATCCCGTTTGACCACATGCAATGAATCTGACAATATTATACTGTTTTTTATATTGCCAACTACCATGAAAATGGCATAAAAGATTTCCGCTATAACAAATTCAAAAAAGCTGTTACCAAATATGACAATAATCAAAAAAATCATCGCACATAATGTAGCGATTTGTGAAGATAATACAGGCTTTATCTTGCTAAACAGTTTAGTCAAAGGTACGCTCAAAATGAACGCAGATATATACAATATTGAATCCAATAATACCGCTTGTGAGTAACTTAACCCCTTTACATTGGTAAAAAACAATATGATGATGGTCCAAACAAAAAATACATCCCACGTAAAAGCTAGATAAGTAGGATATAATTTTATATTCCTATTCATATAATAATTCTTTTTTTGTCCTTCGTCCATCTATTGTTATTTTATATTAAAATAAAAAAAACTACAAACTATTTTAGTATTTTTTCTTAGTTTGTAGTGCTTTTTGTATAATATTTATTTAGCGTCATACAAAGTTTTGCCTTCTGTGATCTCTACTAAAAGTGGTACTTGTAGCTTCACGACATTTTCCATCTCTTCTTTTAAGATCTTTTTGACCGCATTGCTCTCTGATGGGTAGCAATCCACAATCAATTCATCATGTATCTGCAGGACCAATTTACTGTGCAATTTTTCGTCTTTTAATTTTTGATATACTCGTATCATGGCAATCTTTATGATATCACTTGCACTTCCCTGTAGTGGCATATTCTTCGCTGTTCGTTCGGCGAACCCACGCATCACATGGTTAGATGAATTTATATCAGGTATGTGTCGCACTCTTCCCATTATGGTAGATGAATACCCCTTTTCTCTCGCCTGCCTTATACATTCGTCGCCATATTCTTTTACTTTTGGATATATGGTCATATATTTATTTATGAATTCTGCCGCCTCCTTGGTCGATGAATTAATATTTTGACTCAACCCGTACGCGCTTATGCCATATATGATACCGAAATTGACCGATTTTGCCACTCGTCTCATGCTAGACGTCACATCATCTATAGGTACATTGAAAATTTTACTTGCTGTAGCGGTATGAATATCCTTCCCTGACAAATAGTCAGATATCATATTCTCATCCTGACTAAAATTCGCTATCAACCTGAGTTCAATTTGATTATAATCAGCACTTATCAGTGTCCCGTCTGCAAACGAACTATAAAACATCTTTCTAAGCAGTTTGCCTTCATCATCTCTAATAGGTAAGTTCTGTAGATTCGGTTCCCTACTTGACAATCTCCCTGTACTAGTCGCGCGTTGCATGAATGTCGTGTGGATTTTTCCATCATCTTTCACATAATTTAGCATGCCGTCCAAATACGTGCTGATAAGTTTACTTATTTTCCTATATCTAATCAAATAGCCTACAATCTCATGTTTGTCCACAATTGCATTCAATATTTCAATAGATGTCCCTTTCTTCCCTTTGTATTCAATTTTTAATTTATCGAAAAGAATTGCTTGAAGTTGTTTTGGACTATTTATATTGAATTCTTCGCCCGCCAATTCATAAATTTTTTTCGTAATATTATCGAGTTCTTCATGATAAGTCGCACTCAGTGCTTTTATTTGATTGCTGTCTATTTTTAGCCCAAACATCTCCATGTCAAAAAGGACTTTTACCAAAGGTAATTCTATCTCATTATAGAGTTTCAATTGTAGATTATTGATCAATTTGTTTATATATATTTCCTTCAATTTTATGAGCCCGTAAGCTACGGTGTTTGTTGTGATATTGTTCATCTTGAATGCTTCATCCACACTTATATCACCGTCAATTTCATTGATAATATATATAGCCATTGACACATCAAAATAATTGTTGATCTCAATATCATAAAAGCTCAAGTCATGCATCAACAACTTTGCATCGAAACAAATTTTTTGTTTTTCTCCTGCAAAAATTTTTTTGATTTTTTCTAAATTTCTGTTAAAAACATCACTATTTTTATATAAAACATATTCTTTTTCGTCAAAAGAAAAATTTATTGTCAATTGATCCGCAAAGACAGCTAAAGAGGTAGGAATAATCTCATACATCGCTTGAAAATCCTCATCTGACTCAATTTCTATAATTTCAGCATCTAGATTGACCTTTTCTTCAACTGGCAAATGAGCAAAATTGAACAAATCTTTTCTCTGCAAAATTGATTTGAAATCCAGTTCACTCATCAAATTATAAACTTTTTCATTGAATGGTAGACTGTATTCAAAATCTGTCAATTCCCTGTCTATTTCCACATCTAATTTGATGGTCGCTAGCGTTTTAGATAGATACGCCATATCCTTGTGATCCAACAATTTTTGTTTCAAATTGTTAGGCAACTCATCTATATGTTTATATACATTATCCAAATTATCATATTGTAAAATCAGTTTGGTCGCCCCGACTTTACCTATGCCCATGACACCCGGTATATTATCGGACGCATCCCCCATGATAGCTTTCAATTCAATGACCTGATATGGCTTTAGTTGAAACTCTTTTAGCAACACACTCTCATCTACTTTCAATACATTGGATATCCCTTTTTGAGTGAGCCAAACTTCTGTGTTTTTGTTTATCAGCTGAAGCAAATCTTTATCTCCTGAAACTAAAATGAAGTTTTGCTCATACTTTCGAGATAATGAACCAATTATGTCGTCCGCTTCTATCTCGCTTTTCTCTAAAACGGCTATTCCCATCGCCTGCAACAATTCTTTCAATACTGGGAGTTGAGACGCCAAATCTTCCGGCATTTTGTCTCTCTTACCCTTATATTCCTGATATAAATCATTCCTAAAAGTGTGTTTTCCCGCATCAAAAACACATGCCAGATATTTTGGTTTTTCATTGGTCATGACGTTTAACAACATATTTATAAAGCCAAATATAGCATTGCACGGTTTGTTTGATAAACTCTTTAGCATCGGCAGAGCATAAAACGCGCGGTTAATTAAACTATTACCATCAATTATAACAAATTTTTCCATAATATTAGTATAACACAAAAATCTAAAAAAACCAACTATGAACACTGCAAAATAAAAAGATAGAGAAAATTTTAAAAATCTCTTGCCATACCACATAAAATATGGTATATTATAAATGTCAATTTTAAAAAATCTTTACAAAATGACAAAAGGCAGCATTCAAGCAACACTTTTACGAGTTTGAAGTAAGATATGGAGTCAAGTCATAATAAGTCTGCAAGCTAAGCGAGCACGACTCATCTTGGCTTGATTGTTCCTTATCTTACTTCGAACGAGTTCTCGTAAGAGTATTACTTGTGCGTCTGCCTATCTAATATCTTAATATGCCGAAGTGGCGAAATGGCAGACGCACAAGACTCAAAATCTTGCGATAGCAATATCATGTCGGTTCGACCCCGACCTTCGGCACCAAATAATATATCCACCTTGATGGTGGATTTTTTAACAACAAAAAAGACTACTAATAATTAGTAGTCTTTCTCCCCGCTATGGTTTTGGTGGTAGCGGTTGCCCCGGTCCTAAAGTCTCATTGGTATAGATCCAATCGTCCATCTCTGTCATAATTTAACCCTCCTTCCTTTTAGGTTATAGTTATGATAACAAAATTTTTTTAAAATTGTCAACTTAAATAATTATAAATATTAGCATGCTTTTCATAATTGTGATATAATCATATTGAGGTTTTTATGAATATTTGGAAAGATGTTAGTGCAGAACGAATTAATGCAGATGATTTTATCGCTTGTATAGAGATTCAACAAGGTGATAAAACAAAATATGAATTGGACAAAGAGACTGGACTTCTCATTATGGATAGAGTGCTATATACCAGCACATATTATCCTATGAATTATGGCTTTATCCCACTGACTCTCAGCGAGGACAAAGATCCTCTAGATGTGTTTGTTTTGTGCAGTCAACCTTTAGATAGATTGAGTCTAGTCAGGTGTTACCCTATCGGGGTTGTTACTATGACGGACAGAGATGAACAAGATGAAAAAATTATTGCCATTCCTTTTGGTGACCCGCAATACAACAGTTATGACGACATTTCAAAATTGCCTAAGCATATGTTTGACGAGTTGCAACACTTTTTGACCGTGTATAAGCAGCTAGAAAACAAAAAGGTGCAAGTAGAGTCTCTAGGCGACCACGAAAAAGCGAAGGAAATAATTGAACAAAGTTTAATAAGGTACAAAAAAAATATGCTATCAAATTAATGATAGCATTTTTTATTTGATTTTATATATTCAATGATTTTCGTCTTGTCGTTTTCTATCTCGCCATTTAATACTAGGTTTAAAATTTTATTTAGCGCTTGTCCAACTGCTCTACCCTTCATCCCTAGAGCAATTAGATCTCTACCATTAATTGCAAGTTGCTTTAGAGAAAAGCAATTTTTTTCTTCTATGATTTTGTTTTTTAATGTTACAATTTGATCCAATTTTATTTGCCTGTCTCTATGCTTAGGGTGTTGAGCAAAATTGTCTCCACGTTGCACTTCTATCAATTTATCAAATAGATCTTCCCCTAATCTATTCAGCCATCTTTTCACACATTTTTCTTCTGCATTCAAGACTACATCATGATGCTCTATCAGTGTCAAAACTTGCTTTTTTGTATTGTTATCATATTTCAATCTGTTTAGAATATCTCTAGCAATTTTTTTACTCTCAACTGCATGATTGTAAAAATGCCCACGCCCTTGCTCGTCAAGCGAAAAGACGTTTGGTTTACCAATATCATGAAACATTAGCGCCAACCTAATTATCAAATCTTTTTTGCTAGAAGCGACAGCCTTGACGCAATGCGTGTATACATCATAGATGTGGTGCTCATTGTGTTGCTCGAAGCCGTACATCAGAGCAAATTCAGGAATTATCTCTTCAAAAATTTTTTCATAATTCAGTAGCACTTCTTCAGCATTTTGCCCAAGCAAAATTTTATCAAATTCTTCGCGAATTCGCTCATGAGATATGTTTTTTAGTAAACTCTTGTTGCCAAACATCGCCTGCTTTGTCTTTTCTTCTATCGTGAACCCTAGCACGCTACTAAAACGCAATGCGCGTAATATCCTCAGGGCATCCTCTCTAAACCTCTCGTTTGCGTCCCCTACTGCACGGATGATTTTGTTCGCTAAATCTTCTCGCCCGCCGTAATAGTCATATATCCTTATGTTGTACGCCATGGCGTTGATCGTAAAATCTCGCCTCAGCAGATCTTTTTTCAAGGTGGAAACAAATTGTACAATGCTAGGGTGCCTATTGTCGAGATACTTCTCGTCTTTTCTAAAAGTGGTTATCTCAATCAATTCGCCATTGATAAGAAGGCTAACCGTCCCATGCTTTATCCCTGTATCAAAAATTTTATACCCCTTAAACACGTCTTTCACCTGATCAGGTAGCGCGTTCGTCGTGACATCTATATCTGTATTGTGTTTGTTTAGCAGAAAATCTCTCACTGTCCCGCCGACAATGTATGCCTTATAATTTGATTGATTAAGTTTATCTAAAACAAACTGCGCCGATGCGGTCAATTTCATAGAAACATTATATCAAAATGAAAAATAATTTACAATAATTTACTTTATTTAAAATTTTTGTTAAGATATTCATATGATAACGTTTGATATTGATAAAAATTCAATTTATTTCAAGACTTTGCTAAAAAAGATCAAAAAAATTCACTTGTTTTTACATAATGATGATGAAAATAAAAATTTAGGTTGGGTCACACACCCTGTGTCCACGAATTCAGTCTTGGATAAATTGGTAGTCGCACGCATTAAAAAATTCAAATATGACACATTAGTTTTGGTCGGGGTCGGCGGTTCAATCAACGCCAGTCGTGCCATCATTTCCGCACTGCCGACAAAGATAAATGTCATATACATAGGTGAAAATTTTGAAAACATAAATTCAATTTTAGATACACTCAAAACAAAAAAACCATTATTTCATATCATGAGCAGTTCAGGTAACACCCTAGAACCATTGATTGCGCTACATCAAATTGAAAAATTTTTGACATCAAATCAGATGAAGATAAATGAACATATGCTCATCTCCACATCAAACATGCAAGGCTATTTATACAAATATGGTGTAAAACATAAAATAAATATAATCACCTACCCAAACAATTATCCAGGTAGATTTTCAGCGATATTCAATCACCTGTCAAATATCATTTTAGCAAAACTAGATGTCAATTCATTTATACAAGGCGCAAAGGATGCTTATTTCGAATTATACAAAGATCTAGACAATCCATGCTATCATTTTGCTGTAAATAGAATTTTCAATCAAACTAAGAAAAAGAAAAAAATTGAACTTATTTCAGTCTTTGCTGATCAATTAAAAGGTATTGCTGAATGGTATTGTCAATTGATTAGTGAAAGCGAAGGCAAAGATAACAAGGGTGCTTTCCCAGTCGTCATGAAAATGTCAAAAGACTTGCATTCGTATGAACAATTTTTACAGCAAGGAGCAGACATTTGTTATGAACAATTCATTTTGACAAAAGATGTGGACTCATCGAAATATATCTGCCCGGATAAAGATTGTCCCAGTGCGCAATTCTCATCCATGACATTTGATGAAATTAATTCTACTTGTTTTTCATCTGTGAAAGCAGCGCATGACAAAAATAAGATACCCAACAACATCATCCTTTTAGACAAACTAGATGAATACAATTTTGGCTACTTATTTTACTTTTTCGAAAAAGCTTGTGCCATGAGTTGCATGCTCAAGAATATAGACCCTTTTAGTCAGCCGGGAGTGGATGATTATAAAAACAATATGAAAATAAAATTATCCCAAAACAAAAAATAAAACACATTATTTTTATTAAAATTTGAAACTTCAAATAAATAAAAGAATGAAGCATTATTTTGCATCATTCTTTTCAAATATAGAAAAATCAGTTCCTAATCTCAATCTTTTTGTTTTATAAACTTTTCAAACATTTCTTTTGTCAAATGCCTTTCTTGTCCATCATACAACTGAGTGATTTGCCAAACATCATCTTTTAACACTGGTAAGTAAAAATAATAACCGGTCAGTTTAGAAGCTTGTTTATAACACTTTTTTAATTCTTCTATTTTTACTTTATAATCCATGCTATCGAACATCACTGTAGTAGCATTTGAAATATTTACACTCTTCACCTCAAAAAGATGTATTCGATTGTATGAATCTTTTAATATAAAATCAGGATAAGACGAATGAATACCATTCATATAATATTCATATTTCACTGTTGAATTAGCAATATAGTTTTTACCCCACAAGTACTTATTCTTAGGATTTAATTTTTCCGGTTCGCCATCTTGGAATAAGGTCAACTTACCATAATTAGGATTTCTTTTCCCTATGGTTATACTTTCTGTAATTTTTTTACCATCATAATTAACATCATTAGATAAATCCTTTAAAAAACTTGCCCATTCTCTTTCGGCTTCACTGTCAAAAGAAAATTTATCACTAGAATTTTTGCGTCTCCAAACCCAATCCGAAATATTTACATAATTACCATTATCAACATAACTTGATTCTATGGCAAAAGATGTCTCTATTTCATTACCTTTTGAATCACAAGCAATACTCATGCTATTTTCGTAATCGCAATTAAAACTTTCACTTTCACGCTTTATTTTGTCAATATTTTCAACAAATTCCCACCATTTTGAATAATTGTCGGCATATTTATAACACAATTTTTGAATATTATATTCTGTTTGTTTGAATTTTCTATATAGACTAAATATATTAGAATATTGAGATATTTTGGGCTGTGAGTCAATAAATTTGTTTATATCAAAATCCTTTTTTGCATTTAAACTATTAATTTGGGTTGTTTTTAATTTTATATTTTCTATTATATCCGTTGGTTCATCATAAAGTCTAACGCCATAAACTTTCTTTCTCTCTTTAGGCAATATCCCCCATATCCAAGCAGTAGTGGCTAAGTTTTGTGCTTCAGCTCCTAACTGCTCAAAATCTAACAATCTCGGATTTCTTCTTACCCTTCCCATAACTTGTTCATCTAAAGTATCACTTTGTGTATCTCTTACTTGATACAACATACATGCTCTAGGAATATCCCAACCTTCTGAAATCACCATTTTAAAAATAATTATATCTATTGTAGATGTATTCTCTTTAGTATAATCTTTCCATTTTTCCACTGGCAATTTTTTAACCTTAAACACATCGTTTGTGTCACAATTCTTTGGGTTGTCTACAATTAGCATCCATTTTAAATCTTGATGTTCATTCTTATTTAATTCAGGAAATATAACATTGTTCAATTCATAATCTGCTTTGTCTTTATTAGAAATCTGAATAATCAAACATGGATTTACCCCTAACAAATTTCTATAATTATCTTTAATTTCTTCAAACTTGCAAATAGCATCAGCGACTGTATCTTCTTCATCCCCCAATTCTATACGCTTGATAAGTTTTGCATTAACCGCTTCTTCATCTGTAATTTCAACATCTGGATTTTGGCCTCGCTTTAAATTTGGGGTTGCTGAAAAATTTAACACCTTTGAAAATATAGATGATGAAAGGGTGTCAAGGTTATTCGTCGCAATATGGCATTCATCTTTTATAAGATATATTTTCTTATTCATTCCGCCAAATGTTTTACTAAGAGTTAAAGTCAACAAAAAATTTTCCATTGCGCCTTGCATAAGCCTGCCACCTTTTTTATACAGATCACGTGGCAATAAATACACATTATAATTTGTGGGAATAAACAACCTTTCTTCCCCAGAAATATTACTATTGATTAAATATGGTGATATATTAGGAAAACTGCTATTATCTTTATATTGACAAAATTTATCATAGTTTTGTGTAGCTAAATCTCCTTTAGACAATGTGGAAACTAAAAATACAACATCATCAGACTCTGATAACACTCTGTTCATTAAATCAGCCATCATAAATGTTTTACCACTACCAGTAGGAGCTCTAAAAGTAATGTCATCTTTTACTTTCAATAATTCAAATAATCTAGAGACTGCTGTTTGTTGAAGGTCAATAATATCCTGTAGCATTTAGTTGTCCTCCATTCTTCTCTTCCAATTTTCATCACTCTCTAAACATTTTTGAGTCCCTTCGAAATTAGAACATACCCAATCAATTTTATCTTTTATATTTTCAAATTTTTCTTTATCATATATCGTTTCATCAATAACATCAAAAGGTGTTTTCCCACTTGTATTTTCAAAATTAGCAACTGTTTTTATATCATACACATCTAGATTATCACCATAAGGTTCATTTTTCTTTATCCAATCAAAACCCGTTGAGTAGTCATAACATTTGCCTGTCATTATTCTTTTTAATCTTTTGCTTGTGACATCAATTACAACGCCGTTTGGTGTGGTTGTTGTAATTTCATTACTAGTGCATAATATGAATTGCCTATGGCCACCATCATTTTTATTCGCTTCTAATACCGCTTGTCCTGTTGTCCCACTGCCCGCAAAAAAATCTAGAACAATTGCATTTGTATTAGGATGTAAATTTATACACCATTTTACCAAGTCAACAGGTTTTGGATTATCAAATTTATTTTTCCCAATAATTTCACTCAATTGAGCTGTCCCTAATGCATTCAGAAATTTATCCAGCCAATCTTTCCATGGTTGATATTTATTAGTATCATCTCCTTCTACATAATAGTGTTTAATTGAGACAACGTTTTTATCTGATATTGTTAAATCTTGTGAGTCGGTCAAAAATTTCTTTTTTGACCACATCCATCTTCCAGCATCCCCTTTATGATCCGCTGGCAAAAATTCCACATCTTCCTCCGACTCTCTTTCCAATACTAATTTATTATCTTTTGTTTGATATATTGGATACCACAAATTAGGTCGAGCTGTTTTTGTCCCATGAGGACCATTATCTTGTAATGGAACTAAATAGTAATCACCACGTTCATCGTGCAATGGATAACTTTTTGATCCAACGATATTTTTTGTGAAATGAGCCTCATCAGATTTTACATAAATCAAAAGATAATCAAATAATTTCTGTAATTCATGATCAGATTTTGTTGTCTTTGATGAAACTGTTTTTCTAGGGCAACTAGCAGTAAAATTACTTTCACCAAAAATTTCATCCATTAAACATTTTAGATATGCTTCATTTTTATCATCAATGGAAATAAAAATAATACCACTTTCAGAAAGTAATTGCCTTGCTAACACAAGTCTAGGATACAACATGGATAAAAGATTATCTCTTGTTAAAGAATTATCATAATTAGTATCGGCAAATTCGCCCATACTATCTTTCCCATATGGTGGATCAATGTAAATTACATCGATTTTCCCCTTATAAGAAACTAATAAATTTAGCAATGCATCATAATTATCTCCAATGACTAATTTATGAGTTATGGCATCATCATTTGTTCGAAAACTTAAACTTGTATTTTTTGAAAAATACTTAATTGTATTATCAAATTTTTCTAATCTTTTGTCAAAATGAAACCCTGTTCTTTTATATGTCGTCCCTAGTTCGGTAATCGCAATCGCTTCAGTCAAAGATTCTGCATTATTTATTAGTTTTATCAATAAATCCGCATTGCTTTGTTCAATTATTTTATCATCAACCCTTTTCTTTATTTCATTAATTAAATCTATCTTGCTTTGTTCTAAGTTATTTGTATATTCTACAGTTTTCCCCATAAATTTTCCACCTTATCCAAAAGTAAACGTCTTTTTATGTGCATCAATTGACTTAATCAAAGAACAAATCTTATTTTTTTCTTAATAAAATTGGATAAAATAGAATATTTAAGTTTTATTACAAT
>CALWTK010000010.1 GCA_944384465.1 uncultured Clostridia bacterium
CTCTAAATCTTTTATATTAATAATGCAATATTTAAAAAATGCTTGTTCTTTTTTTTCATTATAAAATTTTTCATCTGCATCATCGTCGAACATCACATAAAAAGAATTATCTCTAATTTCGGCTTCCCAAATCACGCCGACATCATTCAATTTGATATTTTCTTTTTTATACGTATCTTTCATGTTTATAACTTTTACTTTATCTAAAAATTTCATTATTCCCATCCAATTATCGTGTTTAACTTTAATTTTTTCATCTTAAACAAAGTTTTATTCGTAAATGTTTATATGTTTGCTTAATCTTATTGATTTTGCATCGACACATTTAGTCTAAAGCAACCATTAACTAACTTGAATTTTTATAATTTACATGTTGATAAATGTTAAACTCAAATTACATTAACAAAATTAATAAGTTGGCTTCCAGCAGAGCCAATATACCTCTCAACACCATTTTTATCATAATTAAACAACAAAAAAACATCAGTGCTTGCGATATTTTCATAAAAATCTCTATGAATTTGGGGATATAAATCAATAAACTTATCATTTTGAATAAATTTTGGATAGTCTAAAATTTCATATGTATCAATGATTGCGTTTCGAAAATTTTGAATTTTATTCTGCAATTTAGCACTACCCGATATTACAATCCTTTTCATAATGTTCTCCTTATAAAATTATTATAACTTACGATATATAAATTTACATTTTAAACATCAAAATCTTTTCGTCTTTTGATTTTCTTTAAGTCACAGTTTCTGCCAGATGATATCAACTCAAATAGGTAAAAATTTACTTGGTTTATCTTGATATGTGATATACAGAGCGTGCAAAGGTCTTGTACATGCGACATAAAGATTGTTCCTATCCAATAATGTCTTGTAATTGTCTTGATTTACATTTGCGACTATCACTCTATCAAATTCCAACCCTTTACTGATATAAATTGTGGTAATTGTGTATTTTGATGTCAACAAGTCGTCATCTGCGTCGTCCTTTATCAATTTGAAATTCGGTACAATCTTTTTGAGTATTGCGGCTTCTTTTTCTGTCTTTGTAAGAATGGCAATCTTATCATTGGGATATTTCAGTACTATCTCATCAATAAATTTCTTTAGGTCTATATAATGACTACATTGCTGTATTATTGGTTTTTCACCTTTTCTAACTACATTTTTTATTTCTTTATTATCTCCTATTATATTTTTTGCAAATGATATTATCTCATGCGTTGTACGATAACTTATATCCAGTTCATCTATAGGCGTATTTGGAAAAATTGTCTTTAGCACGTTCAAATTATTTTGGCAAGACAAAATGTTTTGATTATAATCCCCTGCCAAAGTCATCACGGCATCTGGGAAAGTGTTTTTTATGATCGATATTGAAAAAGGGTCATAATCCTGCATCTCATCAATAAAGATGTGTTTTATAAAATAATTTTTTTCATAAGGATTGAAATATGCATTAATATACGCGAAAATCGGAACATCTTCATATCCGTATTTATTTCCCAACCCTAAATGCAGGTCAAATTCTTTATATAATCCTTCCAAAATGTTCTTAGGTGAAAATAATTTTCTGCACAAAAGTTTTCCCTTACTAACCAAACCGTCAATTTTTTGCATAGTCAGTTTGGGAAACCTATTTTTAAGATATTCATATAAGATGTATTCAATTTTTGAATATATATCCAAATTTTCATTGACCTTGATATTATAAAGTGCTTCGGCATTCACTTTAAACAAATCTTTACAGGCAATGGCAATATAAGGAATTACGTCAAAATTTTTAAGATATTCATCAACTTTTAATTTAAAGTTAGTTGAAAATTTTATATTGATTTCAAATTCGCGTGCAGGATCTTCAAATTCGCTTTTTACCATATTGTGCTTGCTGCCATAATGCTTTGGTGATAGATTTAATTCACTAAGCAATTTTTGCATTGTAAATGTCGTCACATTATCTTCACCTAACTCGGGCAATACGTCTTGAATATACGCACTAAACAATTTGTTTGGAGACAATATCAAAATATTGTCACTTGTGATTTTACCTTTGTTCACAAACAATATGTATGCCAATCTATGCATCGCTATAGAAGTCTTGCCTGAACCCGCCACCCCATTAATTATAACATTGTCATTAGGTTTTCTACGAATTATCTCGTTTTGCTCTTCTTGAATGGTCTGCACAATGTTCGACATGTGATTAGATGAATTCTTGCTCAACATTTCCTGCAGCAGATTATCATCTATTTTAGTGTTCGTATCAAAATAGGATGTTATTTTATTCGGTTGCAACTGAAATTGCCTTTTTAAATCAAGCATAACATCCACTCGCCCCGAAGGTGTATTGTAATAAGTGTTACCTAAAGATGAGAAATATAGCAATGAACATACAGGGGTACGCCAATCTAAAACCATGATTGAATTATCTTTATTATTAATAGTCTTTATACCGACATAAAAACTATATTTTTGTCTCTTTACTGAATAATCAATACGCGCAAAAAAAGGTTTTGGCCTTATCTTTAAAAACATCTCTTTTTCTTTATTTAAATTATCTATATTAGTTTCGCTCACGTCAACATCTGAATAAATCTCTGCTTTCTCCAAATCATCCAACTTTTCAGTTGCCGCATAGACTAGCCTTTCTTTTATTAAAGATGAACCCAACTCATTATCTTTGTCTATTCTATGTATATGATAATCTATTAAAGATTGGGCTTTCTCTAGACTTTTCTGCTCTTCTAGCAAGGTTTCTACATCCATAAACACCTCAGTGTTATTTTAACATTTTTTTTGTATAAATCAACCCAATTCTTAAAACATTTATACATTTATAAAAAAGTCATATGTCATCAATTATTAATAAAAAAAGATATTTTTTGAAAATATTATAGAAAAAATATATTTTATTTGTATTTTATTTGAAAATTTTTTAAATTTATAAAAATTCATGTAAATTTAAAGAAAATTATATTTTTTAAATATTTTTTTGGATTATTTATCTATTATTTGACAAATGAAATTATATTTTTTATACTGAAATAGACTAAGGAGAGTTTATGAAAAAATATGATTATTTGATTGTTGGAGCTGGGCTATTTGGCTCTGTTTTTGCTTATGAAGCATCGAAAAGAGGAAAAAGATGTCTGGTGATTGACAAAAGAAATCATATCGCAGGCAACATCTATACGGAAAATATAGAGAATATAAATGTACATAAATATGGCGCACATATCTTTCATACTTCTAACAAAAAAATTTGGGACTATATAAATACATTCGCCGAGTTTAATAATTACATCAACTGCCCTATCGCAAAATACAAAAACGAAATATACAACATGCCTTTCAACATGAATACATTTTCAAAAATGTGGGGAATCTCTACCCCAAAAGAAGCAAAGGACATCATTGAAAGACAAAAGAAATTGTATGCGACAAATAGTCCAAAAAATTTAGAAGAACAGGCTCTCTCGTTAGTTGGAAAAGATATATACGAAAAACTTGTAAAAGGATACACTGAAAAGCAATGGGGCCGCCGTGCTACTGAGCTACCAGCTTTCATTATAAAACGCCTGCCTGTGAGATTTATTTATGACAACAACTATTTCAACGATAGATACCAAGGCATACCTATAGGTGGATACACTCAAATATGCGAAAAAATGTTGTCAAATTGTGATATGCGTCTTGGAGTAGATTATTTTAAAAACAGAGCCGAATTAAATTCCATGGCAGACAAGATTTTATTCACTGGTATGATAGATGAATTTTATAATTACGAATTTGGCGAATTGGAGTACCGTAGTTTGAAGTTCGAGACCGAAGTCTTGCCAGAAGAAAACTATCAGGGAAATGCAGTCGTTAACTATACCGAATATGAAATTCCTTATACAAGAATAATAGAACACAAACATTTTGAATTCGGCACTCAACCTAAGACCGTGATCACTCGTGAATATCCAAAAGTTTGGAGAAAGGGTGATGAACCATATTATGCTGTAAATGACGAAAGGAACAATGATTTGTATGAAAAATACAAACAACTAGCGGACAAAGAAAAGAACGTTATATTCGGTGGAAGACTTGGTATGTATAAATATTTTGATATGGACGACACTATTGAAGCCGCTCTATCACTCGCTGAAAAAGAATTAAAATAATTTAATTTTTCAAAAAACACAAAAAATCTCACGGAAAGTGAGATTTTTTATATTAAAAATTGAAATTATTAAAATTATTTGAAAAATTGTTGTTTAAGTTGTTGCTAACCGGATTGATATTCCTTCTAAAATTTCTATAGCAACAATGTCTGTTTTGTCTAGGACATCTATTACAGAATAGACAACATATGTTACATCTAAAACATCTATTACAGCATCTTCTTGGACGTCCACAATTTCTGTTTGGCACTCTGTTGCAACATATTATTATTGGATTTGGAGATGGGTCACTCACTTGTGTCAATACTTGATTGCTAAATGTGGTTGTTGGTGGAATGGTAGAATTGTCTATAATTCTTGAAGTGTTAAATATATCTCTCATATTAGTTCACCACTACATCAAATTCCACAACTCGTGATTCGCCTACCGCCATGTCGGCTAAAGCAAAACCTACATTAGGATTATATCCAGGTTGTGCCACCCCATCTATCTTCACGCTTCCAGCAACAAATGTTGTACCAGCTGGAACAGTGTCAATAAATGTGATATTAGTTTTTGGTAGTGTTCCAGAGTTTACTATTGTGCTAGTGTAGTGCAAAGTATCTCCTTGTACTGCGAATGCTTTATCAACTTGTTTAACAATACCCATTCTGCCTGATACAATTGGAATATTGATCGTGTTAGTATTTTCACTAAATTGCGTATCATTGACAGAATATAAAAGCGTTCCATAATTGTTGACAAGTGGATTTGTAAGCGGATTGTCTGCCGTAATGTTGTATTTGATAACAGTCGATGCACTTGGTGCAAGATCTGCTATTGGGAAGCCCGCCACTAAATCATATGCTGGATATGATACATTGTCTATTGTGACACTGCCAGGCACATAAGTTGCACCCTGAGACATTGTGTCATTGAATGTTTGATTTGTTATTGTTGCTTGTGAATTGTTGGTCAGAGTAATAGTCTGCTCTGCCACTTCGCCTTCTTGTAAAAAGTTTTTGTTGGTTATTTTAACTTTTGTGAATGAATAAGTCAAAATTTCAGTACTGACGATATTGCTATCTTTTGATTCTGTCTCGACACTGCCATCCGGCAATTCGAAACTATATTGTACGTTTGAATTATTGTTAATTATCATTTTCTCTCCTTATAAGACTCTTACTTTGAATTTAATCTCAACATCTTGTGCTGGAGACAAATTCCCCACGTTGAAGCCAACATTAGGATTGTATCCTGCATACGCCACGCCATCTATTGTTACCGAATCTACAACAAACTCGGTACCAGCAGGTGTCGTATCAGTAAATATTACATCTATGATTGGCGTCGTACCCGTGTTTGTGATTGTTGAAGTATAAGTCAATTCATCCCCCTGAACAGCAAAGACTTTGTCTACCAGTTTCAATATACTCAAACTTGGTGAGATTATAAACACTGTCTCTGTATTTGTATTAGTTGATGATGAGACGGTCGTTCCAGAAAACGGATTAAATTCATAATCTACTCTCGCTGTATTCAAGACAGGATTAATATTTGGAATTGAATTCGCTACAACCTTAAATTGAACTACAATTTCTTGATTGACCACAACACTACCAATATTGATAGGAAGCGTGTCAGGCTGTTGTACACCATCAACAAATATAGAATTATTTACCAAAGTCATGCCGTTAGGCAAAACATCGTTTATGACTACATTGTTTGCTGTGATAGAACCTGTATTGGTCAAATTAATAGTGTATTCTATTTCTTCTCCAATACGAGCGAAATCTCTATCTACCGACTTAGTTGCCACAATGTTAGCACCCTTGCTGTCCACTTGAATGGCTAAGGCATTTGGAATATACAAATCCCCCGTGGAAGTAAACCTGATGCTCGCAGTATTTTGATTTACCTGCAGTTTGTCTGAAATGTCTACTGCCGTGATGTCCCAACCCTGTCTACATGCGGACGTATTAGTCCCAGTTTGAGCATTGGCGTTTCTGTTACCAAATGTGCCAGTGGTGTCAAGAAGTCCGTTCTCATCATTAATTTGAGATGCGAAGAAGTTGGTTTGTGGGTTGTTCGGTCCAGACAAGTTGGATAGACTACCGATATTTGCTCCAAACAACATTTGATCGCCAGACAAGACGGCATCACCCTCGCCAGAAGAGACAAAGATTTTACCAGTAATAGGTAGAACTTCTGGAGTTATAAACCCTGTGAGCGACACATCTGTCGTCCCCACCAATGGAGACACAACCGTCCCACCCGTCCACAATGTCAAATCTCTTAAAGGTAAATTACTATTTTCATACACGACCGCAAGCGTCCAACCTGCATGATTTGTACTCTGTGTCCTGCTCTCTAACGCTTCAATCAGCGCTGGCACACCAGACACGGAGTAACTTCCATTGAAATTAGCGGCCAATAGATTAGTTACATTAGCAGTACGAACATACACGCCAATGACAAGATTATTATCCAAAGGAATGACAAAATCTTGCTTAGTGGCGTTGTCACCTAGAATAGAAAACACTCCGCTAGGAGTCGTGAAAGATATAGGGTTATCAATTAGGTTAGATATATTGTTTACACTTGACCTATACAGTCCTCCCCATATCAATTCTGCATACAACACCGTACTATTCGCTGGCAAATTTAAGTTTGCTCTAGATCCATTTTGAACATAGTTCAACGTGGTACCTACAGGGAATGTTGCGACCTGCAAAGCCTGATTAAGACTAGTGAATGCCCCAATAGAGCCCAATAGTCCAGATTGGTTTAGATTTTCTCTCTTGCTGAGCCCAAGAGTGTTCCCAGTGAAGACAATTCCGCCCCTTCTAATATTAGAGAATCTTTGAATAAAAGACATCAATTTCTCCTTTTATAAAAAATTATTTACATAACAAAAAGCATACTTAAATGCTGATTGTTATGTAAATTTAGATTTTCGTTTTGTCTACTACATAATATATAAAAAAAATAAAAATTGTTAAAAAATTAAAATTTTTGAATTAAATAAAAAAAGAGTAAACAATTCACTCTTCTTTTATAAAATTATATATTCCCTTCATGAATTGTAACTTTGTTAGTTCTTAACTCTCCCATAAATGTTACAAAACTCGGGGTCAAATCTATTGTTCTATATTCTCCATCAATATACACTTCGTTCCATGCATGCGAAAGTTTTTTATAAGCTGGAACAACTGCTTCATCCTCGGTTGTAACAACCCTACATCTAACTCCAATCAATTCACAAATATCTTTAAATGCACTAGCAAAACTAACACATATGCCTTTTTTCAGTAGTATAGGAGCATATTTTTCACTCGCTAAAATATGTGTATTTTTATAATCATAAACAATTCCTGGATATTTTCCTGTGCCATTATTTGTCCTTGGATTATTTAATATTGCATAATCGTATTGAATATTTTTATTCCACCAATCAAACAAATCTTTTAGCATCTGTTTTTTTGTTATAAAAGGTTTTTTGTTTTTAAGACTTTTGGCAATTTGTTTTATTTTCTCTTGATATTCTTGTTCCAATGCCAACCTGTCTTTATCAACCCCTTTCCTTTTTATAATAAAAGTCATGAACAATCTCCTTTACAATTTAAAATAATTTTAAAGATAAAAGTAAAAAGTTTTAAACCTTATAGCATTGGTGTAAACACCTTTATGATAGCGCACATGAGTCTCACGAAAGGATTCAATCTAAACCCGTCCATATCTACACCTATAGTAAACAGATGTTCAAAATCTTTTTTAATATCCTTTATAGCGTCCGTCTTGTACATCAATGTGCCACATTCATAATGATGAAGCAAACTTCTGTAGTCAAAATTGATTGTGCCCACCACCGCTAGACAATCATCACAAATCACCTGCTTTGCGTGAATGAAGCCTTTTGAATATTCTAAGATCTTCACTCCCGCTTCTTGCAAAGTCTTATAACTGGACCTGGTTAGATTGAAAATGATCTTTTTGTCCGGGATGTGCGGAGTGATTATCCTCACATCCACCCCACGTCTAGCCGCATTGCATAGTGCGTTGGTAAGTTTGTTGTCAATGATCAAATATGGAGTAGTGATCCAAATATAATTTTCTGCTTGATTGATAATGTTCAAATATACATTTTCCGCCACATATTCGCTATAAAAATATTTTGGACCATCACCGTACGGACAAACTAGTCCGGTCGCATTTACCGCTGTCACTTCATTAGGTAGGTAAGTCGAAAAATCTTCCAATTTTTGATTTTGTACATCATACAGTTGCAAAAACATAAGTACCATGTTTTTGACTGCTGCACCCTTAATTTTGATACCAGTGTCTTTCCAATGACCGAACTTTGATTTGATATTGACATATTCGTCCGCCAAATTGAGTCCACTCATAAAGCCAACTTTGCCGTCAATTATTGTCATCTTTCTGTGGTCTCTGTTATTGTGCACAGCGGACATTATAGGAATAAATGAGTTGAATTTCACGCTCTTGATTCCCATTTCATTTAATTTTTTCGCAAAATTGTTTGGCAGTTTGTTAATTGTGCCTAAATCGTCATACATGACTCTAACTTCTACACCCTGCTTTACCTTCATGCGCAGGACGCTAAGTATTGCGTTCCACATCTCGCCACGCTCTATGATGAAATACTCCATGAAGATATATTTTTTGGCATTTCTCAATTCTTCCAACAGTTCGGCAAAAAACACTTCTCCTAGCCTTAAATATTTTATTTCAGTATTATCGTACGTCTTGAGCCCTGTAGATTTATATATGTATTCAAATTGACCATAATATTTGCCTAGTTTTGTTTTTAACTCATCATCCTCTTCTTTATATTTCACCAAATATTGTTTGATTTCAGTAGACACTTTGTCGTAGAACTTTTTGTGTCTTCTTGGCGGACGCCTTCTCACAAACAAAAAATAGATCAGTATGCCAAATATAGGGAAAATCAACAGAATTATCACCCAAGTAAGTTGCCCTTCAATCGGCATGTCCGAATTGATTATCCTTATCATAAGTATGATACCGAAGATTGTAATGATAGTCTCTATCGGCACATAGACATGATTGAATACAATTGGATAATAATGGTTGAACACATAAGGCAATACAAGAGAAATACCTAGTTGTATCAAGATAGCAAGCACAACTAAAGTCATTCTACTAAAAATAATCTTAAAAACTCTTTTCATCTTTTATTCACTGCGTACTTATGATAGTATTGTTTCAAAATTCCTTTGTAATTATCCTTCCATGGTTTGTTTTTGCCAAGGTAGTGGATTATAACATTATTATTTGCAACCCAATCAGCATTTATTTTGTGCTTTGGGCGTCTCATGTTGTAAAAAGATATATACCTATCGGATAGATTGTATATTTTAGGGTCTATTAGTTTAACTTGGTCACCAAAAAACTTGAATATAACATCTTGGTCATACAAGCACATTCTCCAGCCATTTCGACGTATAAATTTGAAAATCTGATCAGTATCAATCACTTTTCGCAATTCTTTTATATTCATCATCATGACGCCTGTATTTATGTAAAAATGATTTTTATTTACAGTCAAACGAATTCTATTGAACCATTGCATAAATCCGCGAATTTGTGTGCAGGCAATGAACAAATTCCCTTCAAAATTCATGTTGTACAATTCATTGATGCTGTTATGTACGATCAAGTCCGAATCAAGATACAATATCCTATCCACACTCTCCGGTAGCATTATAGGTGCAAATATCCTGTAGTATATTTCATAAGGATAACGTTTTACTTTTGGTGCACCTTTGAACAAAGCTTTGTCCATGAAAATATAAATCAAATTCACATTCGCACGGACATTAGTCAATATGTTAGCTTTATCTTCTGGCTCTAGGTCAGTGTGCATGACATAGACGTCAAAATCACTGTCCTGATTGTTAATCGCCAGCGAATTGATCATAGCTAAAAAATGTTTTATATACCCTTTGTTGATATTGACCAAAATGTTTTTTTTCATTAAATAGGTATCCTTTTAAAAATTTATTTATAAATTTTACAATCTATAAAAGGATTATAATAAAATTATATAGCAATGTCAAGTCTAAAAAAAATTATAATTTCAAACAAAAATGTTGCAAATAAATAAAAATATGCTATAATAAAGAGGTTAATGGGGTATCGCCAAGCGGTAAGGCTCTGGTCTCTGAATCCAGCATGCGTTGGTTCGAATCCAACTACCCCAGCCACCTTTTCAAGTTTCAACAAAAAACTAGAGCGCTATGCTCTAGTTATTTACTATATTAAATGTGTTTGTCGTTACTCTATTTTCATCTTGCTGAGCTGCTACTTTATCTTCATCAAAGACAGGTTCGGTAGCGCAGTTGACCATTTCAGTAGCTTTATCAATATTGGCATCAGTTTTATTTTCTTCCTGGGGTTCTAGATTGTCTGAATTTGTTCTTTCGCTTTCAACAATACGTTCAGTTTCCTGATGAGTTGAGTTGTCCGAAACGGTGTCAGTTTCAGAGATATTTTCAAACGGATTTTCACTATGTTGTGAAATATCTTCTACAAGAATTTCCATATTGTCCGAGCTATCAACATCAAGAGCTTCATCTTCGTTGACAATGGGTATCGCTTTTTCAGCATCAACAGCCTTTTCAGACTCATTGGTCATGGGGTCAGTTTTCTCTGACTCAGCAGTCGTGGGCTCATTTATCCCCGCATTAGACGTAGTAATAGTCGATGAAGTATCTGTCTTTGACGCACTTTTAGTGGGGTCATTGATAATCCCAATCACCACCAACAGACCTAACACAGCTGTGATAATTTCGTTGATATAATTGACATCAAACTCAATATTGAACGCTTGCAAAATAAGTAGCACCGCACTGACAATAGAAATCCAAAAATTATAATTTGTCAATCGATTTTTCCAATTCATTTTTGCTCCTTTCAATCCTTGATATTTCTTCAAAGATTTTTATATTGTTTAAAGAGCACAAATACTGAAAATAAATATTAATTTTCCTTAAGAATTTTAGTTCAATATTCATAATAATCCAAAATGACGTTGTCCACTTGCGCCTGCGCTTTTGATGAAGAAATCTCCAAAACTATTTGCTTGCAACATATTCTAAAACAAAATTCATTCACACCAGTCTTGTATGTAGTAAAACTGATATTTTTATCATCATACTTCAAATTGAATTTCACATCAATATCCGCTTTTACAGTCAGTTTTGTAAATAATTTTACATTATAATCTTTATTGAGTTCTCCACTTACCCAATATTTTGGAAGCGGGGTCTCAAAACATGATGAATTGTTCGTGATTTGTCCCAATTTTGACACATTCCCCGAATTAAAGGTCACAATCATTTTTTCAAACACTTCTGTCTTGATTGGAAGCAAACTTTGTACATCAACCCCGCGGATAATCTGATACGAATAGTCAGTAATATCCACTATAACTATAGCATTGTTGACATGAGTTCCTTCTTCGCACAAGACAGTCTTGTCATCTTTGAAATCCAATTTCAGGGCGAGCATATAATTGTTCCCAAGGGATGAAGCGACCGCGCTATCATTGTTGTCCGTCAACATGTCCCGTATGTCTACACTGGTCTTTGTCACTTTTACTCCATTGAACGAATATAGTCCGTCCTTTGTCATAAATATGATCACATTTCCGCATACGTTGACCGTATTCGTAAATATCTTTGTGTTCGACAGATACACTTGACTGACTGTCGCTTCATTTTTCACATAATTGATCTTTGAAATTCCATAATCTCTAAAGACAAATACGCTTTCATTGAATGCAACAATTTTTCTCGCGTCTCCTAATTCATCTTCAAGTGAAATATATCCCGAATTAGAGCTGATGTTCCCCACGTTTTCTGCGTCTAGGTCTGTGGCGTACCAGATTTTAAATGCTGGCTCTTTGATCGTACAAAACAAAACTCCTTCGTTCATACACATGGATGTGATGATTGGCACATCTTCTATCGTATAAGGCGAATAATTGGTCTTCCAAATCACCATTTTGTCCGTACTTGTTAGAATTATTGCGTCAGCGTCATCTTTTTTGAACACAAGAGTAACCGGCGCGCTATTGAACTCTAAATTGTACAACCAATATAGGTCAGGGTCTTCATCAAAAAGTTGATTGATATACACCTTTTTGTCATCCCCATACACCAAAATCCTATGTTGAATTACGCCCGTATCTGAAAAGTATTGTTTGAAATATGTCGCACCGCAAATTTTCGTGATATCTAGATCCGCAATGTTCAATTCCCATCCTGTGCTACTCTCTTTGGTGGTAGGAAATTTTGCTGTCTCCACGCCCCAAGAATTGTATAGTTTATCTGTAGGAAGATAGTTATAAAATGAAACGGCTAAAGGATCGGATAAATCTGTAAAATTGTTGAATTTATTTATCTCTATCCTATTTTTTTCTTTCATTCCCATCTCCTTTTCGGCAATTCAAAAATTTTTAAATTTTTTAAGCTATCTGCTCGTTCTGTATACTTTTCATAAAAGCCTTCAAAATCTTCAAACATACCGCAAGATAAACAATAATAAGCACACAGTCCAAACACCATGACGTCCGGACTCAAGTTTGACAAAAAGTCCACATCATCAAACATAGATGTGATTGTTGGATAGGTCGAATAGTGAACATCATACACCCCATCTTCCTTGAACACCAAATTCCTATTGATTATCTTATATAGGACAGGTTCGCCCGCACGGTATATGCGATGAACGCGGATAAAATTTGTAAGACTATTCACTGGATATTTCTTCTCTACGGTTGTGATCTGTTTTTCATCAATGACTGGCACATAATTTGAGCAGAGTTCCTGGATTGAAAATTTAACTAAATTAAATAATTTAGCTATATTTTCATTAGTTAGGATTTCGTCCTCATTTTCTTCTGTAGCTGTTGTGAGCAATGCCCGTTCAGCTTTTAGCCCCAGTAACTCCGCACTATTTGTCAATACATCTATAATTTTCATACTATCTCCTTGATAAATCATCTTCCAAAACGTCATTAAATTGAGAGAGAACGCTTGTATTTTCAGCGCTCTCTAACAATTTATTGTCATTTTCGATATTTTCTAATATTTTTTCAATATTTGTGCTTTGGGTTTGATACACATAGTCTAGCGCCCGCTTGTCCAAATCTTTGAACGGGAGCGTCAGACAATATGTGGTATCAATTTGATTTTCATTATGAATCTCAAAATTATTTTTTTCGCTATCCCAAAGTATGAAATAATCTCTATCTATATATTTGATACGCTTTGCAATATTAAATACATCATTTATAATTTTGATTTTCATAATTCTCCTTTTCTATTTAGCCCTCTTGATCAGTGCTGTTGTTCACTACGGTTGTGAATGGATTGGTAACAGTTGATTTGATGCCTGAAA
Source organism: uncultured Clostridia bacterium (assembly GCA_944384465.1). Classification (GTDB taxonomy): domain Bacteria; phylum Bacillota; class Clostridia; order Christensenellales; family UBA1242; genus Onthoplasma. Next base: position 13,605 of record CALWTK010000010.1, read on the forward strand.
ATTTCGCTTGTCCGTTAGGTTGGTCACAGATGAGGTCAGCATATTTTACCAAAGTAGCAGTATATGCTGGATATCCCGCTTTTTGACGCAAGATCTTCCCACCATCGCCTTCAATCCATTCCCAATCACAAAGTTGATGAAGAGTGAATTTTGAAGTGTCTAGTAAATACAACACATCATCTTCAACGAATCTATCAGATACTACAGGAATTCCATTGAAGCTGATTGCCTTATATCCACCTTCTAGAGTGGTCACATCTATGTTCCTTCTATAGCATGCAAGGTATTGTTGATAAGCACGTTTTACTCCCGCACCACAGCTGATGAAGTCAATGTTTGAGCCAGTGTTTTCTTCTAGAAAATCTACCGCTTCTTGCAATATCGTATCACTTATCTCTTGACTAGTAGTGCTAGTATATGGAGACAACCATCTATTGGATGTCCTTGACAGTCCGTACAAGTCTCCTGTACCGAAGATTGCTCCAAGGCCTGTAATTTCATTACCTTTACTACCTTGTACGTAGAACACATCTCCCGTATTTATTGTTGCAGGAGTTGTAGTGAAGTAAACTTTCTTTTCTGTCCTATCTACATAAGAGATCCTTAATCCCGTATTGCTGGTGCTTGAACCAGTGGAAGAATATACGTCAATGACCATACCTTCCATCAAATTTTTGACACTGTTCATTGTAGCCACACCAGATGCGTAACTAGATACAGTACCTACCGCACCTGTGCCATCACCATAAAGCATACGCCCAAGGTTAAATTTCGATGCAGTGAGCAGTCCTTCCATCTCTGCGTTCAATAGATCAATGAACGCTCCATTGCTATTCGAACTAGCTCTGATCGCTTTATCGCTAATCTCGATTGTTCCATATAAGTTTTTCAAAGTGGTCTTGAATTGAACATAATTGTTTTCGTTCGCAGTAGGCAGTTCGCCTGTTTCGCTCCCTGCTCCAACCCCGCCGTTTAAGCCAACGGGTGCCACTTTGATGATTTGTTTGCCATACACATCGCTAGAAGATTGTCTAATTCTTGCTAGCAATGGGTTAGTTTTTGTATTCAATTGGTTGCATGCAGCGACCAAATATGCGTCTTTTAACGCGTTTTGTGCAGTTGTTAAATCTACCATAATTTTCTCCTTTATTTTTGTTTAATAATTGATTTTGCCATGCGCCCCGCTTCTTGAATTGTTGTAGGTACGCGTGGTGGAGAAAGTGGAATATTGCTAGAACTTACGTCCACTTTGATAGGTGAATTTTGAGTAATCTTTGACAAATAATCTTTCACAATCTTGTCCTTTATCTCCTGATTAGAAAATATGTAATTGTTCAAAAATTCGCTATCTTTGGCATAATCTTCTGCACTTTTGTAATTATTTGCAACTATATTCATAACCTCTTCTTCTAGGTTTGAATTTTCGTTGTTTGCCAAATTTTCTTTCAGCGCGCTACTAAAAGGCTTAGCAAATTCAAATTTTGTTACAAAATCATCCACTTTCTTGTTGATTTCAGCCAACTTGCCCTCTCGCGCTTCACGAATGCTATTTTCGTTTTCTAAACTGGCAAGTCGCTGACTTTTTTTGGTGAATTCCGCTTCTAGGTTCGTATATGCTTTCAACAAACTCTCGGCATCTTTGAATTTACCATAATTTTCGTTGGAGCCTAAACTAACGTTTTCGTCCTGTTTTGGTTGTTCCAATTCTTCCATAACTATTCTCCTTTATCTAATTGAACTTGCTCTTTTTCAAGCAATTTTTTGTGTTCTTCAATGTGTTTTAACAATTTTTCGATTATCTGCTTGTGATTTAGTTTTTTCTTTATCTCTCCGCCCAAAATGTAGGCAGTGTGCTCATCTATATGAATTTTGTGATCATCAATAGGTAAAATTTCCAATTTTTCATTGTTCACAATGCTGATGTTTTCTTCTTGTGCACGATTGATCTGCAACGAATTTAGATCAACTGCGTTTTCCCACATACCAAATCCTAATAGGTCTAGGCATTTTTTACGCATACTTTGACTAAACTTCCCATCTTCGTCATACATCAACCCTTCTTTTATTAGGTCAAGCAGCATTGTCCTACGTTGTCCTAAACTGTCGCTAGTGTCAGTAGATGTGTCAAATACGACATCGTCACTGCAGATTTCGTTTTGATCCCAGTAGTACATTTGTACGTCGCCAAGACTGCCGCTGATCTTTAAGAGTCTAGGCACGACAGCGTATTGCTTGTATAGTCGCAATATGTATTTTGCTACGACCTTTACAGCTAGTTTTGTAGAGTCAATCGCAGTGGCAAGTCTCGTGATGTCCTGCTCTGCCAACAGTTCAAGGGCGACTCCCGACATATTGGTATAATTTGCGTAACTATCTGTCATCATATCGCTCACGCCAGAAACTGTCTTAAATTCAGATAGCAAACGTTCTTCTTCCGCTTCAAAGTCTATTGTAAGGGCGGGATTTTGCATTATTTCTGGCACTTTGCTCCCCTGCCTATACACAAGGACTTTGCCCGGAGATAGGCCTTCCATCTCAAGTGCGTCCGTATCTACACTGCCGTCTTCTACTGCCAACACATTCATGACCGCACGGTTGAAATACTCGTGTTTTCTGTTCCTGACAGCGTTATATGCTCGTTGTAATGGGATCAGTCTATCTACGACACTCACCCCAAAGAAACTGCCCGGCATATAATTGGATATCTGTTTTACGAAAGGGAAAGTACGTGTATTTAATTCATCGTTTATGTACGGCAATTCGCCATCGAACAATAATTTGTCGCCTGCTACAATAGTCAATCTTCCATTTGGATACGACTTTGTAGGTCGGATATATCTTTCTATGACTACGCTGTGGTTGCCCAGTTCTACATTTGCGACTCGGTTGATATGCGCATCGTAGCCAAGTCCACCAAGATTTCCGGACACACTATCTAGAGTGAACGCATGTACATTTTCTGGCTCTACGTCCACGCCCCACTGCGTCTTGATCTCTTCCACTTCCACAGCACGTGCGTGAATTATGCTCTTCACATCTTCCATGCGCTCGCACGCCAAATTGTCTGGAAAAATTTCAAACGGAGAAATCACTTCAACCTCGACATCGCCTTCTTTGATCGCTCGTCCAGTTTCGTCTGTCGCAACCATACGTCCAGTGTCTGTGTTCCAAACAACTTTATAAAACGATGTCCCGCATATCTCGCTCCACGTTGTAGCTGTCTTCTCTATATCGGTCAAATTTAATCTATTTGCAACCGAGTTTAAAATCTCTTTGCTCAATTTCGCACTCTCTATATCCGCTTCTTCCGTACTAGCTGGTACAACCGTCACGCTAGGTGTATTGGACGTGATCTTTGATATCCTAGTCTCCACAATTGGCGCTATATGATTGAATACCTCTTTCTCTTGCCAAAAATACTGTTTTTCGTCTTCACGAATTGTCTGATTTGACGCAATATAACTATATTGGTTCCCCATCATAAAATTGATATTCAATTGCCACTGCGCCTCTAGATTTCTCCTCTCTTCCCTTCTTTTGTTGTAATCTTGTCTTACTTCTTCAACGATTTTTTGAGTATTTTTACTCATTTTTCCCTCCTTTTTTATATAACGGCTTCACATTTTTTGGTATCATGTATTTCCCTATTTCTCCATACAGAGATTTCATGCAATTTTCACATAAATACACGCTACCATCGAATACAAATTTTTTGTTCACAATCACATAATCACACAAGTTGTTGCACCCGCTAGCATCACATTTAACTCTTGTTTTTGCTCTTTCCACTATCATTTTCTTTCTCCTTTAAAAGTTTTAATAGACGTTCTTTTTCTTTTTGCAATTCTTCATCTGTTAGACTGTTGTAATCAACCTTATCTTCGGTAAGATGCTGATAAACTAGTTTTAATAAATCAATATTCGGTGGCAAACTTTTTTCATTCACCTTCTGCTTGACAATTTTCAATTTTCCGCTCTCTTCGTCCATAGAATATTCGGTCACCACTTCTTTAGTCGTCACTCCTGTGATACACGCTTTTAGCGCTTTCATGGTGTTTTCATCAAATATATTCGTCTTTATATCACATCAACCCCCTATTCTTGTATCTAAGATTTCTTATCAGTCGCTCTTTTTCTTTTTGAACGATGTTCAACTCTTCTTTTTGCTTTTTATTTTCCGGTCTGGACATGATGTAGTATCTAAGTTCGTCCATGCTGTGGTCATCCACTTTGACAGGATTGTCACCATTTCCCCAACGGTAGGATTTTATCTCTCGTATCATATTTTTACATGTGTTGAAAATGAACAGTTTAGTCTCTCCTAAACCGTTCTTTAAGTATGATTTCACACGCTGAATACCAGAGAATACATCTTTATTTACATTGGTGTTCACAAGGATATTGTGTTCATAAAATAGATCTGCCACGCTTTTTACAGACGCAAGTGTCGTTTGGTTGGCAGCACTATCAATGAGTGCTTCCAGCATACCGTTAGGATTTCTATGCCAATGCAGTTCATCGCTGATTTTATGTATCATTTCGCTATGATAATTGATGTCCTTTTCTCTATCATAGTGTTCCGCCACCACATACACATTCCCATCATAGTCCACCGCATACCAATGACACGACAGCGGGTTCTTGAGACCCGGATCGATGGACAATTTATCCTGCCAATCATACGGTATTTCAAATGGTTCTATCACGTTTACGTTTTCATCAAATTCTGGATATACTCTACCTCCCACATCTAAAAATTCGCCAAACTGTCTCGACTTTAGTTCATCCTGCGACATGCTAGCTTTCATAGCTTGCTTAGCTTCTTCACTAATATAAGGATTATCATCCCATTGCATGAATTCGTACCAGATATTGTCATCATTGAATTTGTTTAAATATATTTCATCATAGACAAACGTCATACCCTTTAACGGAGTCATAGTCGCAAAAATATCTCCATTTTTGTCCAACACGCGCATACGACATTCCATATAGATGTCGTAAGGTGGTTCTTCGTCAAACCACACGTAGTCTAGGCTCGTGCCTTGGAATTTTTCTCTACCTTGGTCGCAACTTTTGAATCCAATCTTGCTAAGAGTCCCAAAGACATTTTTTATCAATATATAGTCGATTACTCCGTTGTAGTAATTATCTTTTCTACCACTTATCATCACCACATCTTGTATCCAATCAGGATTGATGTAATTTAAGATTTTCATCTGAGCGACATCTCGCTGAACTTGAGTAGACAGACTCACCACCCAACCACTCGTCGCACCTTTTATATCTCTATATGGATGACAGCCCCTAGCCATATATACCACTTCCACTGCTCCGCACTCTGTCTTCCCGCTTCTATTCCCGCCGAATACCCATCTGTTTTTCTTTTGACATTTATGGAATTCAATTTGCTTTAAGTGTTTTTTTTCACCAGTATTATAGGTCAGCAATTTATTTTTCAATTTTCTCTGTCTCTGGATTTCTTCTATCTTCAAAATTTCTTCAACTAGATCCATTTTCATAATAATTTACACCAAAACTCGCATTAGTTATCTTAAACTTGTCATTTTTAATCAAAATTTTTGTGTTAAAATTTTTATATGTTTCTTCTAATGATTTTTTTGATATATTTTCAAAATACAATTTGTTTCGTATCAGCCAGTACCTTTGATACATATTACGCACGCATAATGTACGATGACGTCTATCTATATAAATCTCCTATTGATGTAGACAATTACAGCAATATATATTTTGAACTGCCTAGAACATATTTTGTTGAACTCACAGATAGTAGTAACAATGAATTTTTCCAAGTCAATTATTTGAATTTTACGGGGTATGTAAAAAAGGAGTGTGTCCAAACAATTGTTGGCACTCCCCAAACACCATATTTGACAGACATCAGTTTTAGAGTGTATGCAGAACTAAGTCGCGACCTACGAAGCGAACCAACGACAGTGAGTGGAAGTTCTAGTCAGGTTGCATACATCCCGCTATATTCTAGAAATTTGACATATTTTGGTACCATTGAAGGTGAGACTCTAGTGGATGGTAGGACAAATATTTGGTATTATTGCAAATATTCAGCCGACCGAGACTATTACGGTTATGTTTATAGCGATTTTTGTGATGAACTGACTACCATAACATTAAACACAGAAGAAGTGACCTACACCACATCCCCAGACTTTGACGCCACAGAATCTAATACAACCAGCCTTCCATTGAATAGCAACGCTACCGGCATAATAATAGCAGTATTATCAATACCTGCACTGATATTTGTGTTCATGATATTAAAAAGCACAAAAATACTTTCAAAAGATAGGGACAATAACAACAGGGAAATTAAGGATTATTAAATGGTTAGCGACCTATTTTTAAACGCCATCCTTCGCTCTTTGACTTCGTCACGGACATCACAAATCCATGTCTCTTCGTCCATTATTTTACGCAATTTTTCACTATACTTTGATCTATTCAGATTGTCCGCCAAATTCGAATAAGCATGCTCAATTCGTCTAAATGCTGTGCGCTCCTTTATGCCTAAAATACCACAAATCTCATTAATTGAAATGGAGTATTTCATTTTGATATAGAGAATTTTTTTATCTTCTACACCAAGCGCTTTAATTGCATTATCTACAATAACTTTTAGATTAATCAGTTGATTTTTTCTTGTAATAAGGTCTATAATATTATTACAGACATCCACCGCGCCGAACTCGCTAGTGCATGGTCCAAAATAAAAAGCATGATTTTCAATAAATTTGTCAATTGCGTTACACTTTTTTGTCAGCATGCGGTATATTTTAATTATAGTTTCACTGTCATATATATCAAACATATTCACCCCTAATTTTCAAAAAAAAGTATATATTATGATTTGTCGAAAAGTCAAGTGTATATGACAGTTTTTTACAAAATTCAGCATATTTTGGTATAAATTTTCGATAAAATTGCTAAAATTAATCGAACATATGTTCTATTTTGTACAAAATAAAAAACCACTTTAATTATAAAGCGGTCTCATCTTCGCATGCAATTAGTTTTGCGACTGATACTTCATAAGCAATTTTAGTTATAGGAATTTCAATGCCTTCAATATGTTTGTTGTATTCTCTGCTTTGAATACGCCCTTCAATTTCCAGCCTTGTGCCTACTGGCAATTTGTTGACAAATTGTGCGTTTCTGCCCCAAGCAATGCATGGAATGTAGTCTGATTTGTCATAATTTCTGTTGACAGCAATCAGCACATCACAAATTTCGCGTGCAAAAGGTGTTGTCCTATATATCGGCGGCTTACAAATATATCCGTTCAACTCAATTACGTTAGGGTTCAATGAACTATCCCATTCACAAATTTCTCTACAAAATATTGATAAAATCAATCTACTTTTGCCGTCTATCAGTTTATTATAGCTTCTGAATTGACCACGCAAAGCTAATCGCTCGCCTGTGTGGATATTATTGTCCTGCATAAGTTTAGAAGATATCGTGATAGGCAAAATGTCATTCTGTCCACTCAAGCGCATGACTTTTAAATTGAATGAATAAAAATTTTCATCTTTTACAGAATGATTGAATATTGGTTCGTCTACAATTTCACCTTGAAGGTAGACTCTATTGTTATTTAATAAATCATAATTCATTTGTTTCTCCTTTAATTTTTTATTTGTGTACCTTGTATATTTATCGTAAAATTATCGTAGTAGATCAAATCCCCAATTGGTACGACTTGGGTATCATTTGTTTTGAAGAATTCTAACACCATCTTCAACCCGTCCAAAATGTTGTCCGAATTGTTGTGAAAGAGTACGATGCTCCCGTTCTTTGATTGACTGGTCACTCTCCCCGCCAACTCGCTAGCTGAGAGTCCCTTCCAATCTAGACTATCTACGCTCCATTCTATACAACTCAAGCCCAAACTCTCACACACTTCGATCAAAGTATTGTTATAATAGCCATATGGTGGTCTAAATAGTTTAGGTCGAACTCCTGTGATGGTCTCAATTTTTAATATGTTTGTCTCCAATTCTTCAATCATCTCTTTTCGTGATAACTTTGTCATATCAGGATGCGTGTTTGAGTGAATCCCAATTTCAAAGCCATTGTTATATATTTCCCTTACCATGTCTGGATACTCATCCACCCAAAAGCCGACTAAAAAAAACGTTGTTTTGACTCCATACGAGTCGCAGATAGACATTATCTCTCTAGTCTTATCCGCTCCCCACGCCGCATCAAAAGAAATCGCCACTTTGTTTTCATCCGTTTGCACAGAATAAATAGGTAGTTTCCTATTGCTGACAGCAAAATACGTTTGCCCGACTTCAAGCCCTGACATATTGATTGCGAAACTAGAGACAACAATCAATATTCCTATGATAATGAATAAAGTTGTCTTTTTTATAAAAAGCACTCTCATAGATATCTACCGTCCTATCCTATCACTATAAATGATAATTTCAAAGCAAAAATGACATAATTTGACCGCATAATTTTGAATAAAAAAAAGAATTCGCAAAATTTGTGTCGAATTCTTATTTCTTTTTTCTCTTTGCCCCACACGAAGGACAATCTGCTCTATCTTTTGGGATCACCCCACCACAATATTCACAATATTCTGCCTCTTCTTTTGACTTCGTATTTTGATTAAAAGTAGTCAGTCTTGTGTGAGTAGTGTCTGAACTATCTCCTTTTTTCTTCCACGCCTTTATAATAGAAAAAACTATAGTCACAAAGATCAAAGCAAATACAATATAAAAGAACACCTGCATTATTAATGCCCCTTCAAATATGTCGTCAAAATCCAACAATAAAGATAACGTCAAATCAATATTCATATTATTATATTAATATATATTCAACCTTTTGTCAACATGTAAAAAGGACAAGTAATACTGAAGTGAACCCCGAAGGGGTCACTCAAGAAAAAAGGACTTAGGAAGAAATTTTAGATTTCTTCCTATTTTTTAAT
>CALWTK010000011.1 GCA_944384465.1 uncultured Clostridia bacterium
TTGCACTTTCCTTCTAGTTGCCTAGACTTGCCGTTAGCAAGCACCCTGCTCTGTGAAGCTCGGACTTTCCTCAAATTAAGCATAACACCTAACTTGCGACCATCTGACCAAGCTGACGATAACATTATAACATCAAAAAGAGATTTGTCAATACCCAATTGCAAAAAAACTTGAAATTAACTGTCGTAAAATAATAAATATGAATAAACAATATATTGTAATACATAATTGTCACTTACCTATATATAGTGTATCTTGCATTATTTTGTCGACAACGGATAATTATATACGAAAAAAACCTTTGGCATTTTTATCTGTCAATTCTATCAGTTTATCTTCATCAATGCCCCTTAACTTTGCCACTGCTTTTGCCACATCAAATACATATATAGGTTCATTGCGTTTGCCCCTATTGGGCTCAGGAGTGAGATACGGGCTGTCAGTTTCAAAGAAAAAACTATCTAATGGGATATTTTTCGCCACTTCGTGTAAATTTGTTGCATTTTTGAACGTGACACTACCAGTAAAGGAAATTCTAATTCCCAATTTTATTATCTCTTTTGCGTACTCTAGACTCCCACTATAGCAATGCATGACCGCTCCATATTTGAAGGGCGCATATTTTTTTAATATAGTCAGCATGTCGCCAAAAGCATCCCTACAATGGATAATGATAGGTAATTTGTATTTGTTAGCCAGACTAATTTGACTCTCAAACACTTCCATTTGCCTAAATTTGTTATCCTTATTGTGATAATAATCCAATCCGATTTCCCCGACTGCCACCAATTTGCTTGATTTTAGTCTAAGCAAATCCTCCATCTCAAACTGATTATAATCATCGCACTCGTCCGGATGTACGCCTATGGCATAATACACATTGTCATTTAAATCGGATATCTCTCTAGCTTTCACACTTGATTTGAAATCCCAGCCCACGCAAACAACAGCTTCAACTCCACCTGAAGTTAATCTATCAATCACTAAATCTACATCATTATCAAATTGTGCATCGTTGAGATGACAGTGAGTATCTATCAATTTCTATCCTCGTTTTTTCTTTATTTTTTTAAACTTCAAACAAAATTACATTAAAACTATTTTTGCTTTTAATATTTATCTTCTATTCACCTAACTCTAAAAGACGATTAAACGTCATTTGACTTATTTTCTTCTGTTGTAGTTTCATTTTGTGTGTTATTTTCTACGACAACGTCAGTAGTGTCTTTTTTCTTTTTACTCACAATACCTTTTAACATTCCCCATAATTCTGTCTTGTTTTCTTTGCCTGTAAATATTTTCTTTATATTTGATCTGTGTGCGTACAATACTAAAATTAAAATCAAACTGATAAATATATAGTTTACCCAGTTTGCAGGATCGCATAGGCAGATTTCGACAATAGACATTGCTACAACAAAACCCATAGTGAAAATGGAAGCATATTTTATAAACAGCATTCCTATAATCATGACAGCGAACACGATCAACGCTACCCACCAGTTAGCTACCAAAAACACACCAATAGATGTAGCGATACCTTTCCCGCCTTTGAATTTGAATATGACAGGGAAGATATGCCCTAACACTACTGCAAAGCCAGCGACATACAAAGCAATCTCAGGATTGCAACCTATATAGCCAAAAGTGAGATAAGCGACCAGTGTTGGCACCAATCCTTTCACCGCGTCTAACAAAAATGTAAACACTCCCGGCCAAAAGCCAAACGCACGCCAAACATTCAAAGTACCAGGATTCCCGCTCCCGTACTTAGTCACGTCTCCATGATTGATTTTAGATATCACTCTAGCCCAGTTTATATTCCCAATAAAATAACTTATTATCCCTAATATTACATATAAATATTGCATACTCAATCCTTTACCATTTCATCATACCATTATTTTTAAAATAAAGCAAACAAATTTACACTATTGACAAATTGATATATTAAATATATAATAATGGCATTATGGAAGACAGTAAATTTATTAAAAGATTGACAGATGATGATTTAATGGATTTTGCATCAAGATTGAATTTTACTTTTAAAAGCGTTGAATATAATGTCAGCGGAGAGTTATTAAAATTGATGTTGTACAGTGAACAGCAGGACAAAAAAGTAGAATTTTATATCTCAGATTATACTTGCATTAATGCCAATTCGCACTATAGAAATTTAGATAAATCTACAACCAATATTTGGAGAAATTTTTTGTATGCTAGATTTGGGGTTGAATACAATTCTGAATTGTGCCACTATTTGAGTACATCTCGTAATAATTCATATACAAAATAAAAAATTCACTTTATAGTGAATTTTTTTAGTCATTTTTATTCTTAAACTGAATTTTGATTGGCGTGCCTTTGAAATCAAATGCTCGTCTCAAATTATTTTCAATATAACGGATATAAGAGTTTTCGACCAAACTCGCATCATTGCAATATATGTTGAAAGTCGGCGGACAGATGGCAACCTGCTTGCCAAAAATGATTTTCAAGCGTCTGCCGTTCTTCGCTGGAGGTTCACTGGCAGCAATTGCGTTATTTAATACATTATTGAATAGTGCCATAGGGATTTCTCTTTGTGCATTTTTTAGTACCATATCCACCGTCTCCATTATTTTGCCTATTCGCTGTCCCGTCTCGCAGGATACATACAGGGTAACATAATATTTCATAAATGCCAGATCCACTTCAAACTGTTTTTCAAACTTCTTTACGCTCATTTCGTCTTTATCTATCAAATCCCATTTGTTTACTACAATGACGCTAGGTTTTCCCTGCTCGTGAATTAATCCTGCGATTTTTACGTCCTGCTCGGTGATACCCTGACTTGCGTCTATCACCAACACTGCGACATCACATCTTTCAATAGCATTCAGACTTCTAATAACGCTATAGCGTTCTATACTGCTAGGTTCTATCTTTGATTTTCTCCTAAGTCCCGCCGTATCAATCAAACAATAGTCCTTGTTGTTCCATTTAAAGGGCGAGTCTATAGCATCTCTAGTCGTCCCCGCCACAGAACTTACCACCACTCTATCTTCACCCAAAAGTCTATTGGTGATACTTGATTTACCTGCGTTTGGTTTTCCTACCAAAGCGATTTTTATGACTTCATCGTTTTCTTCTGTGTCAATTAGTTTTAAATATTTTACCACTTCGTCCAACAAGTCGCCAACACCCTTGCCTTGCTCGGCAGATATCGCCATAGGTTCACCCAGTCCTAATTCATAAAACTCATACGTCTTCTCTAGTTCATAATTGTCAAGTTTGTTTACCGCTAAAATTTTAGGGGATTTTGATTTTCTCAAATAATTTGCAATTTCAATATCTTGTGCAGTCAAGCCCTGTTTGCCGTCTACAAAAAATATTATCACATCAGCGAGTTCTATCGCTAGATTCGCTTGCTCTAGAATACGCTTGTTCATCTCGTCTTCATTGTTGAAATCTAGCCCACCAGTGTCCACGATTTGAAATTTGTATCCGCACCATTCAGCATCCGCAAAAATCCTATCCCTAGTCACTCCTGGGACATCTTCTACAATACTAATTTTTTTACCAGCCACTTTATTGAAAAAGGTGGATTTACCCACATTGGGTTTACCTACTATTGCGACCAAAGGTTTTTTCATACTCACCTACCAAAACAATATTCATACAAATTGTTTTGATTATAGCAAAATTTTATTGATTTTACAATCCTTTGCCACAATTTTTATTGCAAAAAGTGCAACCTAATTTTTTCTTTCGTATTTTTTTTGTTATAAATATTATTGCCCAAAGAATTACAGTAATAATCAATATGCTAATCAATGCGAATGTAAATCCGTGCACTATCCCATTATATACAACGAAACTAAACATATACGCTATTGTAAATTGACTGATTATGCTAAACCACATCCAAAACGACCCTATCTCTTTTTTTATCACTGCCAGATTTGATACACATGGGCAATAAAGGAGCGAAAACACTAAAAAGGATGATGCACTGGCGACAGTAAAATTCACTACACTAGTTGAACTTACTATACTTGCGATCAAAGCGGCTGTGCTTGCCACGTTATTGCTGATTGAGAAAGTGGACACCATCAATTCTTTTGCCATAATGCCGACAATCAGCCCGCAGACGACCCCCGCACTATTCAACCCGATAGGTGTAAATATGAACGAGATTTTGTCAGCCAAGCAGAATAAAATACTATCCGTTATGACATCAGTGTATTTCAGGTTAAACATTGTGTGGGACAAAATCCATACAATTATGCCCACACTTACGACAATGCCAAATATACGCTTTATCATGTCCCACGCGTTTGTCTTTCCCACTTGAAAAATGTGTTTACAATCCAATGTGCGCAGTGGTGGGAATTCTAACAATAGTTCACTAGACTTTGATTTCAAAATTGTTTTGTTCAATATATACGCCACAACCAGTGCCACCACCAACCCCAATAGATATAAGCCAGTGATGACGAAGTATGCTTTTGCTCCGAAGAAAGCGGAAGCGACAATGACATATATTGGTAACCTTGCCATACAGCTTATGTATGGATTTAGAATCGCTGTTTTGATTCTCAAATTTTTGCTGTTCATATTTCGAGTCGCGACAGTTGACATTGTGTTGCACCCTAACCCCATTAGGATTATATACACCGCTTTCCCATTGAGTCCAAAGTAGGACAAAAAATCGTCAAACACATACGCCATACGCGAGATTATTCCGCTATCTTCCAAGATACTTAAAAAGATAAACAACAGACACACTTGTGGCAAAAATGTCAACACTGTCAAAAATGAGCTGAACACGCCATTTGAGATAAACTCAATCACCCATACATTATCAGTGATATTATAGATTATATTTATCACGGGATTGACAATCAAAAAATTTACAATCCCAATCAATAAGTCACTCAAAAATGGACCAAGCAAAAAGAATATGATATATATGCTCAAAAAAAACACAATCAAAAACATTATACTCATGAAAGCAGGGTTTATCAAAACTTTATCAAATTTTGACTCACCATATACATATCCTTTTTGTATCTCTATACATTGCTTTAAAATATCGTCAATATATTTGTATCTATCTCTTATAATCTCTGGAAAAAATGATTTAATGAATTTTATTTCTTCATCTTTTAGGTCCAAAAAAATACCATTTAAAGCAAAAATTATTGTTTTTTCATCTAAATTATATTTATTTTTTATTTTTTCAATATATTTTGATAAATAATTACACGAATTTAAAGAATTTTTTTGAAAATCGTTGTTTTTTATTGAATTTATTATGTTTTTTATATCGATTTTATTAATTTTTATTTTTTTTGCATTGATTATTTTTGCATTTGTATGGAATTTTTCATTAAATAATTTCAAATTTAATTTATTTTTATGTTTTTCAAAATAATCATAATTATTAATCAATAATTGATAATTTATATTTAGTTCGTTTAGTTGGACACAAAGATATAGATTTCGTCTAATGCTGTTGGCATCGACTATCACGAGATTAAAACTATTTTTTTTAATTATTTCATCTCGCGCCACCTCTTCTTCAAATGAAAAACTATTCAAAGAATACAACCCTGGCAAATCGACAAAGTCGTATTCTTCATTTTCATATTTTACAATCTTGTGTTTGCTCTCTACAGTGACTCCGTGAAAATTGCCCGTGTGTTCGTTGGATCTAGTCAGTGAGTTGAACAAAGTAGATTTACCTACATTTGGGTTGCCTACGATCTGAATTCTATACATAGTTCACCAATATCATTTTCGCCACGTCATCTTTCAGGGTAAAACATGACGAATGAAATATGATCAAAAATGTTTTTTTCAAAACACTCTTGCTTTTCACTCTCAAAACACTGCCAACATTTAGCCCCAATTCCATAAGCCGAATTTTCATTTTTTCATCCGGAATATTCAATTCTTTTACGACACAATCTGTATTTAATTTTACTTCGTACAAGCTCATAAAATATAATATTAAAAAAAATCGGCATCTATACCGATTTTATTTTTTTATCATTGTGATAGTTTTGTTGACTACAATGTTTTTCTTCAAGAATTTGTCCTTTTCACCATCCATAGTGAAAGGTGCGTTGGCATGATTTTCTATCTCTACGTTTTGGACATCTCTGACGATTGAATTTTTACTTTTAGATAAAGCTTTTATCCCACGCATAAATAGTTTTAGAAATTCAAAGAAGCTACCTAAAAATTTACTTTTCTTTATCATGACAAGTTTCACTTTCCCGTTGCTCAAATTTTCATCTTTGTTGAGTCTAAATCCGCCCGCAGTCTTTCCGTTCAACAACATAAAATACACGAATTTCCCATGAATTCGCTCCCCATCACAAGTCACTGTGATAGGTAGAGATTTGAATTTGAACATACATTTCAATGCTGCCAAAAAGTAAGCAAATCTGCCCACACGTTTTTTTGTCTTCGCACTGGCAGAATAAGACGCACCTGTCAAATACCCTGTAGCATAAGAGTACACAATATATTCTTTCCCATCATTCATCAGATCATATTCTGTAGTGTTCAAGCGCAATATACAATCGACCGCTTTATCTAAGTCAAATGGTATATCAAGGCTCCTTGCAATATCATTACATGTACCATATGGCAACACGCCAATCAATGGATTTTCTTTAGATTTAGCTACACCATTAATTATATTGTGCAGTGTTCCGTCTCCCCCGCAAGAGACAATTATGTCATATTTACCTGCATTTTTGTACGCTAATTCCTCCGCACCGTCTTCGCTTTGACTAGTCATAGTGTCCACTTGAGGATAGCGAACAAGCAAACGCTTCTTTATTTTAGGTATGATTTCGTCAATCTTTCCCTTGTTCGCGTTTGGATTGTAAATAATTAAGACTTTTGAATAATTTTTCACTTCTTTTTTCTCAATATCTCATTTTTTAATAAATTTACATCAGTATGGATGTAAACATGTTGTTTAGGAATTTTGCATTCCTGCAATTCATTTCCTTCTTCATCGACGATTTTGTTTATCTTTATTATAGCATTATTTTTAGTTCTAGACAACAATTCAAGTTGAGAATTTACACTAAATCTGTTCCTCATCTCAACTTTGGCAACATTATTTTCTCCATTTTCTATGACGACCGCTATAAATTCGTAACTGGATTCTGGCGTGCTGGTGTCTAGATTTTCTTTTGGGTCACCAAAATAAAAACCTGTCGAATAGTCCCTATGACTTGATTTATACACTTCGTTTTTTATCTCATCAGGAAGATTATATATTTTATGCCCTTTTAAATAATCTAATGCCATTCTATATGCGTTGACAATATTCGCGACATAATATTCTGTCTTCATCCTGCCTTCTATTTTGATTGAATCCACACCTGCTTCTTGAAGTTTGTCTAGATAATCAATCATACATAAATCTTTGCTGTTGAGAATATAAGTACCATGGCTGTCTTCTTCAATAGGATATTCTTGATCTTTTGTGACTTCTCTTATTGCATAGTTCCATCTGCACGCCTGCACGCACGCGCCCCTATTCGCATCTCTATGCGTGAAGAAATTGGAGAGCAAACATCTACCCGAATAACTGATACACATTGCTCCATGGCAAAACGCTTCTAGTTCTATTTCTTTAGGTAGTTTTTGACGTAAAGATTTTAATTCATCAAGGGTCATCTCTCTAGCTAAAATCAATCTCTTTACCCCCATATCGACATACACCATAGCTGCTTCACTATTGGTGATGTTAGCTTGAGTGCTGACATGTATATTCAAATTTGGCGCCACTCTCCTACAGATACTAATAACCCCTATATCTGCGCAAATCACGGCATCTACATTGATCTTTTCAAGATATGAAAAATATTCGGGCAGATCATCTAAGTCCGACTCGTGCGGGATGATGTTGACAGTGACATACACTTTTACATTTTTTGAATGCGCATATTCTACCGCATCTTTCAGGGCGTCTAGCTCAAAATTGCCAGCATAAGTGCGCAGTCCAAAACGAGTGGAAGCAAGGTATACCGCATCCGCCCCATACTCTATCGCCATATTCAATTTTTCTCTGTCCCCTGCGGGTGCTAAAAGTTCCATATGCGTATTATAGAACAAAACACCGAATTATTCAACCATTTTTAAAAAAGAGTTGTAAAAATAATCAAACGCATGCTAATATAACCCTGGCAAAAGGAGATAAAATGCAATATATAATTTATAATAATGATCCAAAAATTAAAAATTTTTATATTTACGATAGCGCCAAGCACGTTGTTGAAGGTATAGACAAATTGTCCAAACAAACCGATGGTGATAGTATTAAATTTAGTACATACCATCTAGGTAAAAACAAACTCTCACGGATAAATGGATGTTTGACGTCTCTCAATAAAAATGAAACAAAAATATCAGATGTCATACAATTTTACAAAGAAATTAGATTGCCAAAAAATAATGAAAAATATGTCATAGCTGTCAATCATAATAACAAATTATGCGGATTGAAAATTTCATTTAAAAAGTTACAGCAATTTGATCAACAGACTGGCCAAGTGATATACCATGGTGAACTATATATGAAAATTTCATGTCAGGATGAAAAATGGTTGAAAAAGCATGCTCGCATTTCGCAAATCATTGAAGACATTCAGCAAAAAGGTTATTATTGTGAAAAAGATATAACAACTGCAAAAAAAGATGAAATATTATTCGCTTCAAATGACGAATTAGAATTCTAGATAAATAGATTTTTAGGCAATAAGACTCAATCAACCCTACGGGTTAATTTAAGTCTTTTTTTTGTTATTCCGACGCCATCTCCAATCTCAATAATTTTGCTTTCCAAATCAGGAGATGAGGTGATCTCATCAATGTATTTATGTAGACCTTTTATCATCGCTCTACATCCTTTGCTGACCGGGATCTTGCCCGTAACCATCCCATGAAAGAATAAATTGTCTGCGACAATCACCCCATTATCATTCAATATTTTTAATAGGTAAGGGAGATAATTGATGTATTGCCCTTTCGGTCCATCAAGATATATCAAATCATATTTCTTGTCACAATGGGCTATATAGTCCATAGCGTCAGTTAGATATACTAGTATTTTTTTTTCTAGTTGATAAATCTTTATATTATTTACTGCGATATGGTATCTATCTTTATCTATTTCAAGGGTATCAATGTGATCTAATTTAGTGTTAACTGCCATAGTTATTGAACCATAACCAATCGCTGTGCCAATTTCTAGTATATTCTTATAATTATTGTCATTAATCATCTTGATTATTAAATCTAAAACTTCATCTCTTGTGATAGGTATCTTATTCTCAACTCCGAATTGTTTTATATTTTCATCTATCTTCATATTTTTCCTTTTTGAAACTTATCCATATTATCCTAAATTTATCTACTTCTTATTTTTATATTTTATTAAATACTAAAATTTATAAAAGGATAAAATCAAATTCGCTTAAAACATATTATCTATACGGACTTCAAATTTCAGCAATAATATTTTAACAAATATATACAATTTTTACAAGTCTTTATATGCTTGTTAACTTTAAACAAAACTATCAAATTTTAATATTCAATTAATAATTTTTACTCAAAAAAGTATTAGCGACTCTACATATATTATTAAAATTAAATATTACTGCAGTATTATTTATGCAAAATGTGTTTGATTATACCCCTCCCGTCAGGGCTCCCACGAGAACTTGCTTCGACGTGGGATAAGTGGAGAAACCGACCATAAGCGGAGTTTTTTCATAGATATGATAACAACTTATATTTCTCCCATCAGGGCTCCCACGAGAACTTGCTTCGACGTGGGATAAGTGGAGAAATCGACCATAAGCGAAGTTTTTTCATGAATATGATAACAACTTATATTTCTCCCGTCAGGGCTCCCACGAGAACTTGCTTCGACGTGGGATAAGTGGAGAAACCGACCATAAGCGAAGTTTTTTCATAGATATGATAACAGCTTATATTTCTCCCATCAGGGCTCCCACGAGAACTTGCTTCGACGTGGGATAAGTGGAGAAACCGACCATAAGCGAAGTTTTTTCATAGATATGATAACAGCTTATATTTCTCCCATCAGGGCTCCCACGAGAACTTGCTTCGACGTGGGATAAGTGGAGAAACCGACCATAAGCGAAGTTTTTTCATATTTATGAAAAAACGACCAAAAAGGTCGTGTTTCTCCACTTTCTCCACTAGTCATTGCTTTCAATGATAATAGGCACAATCATAGGTTTGCGTTTCAATTTTTTGTTCAAATAATTGGTCAACGCTTTTCTTAAACTAATTTTCACATTGACATAATCCCTTGCACGCAAATGCTCTTGGTCAATGCTGTTGACAATAGTATTTTTGGCATCTTCTAGCCAAGTTTGCGCCTCTCCCACATATGTGAACCCACGAGACACAATCTCTGGACGAGAATTCAACTGCCCACGTTTTGGATTTACATTCAATATGACAATGCATAGTCCGTCTTCACTGAGTTGTTTACGTTCTTTCAAAACGTTGCTGTCCATCTCACCTATTCCGGCGCCGTCAATCAATCTGCTACCAAAAGGTACAGAACCTGTGCACTTCATAAAGTTTTTGTTGACTTCCACTCGCATACCCAGCAATGGCAAAAGGATGTTGTGTCTATCCATGCCCACCGCCATAGCTGTCTCACGCTGTGCCAAGAGATGCTTTTGTTCGCCGTGCACTGGGATAAAGAATTTAGGTCTAACTAGGTTCAGCATCAATTTCATCTCTTCCTTGCAAGCATGACCAGATGCGTGTACTTGCTCAAGTTGAGAGTAAATGACCTTAGCCCCCAGCATAATCAATCTGTTTATGATATTGCTGACCGATTTTTCATTGCCCGGTATAGGACTACTAGAAAAGATGACGGTATCATTTTCGCCAATTTCTATGCCCTTAAATTCACCTGTCGCCATTCTAGACAGTGCGCTATTAGGTTCCCCTTGACTGCCAGTAGACAAAATAAGGATTTCACTATCTTTGTAATTTTTCATTTTGTCAACTTCAATGATGTTCGATTTGTTTATCTTCATTTCGCCAATCTGAGTAGCCACGTCTGTAACGTTGATCATGCTTCTTCCTGTTAGGACCACTTTACGCTTGAATTTTTCAGCTAAATTCATCACTTCTTGCATCCTGTCTACATTTGAAGCAAAAGCCGCCACCACTAGGCGCTTGTCCTTATTCTCGATGAACAATTTTTCCAAAGTGTCCCCTACGACTTTTTCGGACAAAGAGTAGCCTTCACGTTCTGCATTCGTAGAGTCAGACATATACAACAACACGCCCTTTTTGCCAAGTTCGGCGAAGGTATGCAAATCAAATTTCTCATCGTAGATTGGAGTCAAATCAATTTTGTAGTCTCCAGTATGAACGACCATACCCACAGGTGTTTTTATAGCCAGAGCAAACGCACCCGGGATCGCGTGATTGACATGGATGAATTCAACTTCAAAACAGCCTAAAGTTATCTTTTGTTTTGGTTTCACAACAACTGTTTTGTATTCAACACGCTTGTGCTCTTCCATCTTTTTCTTGATAAGCCCACACGTCATCTTGCTTGCATATATTGGTGCTTTAATTTCGTTCATTACATATGGCACGCTACCAATGTGGTCTTCGTGACCATGAGTGATCACAAAGCCTCGGATTTTTTCCTTGTTCTGCACTAGATAGGTTATGTCTGGCACGACTAAATCAATCCCCAACATATCTATTGAAGGGAACATGACCCCACAGTCTATGACAATAATATCTTTGCCATATTCTAGCACAGTCATGTTTTTCCCAATCTCACCTATCCCGCCAAGGAACATCACCTTTAGATTATTAGCTCTAGTCTTCCCTTGTTTAATGTTCGCAGCATCGACTGAAAAATCATTGTCCAATAGGATATCCACTGGATCTTTTTCCGTGTTTATATTCTGGTTGTTTGTATTAAAATTTTTGGTTTTTGGTCTGCTAGGAGTCAAATCCTTGTTGCCCCTAATGGACGAATCAAACTCTTCGCTAGTCATTAAATTATCTAACATAAAATCTCCTAATAATTAAAATTCAAATATAAAATGAGTGCAAAATGAGCACGAAAAAAACATTCATGTAAATTACTATAATGATATATATAAAAGTGCCTAAACACTTTGCACAACAAATCAATTTAATTATAATTAGTATACCATAATGGAAGATAAAGTCAAGCAATTTTAAAAATTTTCAACACATTTTAAAATTAAATATAAAAATTCAGTGAAAAATATAGCGAATTTTGTAGAAATTAAATTTTAAACAAATCATAAAATTCTTTTTTGCTCATAATGTCATTTTTGTTCGCGTTAGTAAAAATGGACGCACTGACTTGCGTATTTTTGAATATATCCCTAAACATTGCATTACATTCTTCAATAGTCATATTCTGCAATTGTTTTATATATTTTCTGTCATCTACAATCTGACGAAATATCAGCAAGTCATCTAACTTGTCATTGTGATATCTGTTATCGATATTAAACAATTCTTCATTATATTTTACTCTCTTTTTCGCTTCTTCGAATTGCTCCTGACTGAACCCTGTCTTCAATGTATTTTTGATATACTCTGCTGTAGTTTTCAGTACTTCATCGATGTTCTCTTTTTCACATGTAGTATAAAAATACATGTATCCATACTCCTTACCGAATGTACGATAAAAATTGCTACTATATACTAGACTTTTTCTTAGACGCATATCTTTCATTATCCCAAGTGCATAATTATTTAGCATCAGTCGAATAAATGATAGTTTATATTCATATTCAAAATCATATGCATTCTTATCCAACATGAAATTGATGTAAATATATGATTTGTCTATATCAGAAGTCTTGATTTCAAAAAAGTGTGTGTTCTTTATAGGTAGATAATTCAACAGATCCATTTCTTCCAAATCACCTACTGGCAATTTGCTTTCAATTTGATTAATGATGATTTTTTTGACTTTTTTAAGTGATAAAGGAGACAATACCTTGCACTCAATATTGTTAGCTACAAAATATTTTTTTACAAACTGTTTGACGTCCGCACTGGTGATTGAGCCGACCGTTTTCTTTGTGCCTATAACGTGGTTTTTATAAATATCGTGATGGAATAAATTATATGAATTAAATGAAGCAGCTAAAAAGCCAAAATCGTCTAAATCCCTATTTATCTCTTGGAAGACCACTTTCTTTTCCTTCTCTACCGCGCTGTCTGAAAAAGTGGACTCAGTTATCATCATGTGCACGTTTGACAAAAAGGTCTCTAATTCGCTCGTCAAAATCTTGCCACGAAAATCAATACAAAACATTGTCGTATATGCATTACATTCTAAAACGCTGAAATATTTTTTAGATACTTCTTCTTTCGATAGTCTGTCCGTCCCTGTAAAAAACATATGCTCTGTAAAATGAGCAAGTCCCGGTATTTTATCTTTTAATCCACCACATTTAAATTGTAGGTTGATGTAAGTAGCTTTATTGCTTTTGTTCTTGCAATAGACCAATCTACCACCATTAGGCAAAAATGTAGTTTTGTATCTTTTATAAATTCTATTCATACACCCTTCTTTTCAATCTATAATTTATCAAATTTAAACTATGTTTGTCAATAATTATATAATATAATAATGTTCAAAAAATTCAACTATATATTTTTCTACAAAATTTTTAATGAAATCAATATGAGACAAAAAAGAAAAAAGGACTTTCGTCCTTTTTAACTATTCGCTTCTAAGTGCTAGCACTGGGTCTTTCTTTGAAGCAATATGCGCTGGTACTAATCCTGCCACAAAGGTCAATACAACACTTATCACAACTAAGACTAAAGCACTCAAAGGTTCTAATACTGCCAATCCGCCTATACCTGTCAACGACTTTAATATGAGCCCGATAGGTATTGTCAACAGCCCAGCCACAATTACGCCTATCAAGCCAGCCGCAAGCCCAATTATAGTAGTCTCCGCGTTGAACACTCTCGACACATCTCGCTTCGATGCACCGATACTCCTCAACACTCCTATTTCTTTCGTTCGCTCTATGACTGATGTGTAGGTGATTATGGCGATCATTATGCTAGATACAACCAATGATATTGCTGCAAAGGCAATCAATACATATGAGATAATATCTACTAAGTTACCTAAAATATTTGTGAGTAATTCACTGCTATCTGTATAAGTGATGGTGTACACTCCTTCCCTAGCGTTCCATGCGTCAATCATGGCGATGATATCATCTTTTGACTCAAAACTAGATGCATAGAAATATATTCCAGTAGGCACATCGCTCGCTCCATATACTTGTAAATACAAGTCTATCAGCTCTTCATCGGACAAATTGATCTGAAAATAGCTGTTGAGTGCCAGTTTCATCTCGTTAGGAGTGTTGTAGCTGAACATACCATTGTCCATGTTTAGATATTGTTGCAGTTCGCTGATTCGGACAGTGTATCTGTTGACAAACGGCGTATCCCCATTAATCAAGTTGCTATCCCCATCTAGATATTTTGTCTTCAGAGTATTGACGACATCGGATGACTTACAATCATCTCTATAGAATTCAACCAAATCTTGAGTATACATAATCCCGTCCGAGAAAATTGAGCCTGCCGCATCGTCTTTTAATTGCAAAACGCAAGTTATAGTGAGCTCAACTGTATTTTCATCGTTATATAGATTACCTAAATCTTGCTGTGAATATTGTTGATAGAAGGATGCCGCAGTGTCCGTGCTGTTCAATAGATCAAAATTCGCCTTCGGTTGTTCAGTATCCGCGTCATAATACGCATCATTTAGCAAAAATTTATATGTCTTACCTATTATTTCATCATACTGCAAATTGGTATAATTCCCATCCGCACCAATTGAGTATTCTATGCCTAATGAGTCCAATAAGGTGGTAGACACACTATCCCCACTCAGCACCAAAGCGACTTCGTTCCTATTAGTTGGATAATGTGCATTTTCCCCACCTACAACATCATATAAGGACAATACATAATCTTGATTGTTCAGTCCTTCAAAGAAGGTGGAAGATGTCACTCCAGAAATAGCACTGGTCATGACCGAACTGTTGATAGCAACATACGCCCCAAGACTGTTTTGCGTCAAAATTCTCATAGTGGTAGCATAGCTGATAGTATAGTCGTTGATCATATTTGCTTTGTCACCGCTTGAATAATACTCCTTCACATAATTGACAAAATCAGCGCTCATATAGTTGTATCTACCCATTTTGATCAAGACATCTTGCGGATTGTATACTGTCAAGCCTTCATCATCGGTCGTCACGGTAGTGTCCCCGCTGGTGATCTCATCTATGGCAGATTGATAATCTATTGCCACGCTAGAGACAGATATTGGATAGCTAGATAGCGAGTCACTCTGCATATTTTCTATATACCCAGTCATACCTGCACTGACGGCAAGTATCAACGCTATACCAATTATGCCGATGCTCCCCGCGAACGACACCATGATTGTCCTGCCCTTTTTGGTAAGCATATTCTTAAAACTGAGCGCCAAAGCGGTGAAGAATGACATAGATTTTTTCTTTTCTGTCTTTTTGAAAGTCTTTTCTCCCTCGGCGCTAGCAGCTTCTTTTTCCAACTCTTTTTTGTGGTTTTCAATTTCTTTCATCGACTCTTCGTGAGTGTATGGATTGGTGTCTTGCTTTAGCTCCCCGTCCAGCAATCTTATGATCCTAGTAGAATATTCTTCAGCTAAATCAGGGTTATGTGTGACCATGACCACCAATTTATCTTTGCTGATTTCTTTTAGAATCTCCATGATCTGCACACTTGTCTTGCTATCCAAAGCGCCCGTTGGTTCGTCTGCGAGTATTATCTCTGGGTCGTTTACCAAAGCCCGCGCGATCGCCACTCTCTGCATCTGACCGCCAGATAGTTGATTTGGTTTTGATTTCAGCTTATCCTTTAATCCCACTCTTTCTAAGACTTCTATCGCTCGTCTCTTCCTCTCGTCCTTTTTGATTCCACTCAAAGTCAGAGCTATCTCCACGTTTTCCAAAACAGTTTGGTGCGGAATCAGATTATAATTCTGAAACACAAAGCCAACTTTGTGATTTCTATAATTATCCCAATCTTTGTCTTTGTATTCTTTCGTGGACACGCCGTCTATGATCAGATCTCCGCTAGTATATCTATCTAGCCCGCCTATAATGTTTAGCAGTGTCGTCTTACCACAGCCACTGGGCCCTAAAATTGAGACGAATTCGCTTCGTCTAAAACAAATATCAATATCTTTCAAGGCGGAAACTGTTTGATCTTTCAAAACATAATCTTTACATATTTTAGATATCTCCAACATTGCCCACCCCCTCAAAAAATTTTGTCAGCAATCTACGAAATTCCTTTTTCTCATCGTCAGTAAAGTTTTTGAAGCTCTCCTTTATGACCTTATTGATGGTAGAAGAAAATTCATCCGCCACTTCCTGTCCAGACTGCGTGAGTCTAATATCATATTTTCTGTTCGACTCTCCCACCTTTTCAATATATCCTTTGGCTAGCAAATCTCGAATGACCCTGGTAGTATTCGCTTTGTCTACGCCAATTACAGACGTCAATTCACTCATATTCATCTCACCATTAATGTACAAATGACCCAAATACATGGCGTGAAAATGCGTAAGATTGTATTTTGATAGACATCTGTCATCAATCTTCCTAAATTTTTTATTGACTAAATTAAATATTTGACCGAATTGAAAGTTGGGGAATTCACATTGTTTCATATTATGATGATAGCAATATTAAGTTGATTTGTCAACTAAATATCATGCAAACTCCTTAATTGTTTATTAATTTTGCCACTTGTAGAATTAAGTAGTTTTTTAAGTAAACTATACGTTATGAAAATTGACAATCAATATGTCTAATATAAATAATAAATAAAAAATTTATTTCTAATCAAATAGCATATGTTCTCCAAACTAAAAATCCTCAAGTATTCACGTTGAATCAACAACTTTGCTTTTAAATTATATCAAATTTTTAAAAAAAATAATATTTTGAGCATTATTTTGCTTATTTTTTATAAAAATTTTAAAAAATCACTAAAAAAATTAAATTTTTTATATTTTTTTAAATTGTGTACCAAATATAGAAAACAATATTCTTTCAAAAAACTATTGAAAAAAATATATTTTTTTGTATAATAATATCAATCAAACAAAGTTTATAGGAGACAAAAAAATGTATAAAACAACTTTTCAAAATGGTGAAATATATTTAGTCGTATCAAAAGAAGAGCTGTTGCAAAATCAAGACAAAATAAAACAAATGATTTTTGACGCTCCACCAAAAGAAATACCTTATTTAAGAATTGTGTCTTCAAACAATTCTGTTAATGCTCCTGCAAATTATATCTATTCTGAAGAACAACTCTCATTTTTAAACGACATAAATCTTTTTTATTCTTATCGTTATATTCGTAACGGTATAAAGTTTTCAGAAAATTTTATTTTAGATGAGTATGATGATTTCCGCAATGCGTGGAACTTCGATTTAGTATTGAAAGCAAATAGAAGCATCGATGGCTTAGTAAAAACTATACGTGATTTCAATTTGTCCCCTTTTGAAATAGTCGTCTTTATCCACGATTATTTAACGAATTTTGAATATAAAGATTTAGAGCCAACTTCAAAATGGAACACTGAAAAACCTAGAACAATTTTAGGAATATTTTCAGATGAAAGAGCCATTGTATGTTGCGGCTATGCAAATTTTTTCAAAGCAATTATTGATAAATTAAATTCGCCCGATCTAAAATGTGGCTACATCTCTTGCGGATTTATTAATAGAAATAAACTTAACATGTCCTTCCATGAGCAAAATTGGATTTACATGAATGATAGACGCTATGGCAAAAATGGTTATTATTGTGTTGACGCCACCCCTAGAGAAAAAGGTAAAGTCGATATTCCTGATTTCAGCACTTGCTTGTTTCCATTAAAAGATTTGAGAAATTATAAAAATGTTATTTATACCATTTTACGCCCTAAGATTAAACAAGAATTTTTATCATCAGAAAAAATGGACAAATTATATTCTAAATATGCTAAAATAATGTATTATACTAGATATAGCAACAAAAATTTGGTCGTGAAAACACTAGAAACTTACTTTGACAGTAAAGAAATCGACAGGACTAAAGACTGCTCCCCTATCTTCGCTGAAGATTTTGGCAATGCAATATTCACTATTTATTTGAACTATTATACTCAATCAAAGGGATTGTCAAGAAAAGAATTTGAAAGATCTGCAGATTTTGATATAGTACAAAACGATATTTACAATTTTTATCACAAAATCAAAAAGAAATCAATCAAACTTGCAAATCAAATATTCAATGAAAATGCGACCACCCCATTCTCGAAGCAATCAATTTCCACTACGCCTGATTATAATGTTTAAAAGCTCTTGTCATACAATAGCATTTTTATAATAAAAATAGATATTGCAAAATTTTTACTAATTAAAACTATAGATATGTTTAATATATAGAACATCATCAAATGCCGTATGGTACGATATGAAAATAAAAAATGACCACCTAATAATCTTACTAATGCGATTTTATTCTTAAAATTGCGGTAAGAAAAGAGCGTACTATATGGGGCTCCCACAAGTACCCAAAGGATACGAAGTGGGAAGAGGAGCAACAGATCAAAAAGGCAATAATTGCGCAAGCAATTTGCCAAAAGATCAAGTTGCGACGAGGGCTCCCACAAGCACTTGTGCGCAGTGGGATACGGCGAAATACGCCTATAAATGAAGTTTTGCGCCTAGCAAAACGAAAAAATAGCATATATCAAATGATAAGGGCTCCCGCAAGAACTAGTTCGCAGCGGGAAAAAGGAGCGACCGATTGTAAACTCACTGATGCAGTTTTATATTTAAAACTGCGGTGAGCAAATAAAGCTCTGTAATCTAAATGGGGTCCCCACAAGCACTGGTGCGCAGTGGGATACGGCGAAATACGCCTATAAATGAAGTTTTGCGCCTAGCAAAACGAAAAAAATAGCATATATCAAATGATAAGGGCTCCCGCAAGAACTAGTTCGCAGCGGGAAAAAGGAGCGACCGATTACAAACTCACTGATGCAATTTTTTCAAAATTGCGGTGAGCAAAAATCGTGTCGCTCCGTGGTGGTGCGTCAAGAGGGATTCGAACCCCCGACCCCCGCCTTAGAAGGGCGATGCTCTATCCAGCTGAGCTATTGACGCAAGATAATATTAAAAGATAATTTTTATTTTTTGAATATAAGGATCGCTCCGTAATTAGGAGTGGAACAGATTGACACAAACTCATATCCTACCGCCACCATTTCATTGATTTTATTTTCAATCAATTTTGCGCGCTTTTTAGCAGACGGTGTATAAGGAATCAATTCAGTTTTGTACATAATCTCTCCCTCTAGACAGATGGCTGGGGTAGGTAGATTCGAACTACCGCATGCAAGAGTCAAAGTCTTGTGCCTTACCGCTTGGCGATACCCCACTATAGTTCCAAATAAGTCTACCCATTTATATTATCACAAAAAAATTAATTGTCAATCAATTTTCGCAACAAACTTGATAAAATTCTATAATGTACCTATTTTTAAGCAAATATAAATAAAAAATAAAAACATTACACATTTAAATTTAAACATGCTCTTTTTTCTTCTATAGCATGTTCTTCAATAGATTGTCTTTTGCCTAAATCCAAACCTCTAAAATATGGTATAAATATATTAGATCCAACAACCTGATATGAAAGGTGAATTTTTTTAGTATCATATGGAAATTCAATCTTTCTACATGTAGGATCAACCAAAACCCATTCTCCATTATAAAAACATTCACAAAACGAATGACCCTTATGTATTCTGCTACTCTCTTCCCCATTTTTTAATTTTTGAATCCAACCATATTCTGCTGTATGCAAAAAAGTTGTAGGTATACCAACCTGTCTAGCAAATGTCGCAAACAATATAGCATAATCCGTGCACCCTGTTGCAAACCCACTTTCCCAAATCTCTTTTGCTGTGCGTTGAAATTTGTATTTTCTTTTCTGATCTTTGTCCGTTGTCGTTTTTATATTTTTATCTATCCAATTATATATGCTCTCTATCTTGGTGTAATTGCTATTTTTCGCTATCTTGTAATCAAAATCTTTATCAATCTTTTGCTTAACTAAACCGGTATCTAAAAATGGTTCAGTCAACACCCCACTTTTCAAATACTTTTCAACTTCAGTCTTATTTAACTTCTGCATATTCCCCCTTATATAGAACCGACAAAATATGTATTTTTATGTTAATTAAATGTTCACACATTAAATCAAAATATAACATTAGATATTTAAAGGTTTCAACTTTGTGTACCAATATTTCTCATCAATACCAAAATTTTTAAAATACGGCATGTGATACATAAAGAATATGTCTGCCAAGTCATATTTACCGCTATCTACATATCGCTTTAATTCCTTGTTTTTTAACATCTCGGGTTTTAAATGTGCTAACGACACCTGCCCTAAGTCTTGATATTTTTTAAATTCCAACACGCATTCTAACTTATCTATTGCTTTAGCAAATTTAGCTTCCTTACTGGTTTGCTCATTGTATTCATCGGTCAATTTCGTCAATGTTTCACTTTTGCGTAGCCCTTTAACAATTTCGTGTACTCCTGCCCTAGCCTTATCCTTCAGCAAATCTTTGTCTATATCATCTAATGGAGTAACATCACCTATAACTATCTCTTCCAATTCATGAATTGTAAGCATCTCCAAAATCTTACCCAAGTCTATATCTAAATCTAATTCACTAACTAAAGAAATAGCCAAAATGTTACACCCATAGATGTGTTCTGCTATACTTTCTAGACGTTCTTTCTTTACTCCCCACTGAACAGCACCCTGTCTAAGCATGTCTTTTATTTTAGTTGCTTTATAATAAAACAAAAACGCATCTTCCAACATATTATCTCCTATTTCATATTAACATATAGACATCAAAATGTAAACAAATCACTGATTCAAATTTTCTGTATCGCATTTATTAAATTCTTCCAAAATAGTGCTTTAAGTATACAAACAAAAACTTGAGATAATTTGCCGTACTGTTAGACAATCAATATATTTAAAGTTTATTCTAACTATATTGGCATATATATGCCAATGATTAATGTTGATTTTATAACTTTTTTATAAATGATTTATTATTGATTTGACTTCGTCCAACAATTTACCAATAAGGAACCCATCAATAGCCGCATGATTAACTTGAAGAGATACATTGACCCACCGCTCGCCCTTTTCATTTATTTTCATTTTATCAAAACTGACATGAGGTACAAAAGAATTCCTTTGCACATCTTGAGGGTGTGTTATGTGAGTGAATTCAAACCATGGTGTACATGACATATACGCAATCACCTGACTTCTCCTCGCATTAGAAGGCAAAGATTCAGTAAAAGTAGTTTGAGATTGTAATTTCTTTTTTGTCTCATTACAAAATTTTTCAATATTTGGATAGTACCTGCTAACAACAATTTTAAAAATTTCTTCACCTGGCTTCATCACACACATATTGGCAAATTCACAATCTTCGACAACAATTTTACCATTGATTGAGCGAACCATAAATTCTTCGAATTTTAAAAGTGCAGTATAAAACACATGACACAAGCAAAAATAGAACGACAAACCTTTAGACTTTGCAAATTCAAAAACTTTGGACACATCTAATGGTGTACATAGCGAAATCTGTGGAATATCAAATTGATAGTACAGATTGAAAATATCCTTTCTTTTCCATGAATCTAAATCAATTTCTTTCATAACTATTTTCCTTGATATAGTATACTATAAAAAACCAAATTTATCAAACAATTTTGCAAAAAAAGGAGTTAGCACAATGTCTAAAAAAATTTGTGTGCAGTGAGAAACGGCGAAATACGCTTGAAAATTTAGTTTTGCGACCAGCAAAACGATAAAAAAACGGCAATAAAAAAGTATAGGACTCCCACAAATACCCAAAGGGTACGAAGTGGGAAGAGGAGCAACAGATCAAAAAGGCAATAATTGCGCATGCAATTTGCCAAAAGATCAAGTTGCGACGAGGGTCCCCATAAGCACTTGTACGTAGTGGGATAAAAAAATGACCGCTTGTAAACGCCACTGTTACATTTTTTCATTGTGGTGAACTAATAATGCTCCTCCATATAAATGGGGTCCCCATAAGCACTGGTGCGTAATGGGGCTAATGTGGGCAGTCGCCCATAAATAAAGTTTTGCGACCA
>CALWTK010000012.1 GCA_944384465.1 uncultured Clostridia bacterium
GATAAGCGGCATAGAGAAAGAAGGGCAGATCTATGGTCAGAGAAGCGTAGTGAGAGTGAGACTAACGAGTGAGCATCTAGGAGATAGTGCGAGACTGTATAGACTAGAGCTAAGAGAGGAGAGCGGCCGAGTGATAGAGTTAGAGCTAGGAGCAGACGGACTGAAAGTGACAGTAGACGGAGAAGAGACTACACTAACAGACGGCATACTGGAGATAGATGGAAACACCTACGAGCTAAGCCAGACAGGTACCCACCTAGAGCTAGAGTACATCACGTATGGCGAGATGAGCCTAGAGATAGAATACATATTAGAGAAAGAGATTAGCGCCTAATCTCTTTCTTTTCTAACATCTTTTAAAAAAATTTTAATTTTCAATCCTTGATGAATTTTTAAGGTTGTAAAAAAATCCAGATTAATCTAGATTTTTTGTTGTTTTTAATGTTTTTGATTGTTCTTTAAGTAAATCGCGGATTTCTTTCAATAAATCTTCTTGCGTAGGATTTTTTAGTCGTTCTTCTTGTTCTTGTCTCAATTTCTCTTCGTTTTCTTTCTTGATTTTTTCTTCGTTCAATTTTTTCTTCTCTTCTTCATGTTCTTTCCAAACAACTTTAAATGGACGATTTTCTTGTTTAGCTTTCTGTTTTATCAACTTTTTCTCTTCTTTAATTTCTTTTTTTGATTGATTGATGACAAAATTTTCTATTTCTTTAAATTTTTCTCTTGAATGAGTGACCGCCTTGACCATGCAGAATACAGAAAAGGCAATAATCAAAAAGTCAATAATAGTTTGAATGAAATTTCCATAATTCCATGTCAATTTTGTACCATCTTCAGCGATTCTGAGGACAACGCTTAGATCAGCTAGACTTGCGGCACCAGTTGCCCAAGTGATCAATGGCATGATGATATCATTTACTAGACTGGAAACTATTTTATTAAATGCAGTGGCGATGATAAGGCCTACTGCCATGTCAAAGACGTTACCTTTTGAAATAAACACTTTGAATTCGTTAAAAAATTTTTTCATATATTACCTCGTATTAAAATTTATCAATATGATATATTATTTTTTAAAAAAATTCAAATAATATTAATATTGTTGTCAGATAAAATCAAATATGGTTAAGAATTAATAATATAAATACCTATATCTAATAAAATATTAAGATAAAAAACGCAAAAATACTTGTCAAAATATTGTTTTTATGATATATTAAATAAGTCAATAAAATATGGAGAGCTGGTAGAGTGGTCTAATACAGCAGTCTTGAAAACTGCCGAGGTGAAAGCCTCCTGGGGTTCGAATCCCTAGCTCTCCGCCAATTGAAAACGCCACTGTATGCAGTGGTGTTTTTTGTGTCCTTTATCTATAAATTGTATCTTTTTTGTTTTAGGCACAATTTAGGCACGTGATATAAAAATTTGATGTTAAATATAGAACTTTTATGCAATACTATGATGACGATATTGTTATTTGTGTGACAAGTAAAGTTAATATTGGAATTTATGTGTAAAGCTTTTAATATTGCACATAGCGAGCAGATGCCTTACCTAATAGTGTCTAGTTGTTCGCCCGTTATTTTTGAATATAAGAAGTAAATTAAATTTGATTATTAGAATAGAGAATATTTCTATCATTATAATATTGATTATACAGATTTATAGCTTTTAAAATATTTAACAAATAGCCGTTTGTAAGGAACAAAATTGCAATGATTGTTTGCAATCTAAGGTAAAAGGCGGTATAATATATCAAATATGTGGATAACTTGTATGGTGATATATGCCACCATTATAGGTTTTTTTGCGGTACTAAGGAAGAAAGCAAGTGAACAGTCGCATGTCCTCTTTGTTGTAGCAATGTATAGTACTATAGGTTTTTTATTGATTTCATGGACGGCAGGGCAGGCAATAGAAGTGTCGAGTGGTGAATTATGTTTGATATTGCTAAAATCATTTATAATTGCTTTGTCTTGGATGTTTGAGTTGGTGGCATTGAAAAATTATATGATTTCATCTTTGCAACCCATTAGTGCTATTAAAGTAATCATTGGCTTTTTTGCTAGCACAATTATTTTCCATGAAGCTAATAGTTGGTGGAGATATATTGGGGTAGCTATTGTGTTCATTGGCTTGATATTGCTCAATAGATATGATGCCATGGCAGAAAAGAAAAAAATCAAACAAGAGTTATCTAAATCTAGTGAATTTTCGCATAGTAATTCATTTATTAACGATGCAACTTTAGGTAATAAGGATGCGATTATTGTGAAAAGTGAAATACCTAAAACATATCAGTCCGAATATTATAAAACAATTTCTCTTTTAGAAGAAGCAAAGAGGTATACAAGGAGAAAACGTATTTTAGCTATAGTGTGCTTTGTTGTTTCGTGTGTGTTGTCCGAGACGTCAGGGATACTTGATAGATTTATTATAGTGCAGGTCACAACTTCTCAAATGCAGTTTTGGTTCATGCTATTTGTGTCAGTGCTCTCATGGATATTTTTATTGTTTGTCAGTATTAAAAATAAACAGATCCCAATAAAAAAATCTGACTGGAAAAATATATACATATATATTACTGGTGCTATTTTGGTGCTGGGAGATAGATTTTTATTTACGGCCCTCACAGATCCTAATGTGCTAGTCTCTGGGGTGTCAATCTTAAAGCAATTGAGTACAGTAATATCAGTCATTGTCGGAGCTTTGATTTTCAAAGAGCCTAATTTGAAAAGAAAGATAGTGTATCTAATTGTAATATTGACAGGGATAATTATAATTTTAATATAAAAATTAAATATAAATATAGTTAGGACATATATCATTTTGTTTTTATTATGAAAATTTTGATAGATGTTTTTTATATTGCGTTGGCTTGCGAATTAAAACTATTGTTATTCTAATTGTTATATATTTTTATAAAGATTCTTTTAGTTTTTTTAAAAAAATTAAATTTAAAAGCATTTTGAATATTTGTTATGTCTTTGGTTAATATTTGGTTGGAGGGGAACATGAATCCATTGGAGTATAAAACAAAAGATATTGACGATTATTTTATAAGTTTAAATAATTTGTATCCAAAACCTTACAAAAAAGATACGATATCTCCATACACAAAGACTAGAGTCATTTTGATGAATGGTACAGAATATGAAAGCGTGTGGTTCCTTCATCAATTTGCTAGACATTGTGACAATGAAGAAATAAAAAACATGTTGGCTGTCGTGCGCCAACAGGAGCAGCAACAACAAAAGCAAATTGCATGTCTAAAACCTATAAATGAAAGTATTTTGGAGACTACAATAGCTTACGAACAGTTGGCTATTGACCTGACAGCGACTTTGGCGCAAAATGATAAAGATAAAGCAAATGTGGAAGCGCTGAATTTTGCACTTTTAGAAGATTTTGATCATTTGTATAGATTTAGCAACCTAATGCTATTGGATGTGAAAGGGGCTGACCCAAAATTTTTGGTGGGGGAATTTACGGAGATTACTCCAGGCAGGCCAACTATAGCTCATCACAGATATCCAAAGGACAATGTCAAAATTGCCATGAAAGCAAATAAAAGTGATTTGTATAGCAAATTGGTGGCAAACATCATCACCGCGGCAGAACAACAGACAATGAATTATTATATGAATATCAGTCAATGGTATAAAAATGATTTGGGTAGAAAATTATACGCTGAGATAGGCTTGGTTGAAGAAGAACATGTGACACAGTATGAAAGTCTAAAAGATCCGACATGTTCATGGCTGGAGATGTGGGTGCTGCACGAATATACCGAAGCATATTTGTATTTCAGTGCGTATTCGGAAGAGACGGATGATTATATTAAGAACATATGGGGACAATATTTTGAGATGGAGTGCGCGCATCTAAAAACGGCATGTGAGTTGTTGAATAAATATGAAAAGAAATCATACACGGGAGTAATAGGGAATGGAGAGTTTCCAAAATTGCTGACATTAGGCACGAACAAAAAATATGTGAGAGAAGTCTTGGAAAGGACAGTTTTGCTGACAGGAGATAGACAAAAATATATTAATGTCATGGAGTTGAAAAACAATGCGGATTTCTTCATATATCAGAATGACATCATTACCGATGAAGAGACAATTCCTAGTCATGCTGTCATAACTAAGGCGATAGACAAGTTTGGACAAGATTACAGATTTGAAGACAAACCTAATCCTGTCAAGGAATTGCGAAACAGGAAGAAAGATAATTGTAGTTTAGGTAGAACTAATTCTTAATATTTTACATTTAAAAATTTTATAAGACAAAAAGGACATAGCAAATCAATTGCTATGTTTTTTGTGCTGAAAAATTAAAAATTTTATTGAATTTTGATAAATTTTATGTATAATATTTATAAAAGTAGGATTTTTTAAATTTAATAGAAATTTAGATACTAAAATGATATTCATGAAAGGGAAAGGTTATGTCAGAAATAAATTATAACAATTGGACTCAATATTTGGATAAATTACCTGAATTTGTTGAAAAATTATCACAAGAAAACAAAAGTCAGTTTCTGTTGCTTTTGCAGGACACTAAATTCAGAGAGTATATTATCAAAGAGTTGGCACGCTTCAAGTGGGGACAGATGTTAAAGCAAATGACAACAGAAAGTATTGACTATTTGTTTGATAATGAGTTCTTCTTGATGTTCTACAAAGATTGCCCCGAAAAAGAGAAAAAATTGGCATGCATAGTCGATTATTTGTCTGTAGAAGTAAAACAAAAGTTGGTCCACAAACCTTATTTTTATGACTTGCTAAAGGATATACATTTTGCTGAAAATTTCATGAAATGGGCTAGGACAAATATTGATTATCAAACACGATTTAAAATGTTGCACTATTGTTTAGTTAAAAATCAGTATTCTGCAGATGTGCTTGCCATAATGCAGTCAGCGCTATATACCGAGCCATACACATTGGAATTAGAGAAGGATTATTCAGCAAATAATTTAGCCATCAAAAATACAAATCAACTTTTGATGGATGAAAATATTTTTAAGATCTATTCTAAAAGTTTTACGTTATTATCTTCGTTGGCACCAGAAAATTTGGCATTCATTTATAGTCAAAGGAATTTTTCAGAGTTTGATGAGGTGGACATAAATATTTTATTCAAACTGATTGAAAACGGATACGAATTTGCTTTACCAGATAGTATTTGTCTAGATAATGAATTTATAAATATCGCGACATCGATTCAACCTATTGAGAGATTTAGAAAAATTATTTTGCATTTAGGTGTGAAGAACAAAGAGAGCATGAAGGCAATACAAGAAAACAGAAATTCAGAATATGATAAGATTATTCGTGCGTTTTTATATAACAAAATTGATTTCGACAAGTTTAATATAAATTATTTAAAACGGATTGTGTTTGATAGATATTTTGCCGCTAGTCCACATGATACATTTTTGATGGCAAGCGTAATATATGACGCTATCAATACTATGCCTGATTATAGATCACGAGTGACCCAACGTGGGTTTAAAGTCGTTCGGGCGCTAGTAGAAGAATTCCGAATCGAGCTAAATAATTTGAGGACTAATGATGTAGACAATCTTTCTACATTGAATAATATTACTTCAGTCCGTGATATAGATGCGTTAAAAAATTTGTGTTCATTGTTGCAAGAATTGTCAACATATAAAGATAAAATGAATATGGCTGAAAGTTTTGCTATCTTATTTAAAAAGTCGCGTGAATATTTCAACCACCAAATAAAAGATATGCTATATACTCCAAAAGATAGACCAACAAAAATTTTATCTAATGGAGTGAAAGTATACGACATTAGCGAGATCGATTTTCATTGTTTGGTACATGTTGAGCGCATGGAAGATAGTAGGAAAAGATTATTTGAGCCTATACCAGAAGGTAGACATGATATCGATGTCAGCATGAGTTTGTTAGACCGAAATAAATTGGATACATTTACTGGAGATGTAATTTTAGGATATTCTAAAATCAGTGATGAAGCAGTGAGACACGCTTTACATAAGGATAGTTATACAAAATGTTCGGATAAATACAACACAGAAAAATATAGTTTTGCACATGCTGTTACAGAGTATATGCCGACATATATTGATATCGATAGTTTTATGGCGTTAACAAGGGGATACAATGAAATCAAAATAAAAGTTTCTCCTAATGCGGTGAATAGAGATGGACAAAAAATTTTTAAAGCAGATTATGTTTTGTGCAAGAGTGAAATTAGAGCAATAGATATGGAGATAGCTTTAATATACGATTTACCCATTGTGTTCATTGATGAGAAGAAAATAAATGCTGCTCTTGAAAGAGAAGAAAAGTCTGAGACTATAAAAAAGACATATAATCCATTCATCTATAAAACATACCCAGATTTAAAGATATCAGCAATTTCTTTTGAAGATGAAAGATTATTGTTATAAAATCACGTTTTTTATAGATATTTTAATATGATTTCAAAATTTTTTATCAATTCTTCATCTTTGATTGCACAATTGGCGGGACTTGTGGATGGTAAATATGTGCTAGCGTTGCCAGTCATGGATCTGTATATTTTAGTGGCTGTTTTCCCTAGAGTGAATACAGCTGAAATTTTACAGTTGTTAAAAATAAGATTAAAGTTATTGACTTTCGGATTTCTTATACTATAGTCGCTCGCACCCGCTATCTCACATGACTTTAAAACATCCCACACCGCGATGTTGTGTTTTAATAAAAATGCTTTTTTGTCTTCGTTGGACAAAGGAAAATCATCATTTAATACAATGGACAAGATTTTCCAAAATCTATTTTTTGGATGTGCGTAATACATGCCTATTTCTCTAGATTTTGGACTTGGCATACTGCCTAAAATCAGAATTTTGCTGTTTTGGTCAAATATTGGCGGAAATGGATGAATAACTTTAGTCTCTTTCATAAATATATTATAGCATGTTTTATATTGAATTCAAAAGGTTTGATTAAATAAAGCAACTGTGATATAATATTAGCGTAATATGGAAAAGAAAATATACATCATCTTGAGTCAAACGGGGACAATGTTTTCTAAAGCATTGAAATTTTTCACAAGAGCGGAATACAATCATGCATCAATTTCCTTGAGTCCCACATTGGACAAAATGTATTCTTTTGGTAGATTGAATCCATATAATCCGTTCAAAGGTGGCTTTGTCCAAGAGGGGAAAGATGTAGGCACTTTCAAAAGATTTGACAAGACGAAAGCTTTGGTGCTTGAAATCTATGTGAGTGAAGAAGAGTATTTTAAAATTAAATTTTTTATAGAATATTTGCTTCAACATCGACTTCAATTTCATTATAACTATTGGGGTGTGTTTTTTGCATGTTTCAAGAAAAATTTAGAGCCAAAAAAGAGATTTTATTGTTCGCAATTTGTTAGGGCGTGTTTAGCATATTTCAATATAGATAATTCTAGAAGTTTACCTAAGATTATCAAGCCTATGGATTTTATGAAGTTGGAAAACAAAAAAATCATTTATACCGGCCTATTGAAAAACTATTTTGTTTCATAATCCTTTGTCTTGTCTTTTATTTGTTTTAGTTGCTGTTCCGCTTTTTTTTCATAACATTTCAGGTCAAAATTATACAAACGTTTGACTTCAAAGAGTATGTTAATTACATTGTATACACAAAACAGAATAGAACAGATTGAGATGAAAGAGACATATTTATAACAATTGAAAAAAGCTGTAAAAATTGAGACTATAAATATAAAACTATTGATGATAATGTTTTGGGTCAACTTATTAAATTTTAGTTTCAAGTAGTAGATTTCACTTTGATAGAAAGCGGTGAGTTTTAGATTGTGTGAAGTAATTTTCCTGTTGATCTTGTTGTCTATTTTGTATTCAAGTTTTTTGATTTCCTTTTTGTAGGTTGGCAAAATAAAAGTATACACAACAAAAATGAGAGAATACAAACCTACGTTTATTGATGTCAAATCCCATTTGTTTAAGTCAGTGTCATATGCATCCGCATAAACCATTATTATAAATGAAATATATAGGCAAACGACAAGTATCAACAATGTCAATGGAATAAATTCATTTGCTTTATAATCATCAATAGTTTTTTCTCGTCTTGATTTTTTTCGTCTATCTTTTATATTTTCTATGATTATTGTAGCTATTGCTGATAGGATGGTGATAATTCCAATCACAAGGGAGATTATATCATTATATTCAGTCAAGATGTCGGTAAGTATAATGTGTAAAGAAATTAAAAAAATTATTAAAATAATTAAAAATAATTCTAATTTATCTAGAAAATCACTTGAATTTTATATTTTTTCATCATTTTTTCCTTTGTGCTTAAATTATATTAACTGATTGAACAAATAAAGTAAAATTATTTAAAAAAGAAAATAAAAAAACATGAAAATGGATTGTAAGCTTTGAAACTAGCAAAATAAAGAAAAAATGATTTGTATTTTTAGTGTCTTATGATATAATAATGGCATGAGGATAATAATATGTTAAAAGCTTTAACAATCAATGATAATGAAAAATTTTTAAGACAAGTATCTAGCGTTGTAGACTTTGAAGATAAAGATTTGCCACAAAACCTTAAAGATATAAAAGAATATTGCACTGCAAATGATGGATTATATGCAATGGCTTGCATTCAGCTTGGTATTCCTAAAAGAATAGTTTATATTAAATCAACCAAACCAAATGATACGACTGCAAATGTCGAAAGTGAACAAATCCTAATGATCAATCCAGAGATTGTATCAAAAAAAGGGAAAACAGAATTTTGGGAAGCGTGTGTTAGCGGAATGGACAATTTAGGACTTGTTGAACGACCTTATGAAATTGTTGTTAAATATCAAAACGAAAATGGAGATATTCAAATTCAAAAATTTGAAGGTTTTTCATCAACTGTAATTTCTCACGAACTTGACCACTTGGATGGGATATTTCATATGGATAGAGCAAAAAAAATATTGCATATGCAAGCAAGTGAAAGAGCAGAATTTAGAAAACAACACCCATACAAAATAATTTCAAAAGAATGTGAATTTACTTATAATGCAAATGAAAA
This sequence comes from uncultured Clostridia bacterium, assembly GCA_944384465.1. Lineage (GTDB taxonomy): Bacteria > Bacillota > Clostridia > Christensenellales > UBA1242 > Onthoplasma. The sequence goes on from CALWTK010000012.1 coordinate 9,084, forward strand.
TCATAAAACTCTTTAACAATAGATTTGGCATTTAAATGTGTGCTTGTCTTGATACAAGTCGGTGTCGCTTCGCTTCACCGAAAGACAAGCATACGCTAATAATCTAATTGTGTTGCAAAAAGAGCGGTTGCTGGCAGGTCGTAACGCAATTCGCTCTTTTGCTTTTTTGTTTTCTTCTCTCTATTTTTTAGTGTAAGCGAATATTCTTTGTTGTCAAGGTTAAAGTGCATGTCAAAAGATTTGTAGAGGTTTGTATTCTCACGACAACCTATGACATCGGCAGAAGTATTCGTTTCTTTTGCAATTAAGAGAGAGTTAGGGGCAAAAAGAAAACATAGGCAGTTTTTTGTCTATGTTTCTTTTTTATATTCTGCTAGTTTCAAAAGTAGTGACTATGAAATGCTTCTATTTTATCCATTTCAAATCATGCTTAAATATTTTTGAATTATTTTTTATTGTTTATTATTTTTATAATCTGTTTTTGCCATCACTCGTGCTAGGTCTAGACATTTGTTTGAATATCCCCATTCGTTGTCATACCAAGCAATGAGTTTGACAAATGTCGGACTGATCATTATGCTTGCTTTTTCATCGAATACACAAGTATGTGGATCACCAATAAAGTCGCTGGATACGACCATCTCATCTGTATATCCCAATACTGAAGGCATGACATCCTTGCTGTATTTTTTGATAGTTTTACAGATGTGTTCAAAAGTAGTAGGCTTTTTCAATATCACATTGAAATCAATTGAGCTGACATTAAGGGTAGGTACTCTATAACTCATGCCAGTCAATTTTCCCTTCAGGTGTGGGAGAACTTCACCCACCGCTTTTGCCGCACCCGTAGAACTAGGGATGATGTTGCAACTCGCGGCTCTGCCTCCGCGCCAGTCCTTTTTGGATATACCGTCAACTGTCAGTTGCGTAGCAGTGGTAGAATGGACTGTGCTCATCAATCCATATTCTATTCCATATACATCATCAATCACTTTGGCCAGTGGTGCTAGGCAGTTTGTTGTGCATGAAGCATTAGAGACCACATCCATAGAAGAGTCATAATTCTGTTCGTTCACACCGATCACAAAGGTAGGGCAATTCTTGCCAGGTGCACTGATGATAACTTTTTTCGCACCACCTTTTAGATGGCGTCTAGCGTCATCCGCATTTGTGAATTTGCCAGTGCACTCAATGATGTATTCAGCTCCGGCAGATTTCCAGTCAATGTTTTCAGGCTCTTTTTCAGCGAAAAAGGCTATGTTTTTGCGATTTAGTTTTAGTCCCTGATTGGCGACCTTTAATTCAGCATTCGCTTTCCCATGTATGCTGTCATATTTAAAGAGATAGCAAGCGTATTCAGGCGTCAAGAAAGGGTCATTGATTGCCACCACTTCAATGTCGTCATGAAGCAGGCTGGCGCGTAGGACCAATCTTCCTATACGACCGAAACCATTTATTCCAACTTTAATTTTCATTATTTCCCCCTTATGATTTTATTGTAGTAAAGGTATTTTAATTTGTCAAACATATTTTAAATTTTTACCCAATGGATAAAATTCATACATGTACATTGTGTTGATATATTTTTTAATACTTTCAATAGTTTTCTTTTTGCTCTACAAAATAAGATTTGTATATAACCTCATACCCAAATTATGTATGACGAAATATGGGCTAATATTTCATTCCAACAAAAGACACAGGATAAGAGTAGGAGAAGTAAAATTGTTGATTTTAAACAATACAGTGTACCTAAAACGTAACAATAGAACAGTCGTAATCAAAAACATAGACAGAGTGTTTCTAAAGAGTGGATATTTGTATTTTCGTGCTTTGGGGGAAGTGAAAATTATATTTAATTGCAAGTCCTTTTATAAATATTTTAACATTTTAATAAAATCAGACGAATTTGATTTTAACGAAATAAAAAACAGTGCACTGTATGATATGGTGGATTATTTATTTAGTTTGAATGAATGCAAGAGTTTAATTAGCTTTCTAAACATAGTTCATAGGATTTTGAATATATCCATCAATGATAAGAATGTCATTGTGAAAAAGAACAAATACAACATATCCTTTAGTCTAATTTATAAGGTCAACAATCAGTTAAAAAAGATTAATATAAACGAAACATTTTGAAATAATCATCAATTTTGATATAATAGTCGTATGAATACGATTAGTGAAGAATTGAATGTGAACAACACCCCATTGGCGGAACGCATGCGAGCACAAAGTTTAGATGATTTTGTGGGGCAAAAGCACATTGTGGGGAAAGATAGTTTGATTAGGCGCGCGCTGAAAGTCAATCGACTTGGCAGTTGTATCTTTTATGGACCACCGGGGGTGGGCAAGACAACTTTGGCATTCATTATCGCAAACTCTTTGGGGCTAGAATATCAAAAATTGAATGCTGTATCTAGCGGAGTGGCTGACGCTAAAAAAGTGATAGAGCAAGCTAGGTCACATTTTGAACTCACAGGGAAATCCACTGTGCTCATATTGGATGAATGTCACAGGTGGAACAAAGCTCAAAGTGATTCTGTCCTCGAAGCAGTGGAGCGTGGGTACATAACATTTATCGGCACGACGACAGAAAATCCACATATCAGCATGACACCCGCTATTGTGAGTAGATGTAGGATATTCAAATTTTTGCCACTCGCTGTAGATGATATAAAAGACGCTCTCATCCGTGCGATAAAAGACAAGTTACGCGGGTATGGTAGATTGAATATAAAAGCGGACATGGATGCCATCAATCATATTGCCATGTTCAGCAATGGTGATCTGCGCTCGGCATATAATGCTCTGGAATTGGCGGTTACCACCACACCACTCGGCAAAGACAACGCTATCCATATAGATAAACTCGTTGCCAGTCAATGTATCCAACAACCAGTCATATCAGTGGATGAAAATTTGTATTATGATATGTTGAGTGCTTTTTGCAAAAGTCTGCGTGGCAGTGATACGGACGCTGCTTTGTATTGGGCGGAGAGATTGATAAAAGCGGGCTGCGATCCGCTCTTGATTTGCAGGAGACTGATTGCACACGCCAGTGAAGATGTGGGCATGGCGGACAGCAATGCAGCACTTCTTGCCATGGTCGCCATGAATGCGGTGAAAAATCTAGGCATGCCAGAAGGCAACATCCCGCTAGCGCATGCTATCATCTATGTATGTGAAGCGGAAAAATCTAATAGCGTGATCGTGGCGTTAAATGCGGCGAAACACGATGCTGAATTCAATCCTGACGACAACGTGCCAGAACATCTAAAAAATTATCACTACGATATAGATAATCCGCCTGAATATAAATATCCGCACGATTATGGCGGGTATGTGAAACAACAATATTTGCCTGATAAATTGAAAGATAAGGTCTATTATGTCCCAAGCAACAACGGTAGAGAGAAGGGAATGATAAGGAAAAAGACTAGGAATAAATAACGTAATGTAAAAAATTTGTTAAAATCAGAGAAAATCATTTGCCAATATTTTTTGAATGACGTATAATATGTCTAGTTTTATAGGAGGAAATATGGAATTGAAGGGTTCTCAAACAGAGAAAAATTTGTGGACAGCATTTGCTGGTGAAAGTCAAGCAAGGAATAAATATACTTATTACGCTAGTCAAGCTAAAAAAGACGGTTATGAACAGATAGCTGCTATTTTTGAGCTTACTGCCAACAATGAAAAGGAACACGCAAAAATGTGGTTCAAGTTGTTGCACGATGGTATGATTCCAGACACAATGACTAATCTAAAGGATGCTGCTGCTGGCGAAAATTATGAATGGACAGATATGTACAAGAATTTTGCCGCTACAGCTAAAAAAGAAGGTTTCATGGCTATTGCTAAATTGTTCGAAGGAGTAGCAAAGATTGAAGCTGAACATGAAGCTAGATACAACGCTCTTTTGGAAAATGTTACCAAGAAAAAATGCTTTGTCAAGAAAGAAGTTACTGTATGGGTATGCCGTAATTGCGGACACAAACATGTCGGCAAAACAGCGCCTAAAGTTTGCCCAGTATGTAGCCATCCACAAAGTTATTTCGAAGTTGACTGCGAAAATTATTAAAAAGACCATTTGGTCTTTTTTTGTTCTTGCTTTGTAATGAAAAAATCAATACAACTTTGAAGGATGTGTGATATAATATAATTATAAGGATTGTGAAGAATGGATATAAATGAAAAAGTAGTCAATGTGACTTTTAGCGGAGGCGATCAGGGCACAGTGAAATGGTTACTATATAAATATTTAGAAAGAAACAGTGCAAAATCACCTTCAAAAGAAACTAGAACTTTAAAACGTGAAAAAGGCTCAAGCAAAATCGGTGAACATCTATGTTGTGAACTTGAACTCAATTTAGGTGAGATAAACAAAGATTTTCATAAGGGCAGGATTGATGTGCTTTCAATGATGTATATGCCTTTCGGCTGTGACGAAGATGAGATAAAAGAGATATTGAATGACAGACTTGATCAAGTAGATAAAATTATTCAAAGAGCAAAAAGGGGATATACTTTACGGCTCTGGACATCAGAGGGGAGTTATGATAGATGTGGTTATTACTATCTGCTGGATAAACTGAAAAATGTGGATGCAAATATTGTAGAATGTCACACAGATTTGAATTCATGGTCGCAAATTGGAGTAGATGATCTTGCTAACTTTGAATTAAAAGATAGAAGAGTGGACAAAAAAGAGATCGAAGAGATTTCTCAAAAATGGCTCAAACTAGTTGAAAATAGCCTAGACTTGCGGATAGTGAAAGATGACGAATTGGTAAATGCATCTTCCGATTATTATGATGATGTCATCAGGAGATTGATGCCCAAACGAAATATAAAAGCACATACTCTTTGTGGGAATGTATTGCAAAAAATTGACGCTTATATCCAATCTTATTTTATCATGGATCGGATTTTCAAACTGATAGAAAATGGGGAGTTTGAAATCGTTAGAAAATTCGGACCTGACTCTCGTCCACAGAATGTTGTTATAAAAATCAAGGGGAAATAAAGCATACAAAATTTGAGCCCGTGAAAAGACTTTCAACCTTGTAGAAAACTAAAAAACTCTCTAGAATTTTAGAGAGTTTTTAATTATTTAAGGTCTATATGCAGATATGACCATTGCGTCAACTGCATCAGCTTTCGCCAAATCAGCTATTGTTTTATACAATTTCTCAGGATCGTCTCCCAGCGCTTTATATGTTCTCAAATTTTTAGCTAAAGGTTTCTTTTGTTTTTGTTTAGCAGCTAGGGCCTTTTTTAGATTTGCCAAAACTTTTGTATCATATCCAGTTTCTTCACTGATTTTATCTAAGTCGTCATCACTCATCATTTTTAGCATGATTTCTTCCATGTGCATCAAAGCGATTTTGTCTGCGACGAGAGGTGAACGTTTTTTTCCAGTACCTGTAGCGGTATTGGATGGAGTTTTTCCTCTTTTTGTATTTTCCTTTTCTGAATCTACAGCCTCAGCTTCACCAAAATTGTTAAATTTGTGATCCAATACTGAGCCTGCCTTTCCAGTCAACATGTTTCTGAGGATTGCACGTTGTATCAATTTTTTAGCTCTAGCCAAAACTAAATCTTTACTTTTCTTATCTTTCTTGGTCATGTCTGCCTTTGCAATTATGTCTGCTTGTACCTTTATCCTTTTAGTCGTTTTGCCTTTGCTGTCAGCATGTTTACGGCGCTTAGAATAATCGTTTACTAGATCGTCTCCCCAGAAATTATCCATATATCCATAAAGAAGTTTGTACTTGTCGAGTTCAGCTTGTGTCAATGCTGAATCCATTTTGCTTTCCAACATCTTTTTAAAATTGACTACTTCATGCCTTCTATTTCTATTAACTTTGTTCAAGAAGTAAGATTTTACCGTTCTCCAAGCTTTTTTGAATGGATTAACTTTTTCAGTTTTGTAACGGTTTAATTTTTCGTTAGTGGCATCGATAAGTTTCATAAGCTTAACGATAGGTAAATCAAGACTATTAATATCTTCTTTTGATTTAATGTCGTTATCTAGCAACATCTTTAAACTAGCAGATTTTCTACCATATCTGTATTTGTAATATGCGCGAGTGATGGCATTTTTGGGTATAATCACAATTGTAGCAGCAATAGCACCAAAAATTACACCCAAACTCGCCATAGTGGCGACATTCAAAGCTATACTATCTGTCAAGAAAAGAAGTGATCCGACCACTGCACCAGAAGCAGTAACAATACCAGAAATGATTCCGCATACACCAGCAGTGATAAGGGTAGGGATACCAATTTTTTTAGTCGCCCACAATGTTTTGCGTCTTGTCTTAGGAACGGTGATATCACCAATATCCACTGAAGTGTGGAATTTGTCAACAAGTTTATCCGCTTCTTCATCAGAGAATGACAGATGTTTTCCATTTTCTTCTAAATAATTTATGATATCTTTCAAGGTGATGTTTAGCTCTTTAATAGAATAGGGAATTTGTCTGTTGTGGTTGTATATAAAACCGATGATTTCTTCTAATTTGTGTTGAATAATATTTTGATCAGCTTTTGAGAAATCGAGGTGATCTACGTCAGTAAGTTTGTTGATCTCATCAGTGTTTAGGATAGTGTTACCTTTTCCGTCTGTCATTGTATAAGAGTGAGCTGTACAAAATTCTGAAAAACTAGTAGCAGTATTATCTGCTATGTAATTATTGAAAATCCCCATTAATTTTTTCAAAGTAGTGGTATCTGCCATATTCCCCTCCAAAAGAAATTGGTTTCTTTATGTTTAAAGTATAATACCAGTAGGCATTTTTGTCAATAGTGATTTTTGAATTTTAATAAAATTTATCAAATAATATAATAAATTATGTTAAAAAATCAGTTGTCATTTATTTTTTAGAAATTTTTCAATTGTGATTTCATAAGAAAGGTTAGCAAGAAGAGCTTTTGCAAATATTATTTCGGCGAATTCGTAGCTGGATAATTCTATGTCTTCAAGGTCGTACTCTTTCAAAAATCCTTTAATTTGGGTGATTGAGAAATTTAAAAATTCGTTATAATCAAATTTTATAGGAAGATTTTTTAACTCAGTAAACATGGTAAAAGAATCACTAATGTAAGACTCTAACATATAGCCCAAATTTTCGGCATTAAAATTTTGATCATGAAGATATCCATCAGTCAAATGATAATAAGGAGAATTTATAATAGGGGAAGACAAAAGAGAGTCTTTTAGAGAATTGAAGCCGGACTGAACAGTTTTAGAGTTCGATAAAATACATAAATAGTTGAACAATGTTTTTTTATATATGTTTACTGGTATCCCACATTTTGTGAGCAGAATCATTTCGTTTCCCTCTAGGTAGCGGGTCAAATTTTTAAAATAGATATTGACATTTTTTTGTGCTTCCTGAATTTTCTTTTTTATTTTAATCTTCTCTAAATTGTTCATATAATTGTCCATATTTTCTCCTAATTTTTATTAATCTAACATCAAATATTCTGCTTGTCAATACCTAAATTTATTAATAGTTTGTCTTTTTTAAAAAAACCGTAAAATTTAATTTACGGCATTGATGTATAGAAGCATTTTGTCGACCACTTGTTCTATGGTCAAATCAGTGGAGTTTATAATGATAGCGTCTTTTGGGATGATGAGCGGGGCAATCTTTTTATTTTTATCGAACTCATCACGTTGCAAGATTTGTTGTTTGATGTCAGCAAAAGTGATGTTTGGATTTTTCATCTTTTCTTCGTTTAATCTTCGTCTTGCACGTTCGTCTATATCACAATCTAGATAAAATTTGATATCAGCGTCAGGAAATACGAAGCTACCTATATCCCGTCCATCTATAACACAATTATGTTTGCGTGTAAAAATTTTTTGAAAGTCATCGATGACTTTTCTAATGTTTTTGTTGCTGCTAACTTTTGGAGCCAATATGCTGATAGCATTATCTCTAAGTTGATTCGTATAATCTTTTCCATTGATATATACCTTTTGGATCCCATTCTCATAATTGACTGTGAAGCAAAGGTGTGGGATTTTTGAATATGTGGACATGTTTCTAATGTCAAAATCATTTTCAATGAGAAAAGCAGTGCTCGCTCTATATAGCGAGCCAGAATTGAAGTGTATATAGTTTAATTTTTTTGAAAGCAACTCTGCCACGCTAGATTTTCCACTGCCGGCAGGGCCGTCTATTGTAATTATCATATATTGAATTTCGCCTTTTTCTTTAGATCTCTTTCGATACGGATGAGTTGATTGTATTTTGCGACACGATCAGTTCGTGAAATTGATCCCGCCTTGATCTGTCCTGCGTCTACAGCGACAGCTAAGTCTGCTATGAAAGTGTCTTCAGTTTCACCACTGCGGTGTGAGATTATAGTTTTATAACCATTGTCTTTTGCAAGCTTTATTGTCTGCAATGTCTCAGTCAGAGTGCCTATTTGATTTAGTTTGATGAGAATTGCGTTGGCGACCCCCTTTTCAATACCTTCTTTCAAGATCTTTGGGTTGGTTACGAATACATCATCTCCAACAAGCTGTATTTTTTTGCCCAATTTTTTTGTAGTTTTCGCCCAACCTTTCCAATCGTTTTCGCTCAATGGGTCTTCGATGGAAATGATAGGATATTTTTCTATCAATTGAGTGTACCAAGCTATCATTTCATCTGTCGAGAAATCGCCTGCTTTGCTTTTTTTCAGTTCGTATTGTTTTGTGTCTTTATTATAAAATTCACTAGCAGCTACGTCAAGGGCAATGGCGATGTCAAGTTTTGGTCTGTACCCCGCATTTTTAATTGCTTGTACAATGATTTGCAAAGGTTGCTCGTTATCCTTGAAGTTTGGAGCGAATCCGCCTTCGTCACCGACCCCTGTTGAATAGCCCAAAGACTTTATGATCTTTTTCAGTTCAAAGAAAGTTTCGCTAGCAAATTGCATAGCCTCTGCAAAAGTCTTGGCTCCCACAGGGACAATCATATATTCTTGGAAGTCAACATTTGAGTCTGCATGCGCTCCGCCGTTTATCACATTCATCATTGGCATGGGAAGGGTAGTGCCATTTCCTAACGTTTTGTACAATGGTTTATTTTTTGATTTGGCATTAGCTCTAGCGACCGCCAAACTGACTGCTAAAATTGCGTTGGCGCCCAAATTAGTTTTGAATTCAGTACCGTCTAATTTTAGCATGAGATTGTCAATCTCTGCTTGCTTTGATACATCTTTTCCAATCAAATGTTTTGCAATGATGGTGTTGATGTTGTTCACCGCTTTTTTTACACCTTTTCCGTGGAATCTTTTTTCATTATCACGGAGTTCCAAAGCTTCGCGCTCTCCAGTAGATGCGCCACTAGGGACCAGGGCATGCGCACGTATTCCGTTTTCTAATATCACTTCACATTCGACAGTCGGGTTTCCCCTGCTGTCTATCACTTCATATGCGCTAATATTTTTTATTTTCATATAACACTCCTTATTTAAATTATATCACGTTTTTGTTTTTAAATAAATCAAAACTATTATATTTTTATCTAATTTGAAAAAATTAAAAAAATAAAAAATTATCATAGGTTGTATAAAAAATGGTGGTTTTTTATGTTCTTTTTTAAAAATTTAAAAAAATTATTTAAATATGCATGATTTTGCATACGAAAACAAGAAAATTAAATTAAAAAATGGAATTTATGATAATTTTTTTACATTATAAGATATAAAAATTGTATTTAAATATGAATAATAGATTAAAATCCAAAATCTTAAATTTTTATTTAAAATAATACACTTTAATTTTTTTATTTGTTATAATATATCTATGGAAATACTAGAGATCAATTTAAAATCAAAAAACAATCCAAATATATTCCTTGTGCTGACTGATAGAGGAGAGTATATCCTGCACAGCGATTCGATTGTGAAATTTTCTATTATGAAAGGTCAGTGTGAGGACGAAAGGTTTTTTTTAGCGACAAAAGATAGTGCGCAAATAATAGCGTTCAACTTGTGCGTAAAATATTTGAACTCAACTCTGAAAACGGTCAAGCAAATAAAAGACTATTTGAAAAAGAAAAATTTTGAATGTGACATAATCGATTTTACAATTGACAAATTGAAAATTTATAATATCATAGACGATAGAAATTTTGCCATCAGTTATATTCGTAGTAATCCGAATTTTAGCAATATGAAATTAAAGCAAAAGTTGATTTCATTTGGGGTGGACAGTTCAACAATTGATGACTTGTTGAGTGACATTGATGAGTATGATGCCTGTCTAACTAGTGGTCAAAAATTTTTAAAATCTAAATCTATTGATAAAGCGTCCATAGAAAAATTGAATAGACATCTGTACTCTCAAGGGTTTGCTTGGGACACGATCAAGAAAGTGGTGAGAAATTTTATGTCGAATTAATTTGAAAAAATTTCTAAAATTGTTTAGTCAAAACGAAAAAATGTGTTATAATAATAACATGATAGGCATCGATATTGAGAAAATTAACCGCTTTGAGCATTGGACCGATGAAGGGTACAGGCGCATATTTACAGACAAAGAGATAGAATATGCCCGTTCATATGAAAATTGTCTAGAGAGGTTTTGTGGATTTTATTGTGTCAAAGAAGCGTTTGTGAAAGCGCTAGATGACGATAGAATTATTTTCTCAAAGATTGAAATCTTGCATAATGAGAATGGCAAGCCGTATATAAATAGGACGCCATATATCAATGAGATTATTCGAGATCATTTTGCCAACAAAATTGATGTCAGCATTTCACATTGCAAAGACTATGCGGTCGCTGTAGTGCTAGTGGAATAGGAGAGAAGTATGAAGAAAAAGATTGTAGCTAAAGAACAGAAGAAAATTTCGCTTAAAATTGAAGATGAGACACTCAATCAAGAGCAGTTGAAGATGGCCATTGTGCGTTCCTTTAATGAATTTTTCAAATATCATGTCAATTATAAGAAAGATTTTGAATTTTTTTACAATTTGCCAGATGACTTTTTCAACAAAGAAAACGAAGTGATTTTGCGCAATTATGCAAAAATCTATTTCGATTATCAGATGGAAAAAATTAAAAATGGCAATTCAAGGTATTTTACTGAAAAGGACATCCCAGGCTTTATCGCAATGTATAGAAGATTTATAAGTGAATTGAATTTAAAAAAAAGACTCATGAAGAAACTATTGCAACGAAATGAGGAAAAGATGTCCACATCAGAGACACAATATAATGCTGATGGAATTTTGCAGAATTAAAGATCTATCTTTTCAGTGTGTAAAAAATAAAAGGGTCAAAATGAAGTGAACCCCATTTTTGCTACCGCAAAAAAAAAGGACACTTTACTAAAAATTCCTCTTATGGTAAAATTCCAT
>CALWTK010000013.1 GCA_944384465.1 uncultured Clostridia bacterium
AGAAAATATTAAGATTGTTGATACATATATCGACAGGGCTATGACAGGCACAAATGACCATCGTCCAGACTTTCAAAGAATGCTTCGAGACAGTATTATGAGAAAGAAAAAGAGCAACCCAGCGGTTCGGATTGCTCTCACTTGGTGCGAGTGATGGGACTTGAACCCATACGGTTGCCCACACGCCCCTTAAACGTGCGCGTCTGCCGATTTCGCCACACTCGCTTATAAAATTGCAAAATTAAAAAATTTCAAGATGCCCACACTCCTGTCGGAGCCGGACCGCAACAAGTTGCTCCCTTCGCTTGGCTAAAAACTTGCCAATTGTGGCAACTTTTTTACGCCGCTCACCCTTAAAGTGACGCGTCTGCCGATTTCGCCACACTCGCTTATTTTAAAAGCCGATATTATTTTAACAAACAATAAAAATTTTGTCAACCTTTCTATTAATTATAAAACTGAATTGCCTTTAATTTAGTCCAGCAGAGCATTTTCTTTCAAAAATCTCAAATAATTTTTATACATCAAATGCCTTATCACATTGTTGCTGTAACCCAATCTTTTTAGTTCATTTACTATATTTTTCAAATCTTTGTATCTTTGAATATCCTGTGGTAGGAATTCGTCATCAATTCCAAAAAAATCTGTCCCCAGCCCAAAGTTTTTGTATCCAAAATGCTTGATCAGATAATCGAATTGATTAGCTACATCTCTAGCATTTATACGACTTTCAGCAATAAATTTTTGATAAATTGTTATCCCTAAAAAGCCATTAGTTTTAACTATCTGTTCAATCTGTTTATCTGTCAAATTCCTCTTATGTCTTTTCAGGGCAAAAAGGTTCGAATGCGAGTTGTAAATAGGCTTTTTCGTAACCCTACTAAATGCCCAAAAGGATTTTTTATTTAAATGAGCAGTGTCTACGAAAACATTATTTTCTTCTAAAATATGTATTATTTCACGCCCTTTCTTTGTGATGCCAATTTTGCCCAGCGCTCCCCCTGCATAAATATTATCATCATTCCAAGTAAGAGTACAACTCACTGGACGCAGTTTGACTAATATTTTAATCTCATCGATACTCAGTGTAGAAACATCTTCAATAGAAAATATCAGGTGTTTTCTATAAGGTCTATTTCGTTTTAATCTTACTACAAATTCTTCTATCTTTTTCAGTCCTAAATGTCGAGATGTGGTGAATATTGCACAATTCAAAATCTTCACTTTATCCCTACAAACGCTATTAAAATAGTCGTCCAATGCATTATCCTCTAATGACGTCAACACGTCATTATGTGCATCCGAATAATACATAGAGCCCCTAACTACTTATGAAAGAGTTATGTGTTTGTTGCTCCTTTTCATAATCATGTGCTTATATTTTGACAAATGAGTGGAGAGTAGATAGTTAATCATCTCAATAAAACACATCAATTAAAATGATAAAAAATAAAAGAGAAAAATCTCTTTTATCTTTATTCGTCGTCACCAAAGATTGCCTTGTACTCATCCATAGTGATCAAAACTTGTCTAGGTTTTGAGCCTTCCTGCGGACCTATGAAACCGGCACGTTCCATTTGATCCATAATTCTGCCCGCTCTATTGAACCCAACAGAATACCTTCTAGAAATCATGCTGCCACTAGCTTGCTTAGTTTGTATAAACATGCGCAACGCATCTTTCAATACAGGGTCGAATTCTTGATCTCTCACCGCTCCGCCGTCATGTGAATGTGATTTGTCTTGATGCGGATTTTTGATAGCGTTTCCAGTAGCGTCATCATATACTGGACGGTTGTGCGTTTTGATAAATTCTACCACCTTACTGATCTCTGCGTTGGACACGAACGCACCTTGCACACGTCTAGGTTCTGGCTTGTCCTGTGGCTTGAACAACATATCACCTTTGCCCAGCAGTTTTTCAGCTCCGCCACCATCAAGGACAGTCTTACTATCCATATAATTGGTCAAAGCAAACGCAATTCGGCTAGGAAGGTTCGCTTTCACGGTACCTGTAATGACGTCCACTGAAGGTCTTTGAGTCGCAAGCACCAAGTGTATGCCCGCCGCTCTCGCTTTAGCTGCCAGTTTTGCGATTCTGTCTTCTATTTCACGCTTTGCTTCCAACATCAAATCTGCCAATTCGTCTACGACAATGACAATGAAAGGTAATTTTTCTTCTCTCTTTGATTTGACTGCATCCGATTTGTTGAATTCATTGATGTTGACCACATGATTTTTAGCAAACAGAGCATAGCGTCTTTCCATCTCTTTTATCGCCCAGTCAAGCGCATTTATAGTCATATCCTTATTCGTGATCACTTCAGGGATCAACAGATGTGGCAGTCCATTATATGTTGAAAATTCCACCATCTTAGGATCGACCAAAATCAATCTCAAATCTTGCGGACCAGATTTATAACACATGCTGAGTAGCATAGTGTTTAAGCAGACAGATTTACCACTGCCCGTGCTACCTGCCACCAACAGATGTGGCATTTTGTCAAGATTGCAGAAAATGATATCCCCATTGATGTCTTTACCCAGTACAAATGAGAGTGGATTGCCTCTAACTCTAAACTCGTTGCTGTCTATCAATTCACGCAAACTTACTGCACTGATCTGTGCGTTAGGCACTTCAATACCTACCGAATTTTTGCCCGGGATAGGTGCTTCCACACGAATTGCCCCATTCGATGCCAACGTCATAGCTATATCGTCTGCCATTTGAGCAATCTTGTTGACAGATATTCCCCTTGGCATTGTTAGTTCATATCGTGTTACAGCAGGGCCTACCTGTACATTATTCACTTTTGCTGGCACTTTGAAATCTTCAAGGACTTGCTCCAACCTGTCAATATTGTCCTGCAGTTCTTCGTCCGTGATCCTTCCTGGATTGTCAATATAGTTCAATAGATCTACCGGCGGAGTGACATAAGGTGGAATTTCTTGCTTGATTTTTGGTTCTTCTATCTTCATCTGTTCAGGTTCGTCGTTCAATTTTTTAGACACATTAGGCAAGTTAAATTTTGACAAATCCACACTAGGACGCACGACCTCACTCTCCACAGTGGACCCAAGCGAGAACTCTTCCTTCGGCTTAGAATAATTGTCAACAAAATCACTTTGATTTAGATCTGGAGTGATCTCTTCCGTGATTGTCGAATGATTTGAAGAATCGTCCGCTTGTCCGTCTAGATTCTCTAGTTTAGTCAAATCGTCCTCTGTATCATCAATGATGTCATCATAATTTTCTTCAGTACTAGTATAATCATAGTCTTGATATTCATCTTCATCATCCAATATGATGTCTTTATAATCATTGTCAGATGGATTAGACTGCTCATTATACATGTCAGATACTTGATCAGTATGATAACTCTCTTCTTCGCTAACTTTTCCAGAATCTAGGATGGTCAAATCTTCTTTTGGTTTGATCTCTTCTATTTGATTCGAACTCACATCATCCTGTGCTTGCGCAGGAGAGGCAGTCGCAATGCTAGTATTATTTGTTTTGTCCAATGGATTTGTGTCGATACCAATGTTAGATTTTTTGTTGACTTTCTTACTATTGAAATATCCTGTCGTATTGTCTAAGAAGAGATCGTTTGTATTGTCTGGCGGAATGACAGGTTCAATAGGGGTCAAAATATAATCCCTTTTAGACATCGGCCTAGATTGAGTCGCCCTGCTGTTTATGTCCAAATTCGGCATACTGCTAGAAAGTATAGTAGTCTCTCCCTTCTCGAGTCCCAATCTGCGCTTAGCTATCTTTTTCGCTTGCTCTTCTTTGCTGACAGGTTTGATCTCGGGCTCTTCCATCTCAAAATCTTCAATAGAATTGAAATCAAATTTTGTCTTCTTTTCCACTTTGTTGGAGTTTCTTTCCACATTGATTAGATCAATAATCAAGCCCACAAATATCGCCAAAGCTATCGCACTGAAAATATATGCCCCGACCAAAGTGAGGAGTTTCACTATCGGATACGAAATCAAACTAAACAAAATTCCACCGGCAGTGGTCCTCGCCGAATAAGTCTCTCTTAAAAAGCTACCATATCCATCCATAGGTAGTCTAGAAGTCAAAATCAAGTGGAATATAAACCATATTATAAATAAAGCAATAGATAGATATACAATATACCTTTTATTTGCTGAAAAGGAAAATCTCTTCTTTTTCATGAGTAAAGCGGACACCAAAATGCCGATCACACAAATAGGATATACGAGCAACCCTATCACGCCCAATATGAAATTTTTAATAAAATTAGACGGCAGAATACATATCAATAATACTACGGAAAATATAATAAGAGAAATTAGAGGAGCGTTGACTTTTCTTTTAGCCTTGACTTTTTTGTCTTTTATGACGACTTGCTTTTCTTTTTCTTGCTTCTTTTCATTCTCTTTTTTGTCCGGTTTTTTATTAAAAGACGATTTATAAATTGCCATATCTATCCTTTTAAATAAATATACACCAATTTTAAAAAAAACACAAACGATTTTTTAAAAAGACAGAATTTAAAAAAATTTTATTGAAGATTTAAATATTTAATAAAATAAAAAATATTCAAAAAAATTTACAAAAAAATATAAAAAAATCACAAAAAAATTAATAAAAATTTAGTTTTTTATAATATTTTATAATTAATTTTAATTTTTTGACATTTATAAACAGTTGGATACAGTTGTAGGATTAAAATCATTATTGATAGTGTACGACAAAATGTCCACTAGAGCCTGGACGGTCTTTTCTGTAGGATGCATCAGAATCAAATCCCCATTAGACAAATCTTTTATAGCGCGCTTGTATATTAGGTCTGCGTCTTGATCTCTCCAATCAATAGTATCTCTTGTCCACATGATTGTTTTATAATTTAAACTTGTCGCAGCATCGACAACTGTCACATTGTATGCACCACTAGGCGGAGCAAAGAGTTTCATCTCTATTCCCAAATTTTCGCTGACTACTTTGTGGCACAGTTTGATCTCTTGGACATTGGCATCAAAATCTAAAGTGTCTTGATCTTTGTGATAAAATCCGTGATTGCCAAGTTCATGCCCTCGAGTATAGATTTCTTTCACCAAATCAATATTATTTACAGCCCAAGAGCCACCTATGAAGAAGGTTGTCTTGACTTTATATATATCCAGAATATCAAGGATGTCGCGCACATATTCACTCCCCTGATACACATTGATCATAAAACAGACATTGTTTTTTGACGTATCCCCCGAATATATTACTCTAGCATCTGCTGACACGCTCAAAGAATTCGCATTGCTATACGCTATTGCAATCAGCGCCACAAACATGACGACAATGACAATATTAGCTTTTATCAAACTTTTTTTCATAATATAACTTATTATTTTTCTATCAAAACTATGCCAGTTCTTTTAAGAGCAAGCACTTTGAACACGATGTCTAAAGAATGACAAATTACACATACTATAGTAAGCATCACAATTTTAAACAATATTTATTGATAAAATTTATAATATCACCATTGACAGTCACAAAATTTCGTGATAGAATAATGTTTAGAAGGAGTCTTTATGTATCAAAGTTATGAAGAAAAATATAGACAAAAGAAATTGAAAGAAAGTAGACGACTCATAAGGGCGTTGATTACCATGCAGTCACGCACTAAAGAGACTACAGAAAGGCAAATGAAATCGAAGCAGGACAAAGCTAATAAAACTGCTAGGTTGAAAGAATTGAATGACATCATTAGCGTTCACTCAAAAGATTTATATGAAAAACTTCTTGCAGAAGCAAAATCAACAGACGTAACAACTGCAATGAAAAAGTACAGCAAAGAATTAGCTGAATTCAAAAAATTGAGTGATGAACATTATGAAATTTATTCAGTGAGACATCCAATACTATCCGCTTATAGCAAATTGTTTAAAGATCTATCTTTGGCAATTCCAGATTTTTTGATATACACACCTACTGAGACGTTCTTTGGCTCCAAATTGCCAATGGCACAACTTAGTCCGAAACAGAGAGCGGAATTAAAAGTAAGATTAAAATCCGAAGGAGCTCTTTCAAACGAAAAATTCAAGGAAAAATATTTGAAATTTTACTCTGAATATATTAGCAAAATGGATAATTTTGATGACATTTTGTTCGTACTCAAAAATCATCCTGAAAAATTCCTTGAATTAAATAAACATGCAAAATGGACAATAAAAAACAATGTCGCTCTTCTAATAAAAATTGCATCCGGTGCTCCTGGTATTATAGAATATTTGCCATACGAAATGATTGAGTCTATAACGAGCGAAAAGCCAAGTTTAATCGGTTCTGCAATTTGCCGTTGTCCTGAAATTCTCAACAACATCTATCCTGCTTTCTTCAGCGACTTTAATCCAAAACTTATTTTTGCTCAAAAACCTAAACGTGAAGTCAAAAAAATAGTAGAAGTTTATTTACCAAAATTCCCAGAGCTAGAAAAATATTTAAATGTACCTGTGGTATATGATTACCATAATGTTTAAAAGATCCAATCAAATTTAGACACACTAGCAATTTTACAAAAATAAGGATAGTATTAAAAACGATACTATCCTTTTTCATATCATCAAATATTTTTATTTAAGTCTCCTTCTTTACAAAATATGTCGCATCGTGCAGACACCAAGGGCAAACAAAGTCTTTAGGCAACGGATCCCCTTCATACACATAGCCACAAACTGAGCAGATATATACGACCTTCTTTTGTGGCGAAGCTGTCTTTGGCTTTATGTTCTCCTGATAATACGCATATGTAATTGAAGGGACGTCGTTCAAAGAAACTTCTTCTGTCACTTCTGCTAAAAATTCATAATGTGTACCTAAATCAATAATCTCTACGACTTCTGCGGATATATATGAATTTGTGCCTTTAGCAATATAAGGTATTCCGTTTTTTGCAATCTCATAGTCTGAAAAATCATCAAATTTATTTGTGTTTTTCCCGCTAGCAAACCCAAATCTTTTTATCAACTCAAAGTCTGCTTCCTCATCTAAAATGGAGATATTGAATTTTTTTGTTTCCAAAATTTGCCCCGCTGTGAAGTTATCTTTGTTGACCGCAATCATAATTCTATTAGGTGTGGATGTTACTTGCGACAGAGCATTTATGACACACCCATTTGCTTTGTCAGTTTTCGCTGTCAAAATATATAAACCATATGAAATATTAAACATCACATTCATAGACTTCTCCTTTTAAGGTATATTAGCATAAACACATGTGCTTGATCAAATATTTTTAATCAAAGTACATGTATTAAAAATTAGCATATTTAAAATTTGTTTTAATTTGTAGAGATTTCACCAACATTCTTGTATAAATAAGAGGGTAGACTTTCAAAAACCTACCCTCTTTGTCATTTATTTTAGATACTCTTTTTTTATTTTAATTTTTCAATCAATTTCATATCCACTCTGCCACGTTCGTCAATCTTTATTGTCTTCACTCTGACTCTGTCTCCAATTTTGACAACATCCTCCACTTTGTCAACATGATCTTTGGATAACTTTGAGATGTGGATCATTCCGTCTTTCCCTGGAGCGACTTCTACAAACGCTCCGAATGGTGTGATCTTATTTACCACTCCTTCATATTCGCAGTTCAATTCAAAATCTGTAGCAATGGCAAGTATCATACCCTTTGCTTTTTCCATCATAGCTTTATCTGTAGAAGAGACAAACACATCTCCCTCATCTTTGATGTCGATCTTGACTCCCGTCTGATCAATGATTTGATTGATGACCTTGCCGCCAGTCCCTATCACTTCTCTAATCTTGTCCGGATCAATTTTGAAAGTGATTATTTTAGGAGCATATTTTGACAATTCCTTTCTAGGTGCTTTGATTGTCTTTGACATTATCTTCAATATTTCAAGTCTGCCCAACCTAGCCTGCTCTAGAGCGGTGGTCAATATTTTCCTATCAATACCATGTATCTTGATATCCATTTGGATGGCGGTGATACCTTTAGTCGTCCCTGCCACCTTGAAGTCCATGTCCCCTAGGAAATCTTCCAGGCCTTGAATGTCAGTCAGGACTGCGACTCTATCACTATCTTTGTCCTTCATCAGCCCCATTGCTATCCCCGCAACTGGTGCAGAAATTGGAACCCCGGCATCCATCAGAGCCAACGTACTTCCACAGACAGACGCTTGAGAGGTCGAACCATTAGAAGAAAGGACATCGCTCACTGTTCGTATTGCATAAGGGAATTCTTCTTCACTTGGCAAAACAGCCAACAAAGCGCGCTCAGCCAAAGATCCATGCCCTATCTCTCGCCTTCCTGGACTACGCAAAGGTTTTGCCTCTCCAGTCGTATACCCTGGCATATTGTATTGATGCATATACCTTTTGTATTCTTCCGTATCTAGTCCGTCCAACTCTTGTGCTTCGCTGATCATGCCAAGAGTACATGTGGTCAACACTTGTGTCTCCCCACGAGTGAATACTGCCGAGCCATGCACACGTGGAAGCAATCCCACTTCGCACCAAATAGGACGTATTTCATTTGTCTTTCTGCCGTCTGGGCGAATGCCTTTATACAAAATCTTATGACGGACCTTTTCTTTCTTCATGTTGTACAATATCTGTCCAATCGCTTTCCCCTGTTCAGGATATTCCTGCTCGAAATGAGCTAGAACATCTGCCGTCATCTCGTCTTCCAAATCATCACGGACATGCCTATCAAAGTTAGTTAAAATCTCATCAAGTTTTTTATCCGCATATTCGCGTACAGCTTTGTCCAAATCTTCTGGAATTTCATCAAAGACGATCTTATCAGTCTTTTTCACTTTCAAATCTTTGACTATCTTTTCTTGAAATTCAACTTGTTTTTTGATCTCTTCATGAGCGAACATGATGGCGTCTAGCATCAGCTCTTCGCTAACTTCTTTTGCCCCCGCCTCGACCATCAATATAGCTTCTTTTGTACCACTGACTGTCAGGTCAATGCTACTGTTTTCCATCTGCTCAACAGTAGGATTTACAATTAATTTTCCGTCAACATAGCCCACTTTGACCGCACCTGTAGGCCCTTCAAACGGTATGTCGCTGATTGACAGAGCAATACTGCTCCCAAGCATTGCCAAAGGTTCTGGCGCAATATCATTGTCCACGGACAGCGGGGTCGCAATAATCGTCACATCATTATAGAACCCTTTTGGGAACAGTGGTCTGATAGGTCTATCTATCAATCTGCTCCTCAATATCGCTTGATCGCTAGGACGCCCTTCTCTCTTCTTGTATCCTCCCGGGATTTTGCCCACGCTATACATCTTCTCTTCATAATCTACACTCAATGGGAAAAAGTCCATACCTGGACGTGGTGCTTTTGACATAGTGGCATTGACCATCACGACAGTGTCTCCACATTGTATAATGCAATGCCCATTAGCCTGTCCGCAATATTTCCCTAATTTTACTTCTACTTTCCTTCCGCCAATTTCTGTATTGTAAGTTGTCTCTTTCATATATCTCCTTATAGTGTCAATAGGATTATACCATATTCAACAAAAAAAAGATATTAATTTCAAAAACAAATTTGAAATTAATATCGACTAATTTTGTAAAAAACGAAAATTAATTCTTCAACAACTCATCATCCAATACATTTGACAGAGTCCTTCCATATTTTTCAAACTGTTCAAAATATTTGTTCGTCTGCTCCACATCTCCACTTCTCAACTCTTCTGTACCACTCTTTAGATTCATTGCAATTTCTTTTGCCTTGTTGGCACATTGATTTAAAATGTTAGCTTCGTTAAGTGCCTGCTGCCACAGGTACTCAAATATAAAATTTAGTTTTTCATTGATTTTATTTTTATTTGTGAGCGCATATTGCAAGAACATATTTCTACATTCTTCTTTGCAACTATCGCTAAATATTTTCAACTCTCCAAAGTTATATAATTTTTTATAAATATGATTTATCTCTTTTACATATATTTTCAAATTTTCTTTCAAAACTTTGATTTGTGCTTCTAGCTCGACCGTCGGTTTAATTATCTCGTTTGCTTCGCGTACAATTTCGGATGCCGAACCCACCGCTGCTGTCAATTCTTCTAACATGGCGTCCAAATTATCTTGATAATTGACATCCAGCATTTCTTCATAAATAGATTTAAGAGGCTTTGTGTATTTAAACAAAATTTCATCCAGCTCGTTGACTTTGAGTTTGTAGTTGTCTAGATAAGTGTTATTCTCGTTTACAACTTCATGATAGCGCGCATTGTCTTTTATGAGATTATAAAAATTGTCGTACGTAGCATACAAAAATTCATAATACTCTCTACCAACATGGTCTTCCAATATTTCTACAAAAGCTTCGACAAAGCCTTTTTTGCTTGCCGTAATTTTTTTCACATTGTCGCTCGGTGCTACAAAAGAATGTAAATAATTCACATTATATTCTTCCATAATTTACCCCTTAAATTGATGAAAATACTATAAAATAGCAAATTACCCAATATTTATATAATTAGAATACCACATAAAAATATATTTATCAAACATATTTCTCAATTTTTTTAATAATTTCATCTAGTTTTGATACTTAAAGCAATATTGTGCCCAATCCAGATGAACAATTTTCGAACAGACTCTAATATAAGCGCACAAATAAATATAAATAATAGACAAGCAAAAATCATCAAAATAAAATATGGCGTGGTGGCGAAACGTGGAAAATTGAATATTGTGACGAAAAGCACAGACCTAAACATGGGATAATCTTGAAACAAGTACATCGCAAATGTGTGTTTAGCTATGAAGTTGATTGTCTTTGAAGTAAAAGTGAATTTAGTAAATAATGTAAAGATAAATAATGAAGTCAACACTATGAAGATAGAATTGAGCTCGAGTCCACCCACTTGATAATACACATCAATGACCATCATGAGAAAATCCAACACAATGAATATAATCAGCCAAGCATAACCTATTTTAATTTTGTCCGAATACATCCTTATAAAAGCCCCACAAAAATACAGTGTGATGAACCAGTCCACTCTAGACATATCAAACGAATGCCCAGTAAAAGCATTGATCACAACGTACATTGTCAGCATGACAACGCAAATTATTGCATGATGTCTTGCGTTGATATGTCTTATGATAATATTTAATAGCGGAGACACTAGTAGCATGACAAAATATACAGTCACAAACCAGTATGTCTGATATATGATAGGTAAAAGTGCACTGAATGAATTTTGCCATGTGAAATTGGAACTATTCACAATAGAAAATACAATATAAAACCCTAACGTGTATAGCGTAGTAGTTGCCACAATGCTCCAAAGCTTTTTTAAATTGAATTTCTCTGTCTTGCATAAAAAATAAGCAGAAATCAGCACATATAAATTTACACCCACATATCCACCGACAGTCATTATAGAATGCAGTATTTTATTAAACCAAAGATCAGATGCCATCAATGTGGTAGCATAGTCACCGTAGCTAGCAATATTAGAAAAAGTAATCATTATCATAGCAATGATTCGCAATAGTTCAAAATTCGACTTTCTTTGGATATCAATTTTGCTTTCAAATTTTGGTTGAACTTGTTCTACACTTTCGATTTTCGTCTCTTCCATATGTAAACTTATAACAAAAATTTTTGAAACTGTCAAACAAATAAAAAAAACGACCCAAGTCGCTTTTTAATTATCCACGGATGCCAAGTTTTGCTTTTAGGCTACGTGCTCTATTGATGTCCTGACTAGACAAGTAATCTAACAATTTTTTACGCTGTGAAACCATTTTGTTCAAACCACGTGTAGAATGTTTGTCTTGTTTGTTAGATTTCAAATGTTCGGTAAGATTTTTTATCCTTGCAGTGAGAAGAGCTACTTGCACTTCTACGCTACCAGTATCCTTTTCATCTTTGCCGTACTCTTTGATAATTTCTGCCTTATTGATTTTCATACTCTCTCCTTTTAATACGCTTTTGACAATGTTGCCGTCGAGTCTTCGTTCAACTATTGTCAAAGTATGTTTGTATTTTAAACACATTTCTAATTTTTGTCAATAGATTTATATAATATTTTCGGGTTAACAACACAAAATACGTCCAGGAGTTTTCAATGAAAAAAGTATTTTGGATATCTTTTGCGATTATATTTGTCATGGTGTGTACTGCTTTTTTGTTGCCTACTATAAAGCAAGTCAACGAACTCCCTGATGAAATGGTCGTGACATATAGTGACATTGAAGAAGCAAATAATTCGAACCAATATTCTCCATTGATAAATATGGAGTTACCAAAAAACATCAATGTTGCCACCAATGGTGAACTGACGGACACTGTCCTAAAAATCAAACTTTTTGACCTGTTTACAATCAAGAAGGTCAACGTCCGCCTGCTGACAGATACAGATGTATATGTAGGAGGTGAGACGGTAGGATTTAATTTGTTCAGTGAAGGGGTCATCTGTGTAGGTAGCAATGCTGTAGTGACAGAGACGGGGACAAAAGAGCCAATCAAAGAAAGTGACATTCAAGATGGTGATGCAATACTAAAAATCGAAGATATTGAAATCAACAATATTCAAGATATAGATAGGATAATCAATCTTCCAAAATTTCAGGGTAAAGAATTGACGGTCACTATCAAACGTGATGACCAAGAAATCAACACGAAAATCACCCCAGTATACGACCTTTTGTCACAAAAATACAAGTTAGGCTTGTGGGTCAGGAACAATGCTAGCGGAGTGGGGACATTGACGTATGTAAAACAATCTAATTTTAGATTCGGTGCAGTAGGACATCCTATAGTGGATACTAGTCTCGGGTCAAACTTCAATGTGGAGAGCGGAAACATATATAAATGTAGACTGCTAGGCATCAAAAAAGGTGAAAAAAACAACCCTGGCGAAATCCGTTCGTCCATCAATTTGAGCGATGATTCAATCGGACTCGCGGACACAAACTGCAAGTATGGCGTGTATGGAAACATTTTAAACAAAAGCATCATAGATCCAAATAGGACAGCCACATTGGGCGGAAGATTGAGTGTCAAACTCGGGGATGCAAAGATATATTGTGCTCTAGATAACGAAGGCGTGAAAGCGTACGACATCAAGATCATCAAGGCAAACAAGCAAAACGAAGCGGACGACAAAAGTATGACAATCAAAGTCACAGACAAAGAACTCCTAGAAAAGACTGGCGGTATCATTCAGGGGATGAGCGGAAGCCCAATTGTTCAAAATGGAAAAATTATAGGAGCGATCACGCACGTGCTAATCAACGACCCTACCCGTGGATATGGCGTATATATTGATTGGATGATAGACAATTAAGCGAACAAAAAATTGAGTGCTTTCACTCAATTTTTATTGTTTTAAAATCATCTTTTCTTTAATTTGGATGATAATATTTGTAATTTTTCCTCATCCATATCCGGCACTCCATCTAATCTATAAGCAATATTTAAATCCTTATATTTATGGACACCTAATGTCTTGTACGGCAACAATTCCACCATCTCGACGTTGGGGATATTTTCAACAAATTTGTTCAATTTTTCGACATGTTCAACATCGTCATTGATGTTAGGGACAATCACCTGCCTTATCCACAGCCTTTTCTTCAAACGAACACAGTCAGACAAAAACTTTTCAAAATATTTCATATCCTGACCCGTTATGAATTTGTATTCGTCTCTGTCCACCGCTTTTACATCCAAAATCACAAGGTCAACAAATTTTAGGATCTCGTCATAATCACCGAACCCCACCCCCGCTGTGTCCAAGCATGTGTTGATATTATGATTTTTGCAAAGTTTCAAACATTCGCACAAAAACTCTGGTTGCAACAATGGCTCTCCGCCCGAAAAGGTCACGCCACCGTCCACACCATAATAGTTAGTATATCTCTGTATTTTCTTGACTAAATCTACCGCACTGATGATTTGAGCCTTGCCGTTGATATCCCAAGTCTCGGGGTTATGACAATACTGACATCTCAACTTGCAGCCTTGCAAGAATACGACAAACCTGACTCCGGGTCCGTCTACCAACCCCAATGTTTCAATACTACTTACTTTACCTAAAATTTCACTCATATTCTCAATTAAATCTTTTCATGGAAAGTGCGTGCTATGACTTCTTCCTGATGCGCACGAGATAACTTATTGAAATTGACCGCATATCCAGACACTCTTATTGTCAGCGTTGGATATTTATCCGGATTATTCATCGCGTCAATCAATTTTTCTCTATTCAGGACATTTACGTTGATGTGTTGTGCCCCTTGTTTGAAATATCCGTCTAGAATCGAAACGAGATTCTTGATACGGTCATTTTCATCTTTGCCTAACGCGTTTGGCACAATAGAAAAAGTATTTGAAATACCATCCTGGCAAACGTCACAATAAGGTATCTTAGCTACCGAATTAAGAGATGCCAAAGCCCCCGAGCAATCTCTGCCGTGCATAGGGTTAGCTCCCGGCGCGAATGGTTCACCTGCTTTGCGCCCGTCTGGTGTACTGCCCGTCTTTTTGCCATACATCACGTTGGAAGTGATGGTCAACGCAGACAAGGTATGGATTGCATTCCTATATAATTTATGTTTCTTTAGGCATTTGATAAAATGTTTGACAATATCTACAGCGATTTGGTCTACAGAGTCATCGTCATTGCCGTATTTAGGAAAATCACCCTCTATTTTGAAATCTACCGCCACCCCATTTTCGTTTCTAATAGGATATACTTTAGCGTATTTTATGGCAGAGAGCGAATCTGTCGCCACGCTCAAGCCCGCCACACCAAACGCCATCAGACGTTCTACAAAACTATCATGCAATGCCATCTGACCCGCTTCGTAAGCATATTTATCATGCATATAATGAATGATATTAAGCGCGTCCACATAAGTTTTTGCAATCTTTTCTAGCGTGTTGAAATAAGCTTTTTTCACCTTTTCATAATCTAGCACTTCGTCTTTGATTGTCTCAATGCTGTCGACAACTAATTTGTTAGATTTCTCATCCACCCCGCCGTTGATAGAATATAATAGCGACTTCGCTAGATTGCATCGCGCCCCAAAAAATTGCATTTGCTTTCCGACCTTCATAGCGGACACGCAACAAGCAATAGCATAATCGTGACCATAAATTGGGCGCATGGCATCATCGCTTTCGTACTGTATGCTGTCTGTCAAAATGGAAATTTTGGCACAATATTTTTTGAAGTTTTCAGGAAGAGCGTTTGACCACAATATTGTCAAATTTGGCTCTGGGCTAGGGTCAAGATTTATCAAACAGTGCAAAAATCTAAACGAGTTTTTGGTGACCAAACTCTTCTTTTCATCCAGCATACCGCCAATACTTTCTGTAACCCAAGTAGGATCTCCTGCGAAGACTTCATCATATTCTGGAGTACGCAGATGACGGACCAATCTCAATTTAATCGTGAATTGATCCACCAACTCTTGAGCGTCATGTTCTGTCAAAATGCCATTTTTGATATCTCTCTCTACATATATATCCAAAAAGGTTGAGACTCTTCCCAAACTCATTGCTGCGCCGTTGTTCTCTTTGACGCTAGCAAGATATGCAAAATAAGTCCATTGAAACGCTTCCTTCGCGTCTCGGGCAGGTAGAGAGATATCGTAACCATAACTATTGGCCATCTGCTTTATTTTATCCAAAGCGCGAATTTGTTCATGTATCTCTTCACGCAGGCGAATTATCTCTTCCGAATTGATTTCCAAAAGTTCTGGTCTCAATAGGTCATTTTGTTTTTCAGCAATCAACCTGTCTATGCCATATAACGCGACACGCCTATAATCACCAATTATCCTCCCCCTGCCATACGCATCTGGCAACCCAGTGATCAGCCCTGCACTTCTCGCCTTTCTGATGTCAGGTGTATAGACATCAAAGACACCGTCGTTGTGAGTCTTCCTAATCCCTTCACTAAAGATTTTCTCTAGTTTTGGATCCATCTTAAGGTTATAAGCTTTCAACGCATTTTGAACCATTCTCAAGCCACCAAAAGGATTGACAATCCTTTTTAATGGTTTGTCCGTTTGAAGTCCCACTATTACTTCATTTTTTCTATCAATATACCCAGGTTTAAAACTGTTAATGCCCGAAATCCTTTTCAACTCCACATCTAACAAGCCCACTTTTCGTTCTTTGGCAAGCAGTTTTTCACATCTTGACCAAACTTCGCTGGTCCTTTCAGATTTTGACTCAAGAAAACTGTCATCTCCAGTATATTCAGTATAATTGTTGTCAATAAAATTAGAGACATCAATATTGTCTTTCCAGTCTTGCCCTTTGAAACCGGTCCATGCTGCATAATCCATTTTATCCATACGCATCCCCTTTTATATGAGCAGTATAGCATTAAAAATCTAACCACTATGTTGTTTTTACAACAAATTTAGATAATATTAAAATTTTTATAAAGTCCATTTTAGTCCACTAGACACATCTATTAAATAAAATTGCATGAAAAAGCTAGACTGTCACGTCTAGCTTCTTTCCATTAAATCATCTGTATGATTAAATAATTGTTTGCATAAGTTAAATTAGCATTTACGTTTGTAGAAAGACCTAATGTTGTACCATCGCTAGCGTTGATCAGATAATTTCCTGTCAAATTACTGATTGTGCCTCCGGCACCGACTCTTGTCGTGCTAGTATCAACTGTGCCATTTATGCTCAATGATATGCTAGGGCGTGTTGTATCAACACTTGTCGCTGTTGTACCATAATTTATGACATAAGTCCCTTCGCTTAAAACAAGTTCATTATTTTGTAGTGTATAAGGCACCGTCCTAGTGATAGGTGCATAGCTAGTCGTCTCACTCAAAGTAGGTTGAGCATTAGTGACTGCTGGCGCACTGAACAATGAAGCTGCCAACAATCCTGCCCCCGAAGGTCCGGTTGCACCCGTAGGTCCAGTAGGTCCGGTCGCGCCTTCTGCTCCGGTCGCACCAGTTGGTCCGGTTGGTCCAGTAGCACCCGTAGTTCCCGTAAGTCCAGTGGCACCTGTGGCTCCGGCAGGTCCAGTAGGTCCTGTTGCACCGGTCGGTCCGGTAGGACCTGTTGCGCCAGTTGCTCCGGTAGGTCCAGTTGGTCCAGTGCTACCTGTTAAGCCAATTAAGCCAGTTGCTCCCGTTGGTCCCGTAGGTCCTGTTGGACCGGTAGGCCCGCCAGCAGGTCCAGTAGGTCCAGTTGGTCCGGTGGCTCCCGCAACACCTGCAGCTCCAGTTGGACCGGTTGGGCCGATTGCACCTGTTGCTCCGGTTGCACCTGTTGGACCGGTTGCACCTGTAGCGCCTGTCAACCCAGTTGCACCAGTGGCTCCTGTTGGTCCGGTTGGACCAGTAGGACCGGAGGCTCCTATTGGACCGGTTGGTCCAGTCGCACCAGTGAGTCCAGTAAGTCCACGCGGACCTTGTGGTCCAGTAGGACCAGTTATCCCAGTGAATATGATTCTGCTAATATTATTATCACCCTGTGGTGGGCGAAAAGGTGGAAAAGGCCTTCCATTACAATTATTTGAACAATCAAAGAAAGACATAACTGCTCCTTTTAGTAGATATCTACCTATTCCATACTATGAATAAAATAGAAAATTGTGCATTAAGGCATAATACAAATTAATACTAAATTTTACAAAATAATCATAAAGTATATTATGAATATAATTCATTCCGTGTTTGACGCGATAAGGGCTAGAAAAGGATTTTTTATACTACTACTAATATCAAGTGTAGTCATGATAGTTCTTGGGGTAATCAGCGCAATCAACTTTGACGGTGGAGTTTTGGTAATCGACCTAGACAACATCACTTTCATCAAGTTTTTAAAAGACGATTGCGGTTTTGCATTCTTAATATTTGGGTCGCTTATCAACATAATTATTTTTTATGTCATCATTTTGGCGTGTTGTTGTAAAAGATATCTGATACCACTGAGCATAATTTTTTACTTATATTTTGTTTACAGCCAAGCGGTGATATTTACAAGCACTCTGCTGATATACGGCTTTTTTAACACAATAATTTTATTGATCCTTTTGCTGATCTATATAATTTTGAACATCCTTCTTTTAATGTTATTGATCTGCCTATGTGTAGAAAATTCGAATTGCCACAATTATTTCAGCACATGTTTTCGCCGTCAAGATATCATACATCTAAGCCTAGTTCTACTTTTTGTAAGCATTGCATTCTGTATAATTCTCTCAATTTTGAAGTCGTTCGTGATTTTGTTGATATATTAATTAAAAAGATTATTAAAATATCTATAAATTTAGTTGCAAAATAAAGAATAAATGTTATACTACAACTAGGAGATAACATGAAAGCAGTAATACTAGCAGCAGGATACGCAAAGAGATTAAATAGCATAACAAACAACGGAGAGATAGCTAAAACTTTATTAGATATCAATGTGCATGGCAAAAAGATGCCTATATTAATATACCTATTAGACAAAATCAATGAATTGAAGTGTGTAGATGAAATAATAATCATCACCAACAACAAATATTTTGATCAATTTTCTTCAGTTTGTGGAGAATATCGATCATACGCTCCTATCACATTATGTAGTGATGGGTCCACCAGTGTAGAAAATGCCACTGGCGCGAATCGTGCCATCCAAATAGCCAATCAGCGTATACCAGCATCGTACACTGATGATATTTTGATTATGGGCAGTGACAACTATTTTGAATTTGACTTAAACGATTTTTTGGACAAATATGACGCTACATTATCAATGTTTAATTCAAAAATTAATATGATAGCGTCCAAAACATATCCAGATAAGGATAGAGAATTTATAGCAAACAACTTCGGTATATTGAATGTTGATAAATCAAATAGAATTATATCATTGGACGAAAAGCCGGGGATTGAAAATTTGAAATCAAACATTGTCTCTCTCGCAATGTATATAATCAATAGACATGACCTTAAATTGATAGACAAATACATGGAAAAATTCAAACACGACCCGAAGAAAAGGGACAGCATGGGCTACTTCATGGGGTATCTGATCAAGAACTCTTCCTCCTACACTTTTGAAATACCTGGTAAATTTTGCGACATTGGCACCCCACAAGAATATGCCAATCTCAATGAAGAACTGAAAAGATAAGAAGCATAATTTTGCTTCTTTTTTCAATTGCGAAATGTCAAACATTTTTGTAAAATTAGATTGTCAAATTCAAAATTAAATGGTATAATAATACTATGCGGGTGTAGTACATCGGTAGTACGTGGGCTTCCCAAGCCTAGGAGGTGGGTTCGACTCCCATCACTCGCTCCATATGCAATATGCTTTTTATAGATATAAGTCAAGTTATATAAAGATAGGTCATGAGAGTGACCTAATTTTTTCAATCAAACTGACTGATGAGATAGACTTCTCGAATACGCAGACAAAAATCACAGACTCCGCCTTCTCTCAGTTGAAAGAATATTTTTTAGGTCGTAGAAAGACCTTTGACCTGCCTATTGCGATACAGGGCACCACCTTTCAGCAAAAAGTCTACACCGCACTACAGCATCTCAATTATGGCGAAACCACTACCTACAAAGCATTAGCTGCCAAAGTGGGTAGTCCGAAAGCATTCCGCGCGGTAGGGTCAGCTTGTCACAGCAACCCACTATGGATAGTTGTCCCTTGCCATAGAGTGCTAGGCTCGAACAAAAAACTTGTTGGCTACGCAGGCGGACTAGAGATGAAGGATAGCCTTTTGAATTTAGAGAAGTCAACTATTCAAAGCGAAAAAACAAGATAATAAACAAATTATAAAAAAATGTAGAAAAATCTTGACAATCAAAATTTTTTCATATATACTTGATGAGTACCTGGCGGTGTGGCTCAGCGGTTAAAGCAATCGGTTCATACCCGATAGATCGGTAGTTCGATTCTACCCACCGCCACCAG
>CALWTK010000014.1 GCA_944384465.1 uncultured Clostridia bacterium
TCCGCACTCCATACCACGCAGACTCCACCGCCGTCGTAGGTCGCTTCGCAGTTAATCACTTGTCCACCGCCAGTGATGTCCACTTCACCATTCGTCCTATTACCTACATTTAGCGAATTGATGAACACACCACCGCCGTAGCCGGTTGTGTTGTTGATGTTGTCCTTTACTACTACGTTAGAGTACATCTCAAAGTCATACCCTTGCGCAAGCACTAGCGCGCCTGACCTTAAGCCGTTCTCTTTCACATTATCTTTCTGCCCGTCCAATGTGAGTGTTGGTAGATTGTCCAATCTCTCTAATTCATCATTTTCGTTTAATTCTATATCCGCACTCTCATCCCCTAGGATCAATGTTGAATTGTCCGCACCTACCACCAACATCTCTGGATTAGAGT
Source organism: uncultured Clostridia bacterium (assembly GCA_944384465.1). Classification (GTDB taxonomy): domain Bacteria; phylum Bacillota; class Clostridia; order Christensenellales; family UBA1242; genus Onthoplasma. The sequence continues at coordinate 398 of CALWTK010000014.1, forward strand.
CCCCTCGTACCAATGTAGAATCTACACTGGTGTTGAGGGTCACTGTGCTTGTCCCGCTTGCTACCGCTGCGTCTTCCATATACACTTGCTCTACTATGATGTTCACTTCCGCTTCTTCTTCATCACTGACACTCGCAAATGCGTCAGAGATTGTATCCGCGTTGATGATCTCTCCTGTAGTCTCATTCTTAACCGTGTTCTCATAGCATGAACCTGTCATGAATACTTTGTTGAACCTGGTGAGTATTGGGTAGTTGAAACTCAGTTCAGTACTCCCTTCTTTGTATGAATAATTACACCATGTCTTCTCTAAATTGTATTCCGCTGCATAGTCCCAGCTGTAGAATTGAGATACGCTATTTGCTTTGATTACATTCGTTGTGACTACATTGTCTTGATTGTCAACTGTCACATTATATCTATCTTGATTCGTGTAGTATGAATTGCTGATCGTTACCATTGCACTTGCAGATATGTTTCCTATTATGCCTGCTACACTCACTCCGTTGATCGTAGTATCTGTAAAGGAATTTGTAATATAGTGCTCTTCGTTGGCAGTGAAGCTACCTGCTATACCAGCCACTACACTATTTCCGTTGATTGAGCCAAGGCGCACATATGTATTCTCTATATCTGTATTGATCGCTTCGCCCACAATTCCGCCTACATATGAGCCTTCGCCTGTGATTGTACAGTTGTATAAGCCTATGTTCTTGATAGTCGCATTATCTACATAGCCAAACAAGCCATTGCCTGCTATATTCCCATTGTATATCGTATAGTATGAACCATCAAATGTGCCTTGGAAGGTAGAATATACTGTACCGTTTGTTCTCTCTACTCGCTTACCTATTGACTCTATTGTATATCCTTTCAGATCTATGTTCGTGTTTAGGTAGACTGTGTAGCCCATGAAATTGTCATATTTCTGTGCTTCCGTTTCGTTATTCACTAAGTCTATGAAATAGATAAAGGACTCGACTGAGTCTATTGTATATACTCGTTCGCCCCTGTTACCAAACTGGTCACCGTCCAGCCAGTTGTCCGAATTGCTACTCTCTCCGTCCCATTCGTCCACTGACCAGTCTAGTGGATTGCCCACACTGCCAGTTGGCTTGTTCCTATCCTTGACTGCAAAATAGATGCCCACACTGGACAATGTCACCAACGCCACAATAAAAAACACTACTATTACTCTAAGTGTAATTTTAGTGCTCTTTTTAGTAACTTTCTTAACGCTCATAATAACGCCCCTCCCCCGCACAATTTTATCTATTTGAAACAGAATTATTATGAATATTATATACAAAATCGAAAAAAACATCAAGCAAATTCTAGACATTTTATGTCAGAATGTCGTAAAAAGCGCAATAATTTTCAAATCAAATTTATCAGTAAATTGGTGTTTACGGGGTAGTTATTTAAAATACAAATATTAATGAAAATAATATATAATAAATCGTATAATAAATCTGTAATAAATTTGTAATTTACAAAATTATTATTCGCAATTGTTGAAAATAATATTTGTCTATTTAAAATTTTTAACAATTTTATTTTTATTTTATTCCAAAATAAAAATTGTTTTTTAAAATTATTTTGCCATTTAATAATATAATATCCTTTATTTTCACAAAAGGTTATCAAAATTCAGAAGTGCAAAAAATTTATAACAAATAAAAAATTGTTAAAAAAATTAAATTTTTTATGAAAACACGCGGATTTTTTTGATTTTTTATTTGTTTTTTGTGGATTTTTTCGAAAATAATTTTTCTTTGTACTTTTTCAGATTAATTTCTGCGCGCGATAGCGCTTCATGTTTGGCAGTCTGTTGAGCTTTCAAAACTGCAATTTTTGTGTCCAGTTCGCCAAGGGGCGTGACCTCTTGAAGCGCGACATTCATTTCCACTGTGGCTCGGATTTTATATAGTTCATTCAAGCGCTTTGAAATTTTTGATAGACCTTTTTTCTCGTCTTTGAGCGTATGATTTATTTCCCTGATGCTACTTTTCAGATATTTCACGACGTCTTTTGCGAGAGCGGGATCTATCTTTAGACTCGTTTTCATACCCTTGATCACAATCACCATGCGCTGGTACACAGCATATATAAATGTTGCAAGAATGTAAACGGTGATAAAATTTTTCAACACATATTCAAAACAATTGCCTCCAAACACAAGTCCATAATAGACAAAGCACGCCAGCAAAGCTAGCAGAAGCGGGATCAAGATTATCAAAGTGTTGTATGATTTCCTCTTCGCCTCTTCCAACTTTGATGTGGCTCTTTTTATAGGAATCTTGATCACCATTGTCAAAGCGAAAACAACAAAAGACATTACAGCAATCTCGAGCGTTATATTTTGTAAATTAAATAAAATTTCATTTTCCATAATTTATCAATAGTTTTTACCTCTCCAATCCATATTTTAATCAATAAATTTTCGAACTTATCTCGACTATGACAAAACCCTGGAATTTAAAATTATTTTGGTAAAAAAAGATCGGTGAAATGATTTCAGACAACGACCTTTTGTGGAATAACAACAAAGGAGAGCGCAGTGATTATGATGTCACTATTATAGGAGCGGGACCCGCTGGGTTATTCTCTGCCCGTGCACTCGTTTTTAAAAATAAAGATAATTTCAAAATAAAAGCAAAAAACAATAAAAAAATTAAAAAAACAATTAATAATATAGAAAAAAACTCATCTTTTCAATATTTTAGATGAGTTTTTCAATTTATTGAGCTGAATATTTTTTCTTGACCTCATTGATAGCTTTCAAGATGTTGCTCACAACCTTATTTTTATTCAGCCACCAATCCCTACTCCATACTCGCATTATATTCCAACCGCGGGACTGCAAAAATTTGTTTCTATATACATCCCTTTCCAGAATAGAGTCGCTGCTCTTGTACGCCGCATAATCACACTCTATCCCCAACAGATACCTATCTATGGACTTGTCATACACTGCTAGCGACAATTTATAATCTGTATTACCCAAATTTGTCTCGACTGTGTAGCCAAGTTTTGTGAGTTCGTCTTTTATCTCATTTTCAAACTGATTGACCACCAGCACCTCATCATTTGTAGGTAGATTCGGCTTGAAACTATCTAAGACAAATTCTGCCTCTTTGTTCTTTTTGTTGGATACTGCGCGGACATATTTTAAATAGCTCTTAAAGATTTTCGGCCCAGCATTTTTGCTACCTTCCACAATCAACTCTTCTGGCTCTATACTAGTTATGACATATATCTTCTCTTTCGCACGAGTGATGGCGACGTTGAGTCTATTCTCTCCACCTTCTACAGAGAGCGACCCAAAATGCGCCACTACCTTACCATATTCATTTCTAGCGTAGCCTATACTGAATATGATAATATCACGTTCATCCCCCTGTACATTCTCTAGATTTTTTATGAATATGGATGTATCTTCATTGTTTTCTTTCCTATTTTGTTCTCTGATGTAGGCGTCTCTAAATGCAGCATCCTTTTGACATTCATTGTCTATCGCATCTTCTATCGCGTTCTCTTGCTCGGTGTTAAAGGTTATGATTCCGATTGAAGATTTGTTTCGCTTGTTTTTGATCAGCTTTTTGAGAAGGGTCACAACCGCATTTGCTTCTTCTTGATTCTTTCTACCCAGCCAACTACCATTGACTTTGATGCGCTCAATCGGCTTGTTGCCAACATTTTTCGTCACATTAGGTGCAATCTGCAATTTCCCGTCATAGAAAGCATAGTTAGAAAAGTTGATGAGTTCTTCATTCTTACTTCTATAATGATATGTGAGGTTGGTACTGTGAAATCTCGATGTCGCCAAATCCAACAAACTCTCAACTTCCAACGCTGCCTGAGTCGCCAAATCTAGCTCGTCATCGCTATCATTCCCCATATAGCGCTTCACAAATCCCGCCGTAGGACGTAGCTGCTTTGAGTCTCCCGCTACAACTATATACTTACCCCTATAGATTGTAGGCAAAGTATTTTCTATGAACACTTGGCTCGCTTCATCAAACAAGATGATGTCAAACATTTCCTTCTTTAGCGGGAATATAGTCGACACACTCTCGGGTGACAGTAGCCAACAAGGAAACAATTTTAACAAAAAGGCGCCATAAAGTTCCATCATACGCCTAATTGGCAACAGATTTTGTTGCTTGGTGATTTGGAACAGATAATTTTTGTTTTCTATGTTGTTTTCATAAAAGTCAATATATTCGTTTTTAAATTTGTTTAGACATATATTGGCAGATATCTGCTTTTTGTCCTTTTGCAGTGAGAGTATCCTATTCCTGATATTTTCAAAATCTATGATTTTTGACAGTTTGTCTTTGTTCGACTCTTCATACTTGATCGTCTCATGATAGATACGTATCTCTAAAATTTTGTCAATAATTTCTTTGTATTGTTTGAAATTTTTGGCATTTTCATATGAAAAATTCAAAATTATTCGCTCTTCATCAGTCAAGCCCTGCAATGACACGTTTACGTCCCTTATCTCAAGATAATCATCGAGCGCAGTTAATAGCAATTTCAAAAATATCGAATTACCATTGATGATATTGTCTATCGTCATCAAATAACCCTTTTGATCCAACACCTTGTTGAGCAATGAATACTGACTGATGTATTGCTGTATCTCTTCTAGAGTTGACTCAAAATTCGATGTTATCTCTTGCTCACGCTTGTTCATCTTATGCTTAAAATATGGGTAGACAGGGAAAAGAATCTTCGACCATTTTAATGCAGACTGCAGATTCTTGTTCTCAACCTGGGCGATCATCTTGACCAATGGACGCATATCTTCAATATTTTCCACTCCATTTTCTAGCATGTATATCAAAAGTTGTCGCGCATGTGGATGTCTTGCTGTATCGAATGGGACAATGTTCTTTTGCGTAATTTCTTTTAAGTAGGTTTTCATCTGGTTGATCACATGAATATCTACTTGCGATTTTATATGATCAATCAGTGGATTGTTTTTCTTCAAAAGTATGTATCTATAATATAAATCCGCCTTTTTCTTTTCTTTGATGATTCTAATTGTGGAAGAAATTTGTTTGTAGTCCATATTCATCAGATCTTTGTTCTTTATCATCAATTTGTATAGAACATAGTCAAAACTATTCTTCCCAATCTTTGCAGAATTTGTATACATCTCTTGAAGTGACAAGCCAAAAGGTGTCTTTGTAAACAACGTGTCCGAAATGATTTTCAATTCATTTACTTCATTTTGAATGTTTTGCTCAACTGTATCAAAATCATCATTGTCCTCACTCGTCCTGCCCGCAGACATAATAGCCTGATGCATCTGATTGCACCTTTCATAAAATTCCACTTTGTTTTTCTCGGCGTCCGTGATGAACATACATTTTGAATTCAAATTTTTCAGCCTATTAAATACCACATCTAGCGCCGCCTTCTTTTGGGATACGACCAGCACTCTTTTGTCTTTACATAGCGCGTCCGAAATTATGTTAACTATAGTCTGTGATTTACCTGTCCCAGGCGGACCATATATGACCATATTCCCGTATTCATTCAACTTGTTGATCGCACTTTCTTGAGCGTAATCTAGGTCGTTTATTGTATATGTACGCATGTCGAACTTTTTGTTCTTCTTTCGTGTCTTGCCCTGAATCAATTGGTCAATCGCAAGCGAGGTTAAATGCTTTTTCTCTAGCAGGGAATAATCATTGTATATTGAATTCGCGAGTGGAAATCTTCCAATCACGCACGCATTTTCAATTTTTAAATAATCGCCGAACCAATCTTCTTCAAGTTTTTCAAACTTGATTAGAGTATTACCAAATTTTTTATCCACATCAAATTTGAAGCCAAATGAAGCGAGATATTCCAACACATCGTCTACGTTTTTCAGTTTATAATCAATTAGATTGTCGAACTCCATCATCATACCATCATAATTGATTCTATGCTCTTTGGCATATGCGAGCAACAATACTTTGTTGAATTGGATCAATTCATCATGCTTTGCTTCAATGGAAACAGTTGTGTCATTTTCAACATTTATCACAACTGGGAACAAAATTAGCGGAGCTTTGATGGTCATATCTTTATTCAATCTGCCTGTGACGAAGGGGTATCCCACGAACAACTCATATCGACCAGTCTCTTTTGAAAATTCTTCTATCTCTCTTTTCAAGGTCTTTAACGAATTCACTTGAGACGACATGAGTTTTTTGTTCTCTTCACGCTTCATTTTTTCACGCCTCAAGTTTTCATCTCGTTTTTCTTCAGCTGACATTGAATTCATGTTTTTATAATATGGTTTCAATTTCTGTTCAATGTTAAAATTCTTATACAATCTATCCTTTATATCCTTTCTGATCAGGGCATAACTAGTCCTCTTCCCTTTCCATAAAAAATTATAGAATTCTTCGAACTCTTCCTTGTCCCCACCTATTACCGCGCCTATATCGAACGAATATTTTTTGTTGATATTCCTTGAATAAAGACTTCTGTTTTTTCCGCTGATCTCAATAAGTCTTTCCTTGTAATATTTATATATTGATCTCATAATTTATTCCTTACAAATATTTTATCAAATATTAGGGAATTTTACAAGTCAATAAAAAGGAATATTAAAATTTCTAAAAACAATTTTTTTGGAAAATTAAAAATAAATTTAATAAAAAATTTTAAAAAAATAAAAAAATTACATAAAAAATACAATAAAATATTATAAAATTAGCAAAAAAATAAAAATCAAGAAAAATTCTTGATTTTATCTTATTACCACTTTGCCCGATATCCAACTATCAAAAAAACTATCTAGTTCAGTTTTTGATGCCGACTCAAACGCCGAAATCAAAGCGTCTGGTGTGGCGTTGGAGTATTTGTTTAAATTAAAATACTCTTTCAGTCCATCTACAAATTTATCCTTTCCAATCAATTGATAAAGACTTTCATACATCAAAACTCCTTTCACATAAGTGCAGTATGTATATTCCGGTTCGGTGTCATATTCGTCAATCGCCCGCATGCTTGTATCGATGTCACCCAACACATCTTGATAGACCGTGATAAATAATGTATAGTTTGACTTATAAGCGTTTAGCATTTCAGAATGAGACAAATTATATCCTTCGTTGTTGTCATAAAATAGCAGAGTCGAATATTCAGTCAGCGCTTCATCTAGCCACGGATAACGGTATTCATCATTACCGACAAGTCCATACCACCATTGATGTGCAGTCTCATGAATGATTACATTCATATAGTCGTCTTGATTTTCAATGTCTGCACTGATCATGACTAAATTGGGGTATTCCATACCACCATAAATAAAATCTGTCTTCACAATGCTGAAAGTTGAATATGGATAGTCTCCGAATAAGTTTGAAAATGTTTTTATAGCGTCCGCGCCCGCTCTCAAAGACTGATCAGCGTTCGCGTCATCAAAATAATAGTATTCTATCGTCACATCATCAGCTTTAGTTGACTTTATCTCAAATTTGTTGCTTATCACCAACGCAAAATCTCTAACCACGTTAGCATTGAACGTAACCTGTTTTCGGTCATCCACTATGCTTTCGTTCGCTCTCACTCCGCTCCCCGCCACCACATAATCTCTATTTACTCCCACATTTACCACATAATTCGCCATATCACTATAGAAAGGGTCGCCGTTTGAATTGTAGCCAGATGTGTCAAATTCACCATTTTCATACACACATATTATCGGGTAAAAATTGGCTAAATTTATGGTATTATCCCCGTACCCAAATCTGTGTTCACAATTGGGCAGAATAAAACTAAAATCTATAGATATGTCGACACTGTCTGAAGGTAAAATACTTGCCGGAAGCGACACATCCAATATCCCATCACAATCCCCACTATAAATTACCGAGACATCCTGACCCGATACCTGCACTCCATCCACATCAAACTTTGCATAGCTCATCCCGTTAGGATATGCATCATTTAGAATTGTGCTTGCTACGACTTTGTCCGTATTGCCTTCCTCAAAAAACTGCGGATATAGATGAAATTTGATGTTTTTCAAGACGTCATCACTGTTGTTGACATAGTTAAGATTTAGATTCCCCATGACCGATTTCGTCTCCACATCCACGTCAACAGATATGTTATATAAAGATAAATTCTGTCCGATTTCATCTAAATTATCCTTTTTGCCACATGCGCAGCAACAAAATACCATTAAAATAGCAAATAAACTGACACAAAATTTCTTCATATTTCATTTTATGTGTGTAAAAATCAATATAGAACTTGCTTAAAAAAGTATAATTTTGGTAACACGTAACCTTTTTCAACAATAGACAAATAAAAAATTTTGTGCTAATATATAGCATATGTCATTCTGTAAATTTAGTCCTAGTTATCAAACTAGCAATAAAACGATTGTAGATAACACCTTTATCAATGAGTTTTTGCCGAAAGCTCCTGATATGTGTGTTAAGATTTATTTGTTAGGACTCAGCAAATGCTCATCCCCTGATGACAGCGAAAATAGTTTGTCTTATTTTGCTGAGACACTCAAGATTTGTGAAGATGATGTCATCTCACTATTCAAATATTGGGAAGATTTGGGTCTTGTTCAAGTCCTATCCACCAACCCTGTAGAAATTCGCTATTTGCCTATCAATTCGAACACAGCAAGCATCAAAAAGTACAAAGTGAATAAATACACTGATTTCAATATTCAGGTTCAAGAACTGTTCGACAAGCGCATGGTCATGCCAAACGAATTTACCGAGTTTTACGACCTGATGGAACGCAAACATATGGGACAAGATGCCCTTTTGGAGCTCATAAAATATTGCGTCAATTACAAAGGGTTCAACCTTAGTCCAAACTATGTGATAACGGTAGCAAAAGACTGGATACGCGAAGGAGTCTTGACCTTAGAGGCAGTAAAAAATAAAATTGAAGAACTGGGCATCGTGGATGACAAGATGAGTCTGATCCTGTCCGCCATGGGCAGCAAGCGAAAAGTCCAATTGGAAGACAAAGAACTGCTCACTAAATGGCTATCATCATACGGTTTTGAACTGAACGTCATCATATTTGTCATCAAAAATTTGAAGGCTAAAAAACGTAGACTCGATGTCAACGTACTGGACGACTATCTAACTAAATATTTTGAGATGCACATAATGTCCATCCCTGAGATAGAAAACTACGAAAGAGAAAAAGAAAATCTATATTTTATTGCTATTACAATCAACAAAGAGTTGGGTATTTTCTATGAAGATTTGACCAAAGAGATTGATACATATATTGTGAGTTGGCTAAACATGGGATACGATGTGGACACCTTAAAGACTATTGCCAACAACTGCTTTTTATCCTCCATTAAGACGCTGGAGGGTCTCAACAATATAATAAATAAACTATACAAACTGGGAATAGTCAATTTATCAGCATATCAACAATATTTGAATGACAACCTAGCAATTGACAAGAAAATCAAAGAGATCCTTGAGATGATGAATTTGACTAGAAACGTCAACAACATGGACAGGAATTTTTACCGCACATGGACCATCGATTGGGGATTTCCACATGAGGTCATTTTGTACGGAGCAAGCTTAAGCAATGGTAAAAACAACGCCATTCAATACCTAAATAAAATCCTATCCAACTGGAATACAAGCGGCGCAAAGACGTTAGAACAAGCCAAAAATTCTAAATTAGAACCTGAGACACAAAATGAATTCATCCACAACAATTACACAAAAGAACAGATAGCAAGTCTAATCACTAACCTTGATGAAGTGGAGGTGTAAAATGAACAAATACAAAATCTACAACAAAGTAAAACAAGATTTTATGCTGAAACGAGTGCGCGCACAGGAAGAATGTGAAAATTTTATAGAAAATTTGCGCCAAAATCCACAATTCAACAAAATTTATACCGAATATACAAAAAAAGAATTGGAATATTTGAAGACAAAATATGAAGATGAAAACATTGCATTAAAATACGAAGCAGAAGATTTGAAAAATCAAATTGAAAAATATTTATCCACAATCAATGTAGATAAGTCGAGACTATATCCACATTATGAGTGCCCTATCTGCAATGACACTGGTGTCGTAGGTGGGAAAATATGTAAATGCTTTTTGAAAGAATTAAATACTGCTTTGACTAAAGATTACAACAATTCCGCAACTTTCAACAGTTTCAGCAATTGCAATCCAAAAATCATGAACGAAAACGACAAAAAGACTCTTGATCTTCTCAAAACTTGGTGCGAAAAGTACCCCAACACGACCAAAATCAACATCAATATTATTGGTGGATCAGGGTCAGGGAAAACATTTTTGCTAGAATGCGTGGCAAATGAAATGATCAATAGAAATTTCAGCGTATGTTACAAAACAGCGTTCGAGTTGAACGAACTAGCTAGACAATACCATTTTGGAAAGAGTTATGACTTCGCTGACTGCCTTGACGCAGACATCTTGCTGATCGACGACCTGGGTACTGAACCTGTACTGAAAAATATCACAAAAGAATATTTGTACAATCTCATCAACACAAGACAAGTCAATTTTCGCCCTACCTTCATCTCAACCAATTTGTCCCTTGAAAACATTTTGTCAAGATATGATGAGCGTATTTTTAGTAGACTGGGGAACAAAAATTTATCGATCAACATCAAGTTGGACTCAAAAGATAAGCGCCTTTTATAAAAACACAAAATGGTACTGCTTTATAACAAAAAAATTAAATTAAGGAGAAGATATGTTAGAAATCAAAGTGAAATATTTTACAGATATTGAACCGTTAAAATTCATAGAAAACAAGAGTGACTGGTACGACCTTCGATGCGCGGAAGACATAGAGATCAAAAAGGGCGAATTCAGATTGATTCCTTTAGGTGTCGCCATTGAACTGCCCAAAGGCTATGAAGCAATAGTCGCCCCTAGAAGCAGCACGTACAAAAATTACGGAATAATTCAAACGAACAGCATTGGAGTTATTGACGAGACTTACTGCGGAGACAACGACCAATGGTTCATGCCCGCAATAGCTTTGAGAGATACAATCATTCACAAAAACGACAGAGTGTGTCAATTTAGAATACTCGCGCATCAACCAAGTCATACCATCTCAACTGTCACTCACCTAGACAACAAAGATCGTGGCGGAATAGGCTCCACCGGCAAAGCTTAAACATCTTTAAATCATCAATTCATATAAAAAAGACTTTATCAATGAAGATAAGGTCTTTTTTGTTTTCACTATTTTTCTTCTATCTCTAGTTTTTCAAAATCAAACAACTCACTATCAAAAAATTCTGCCATTGACATACCCAACGCTCTCATTATTAGATCTATGTTCTTGAAGGTTGGAGTATTGTACTTACAATTGAGAATATCCGTCAACGTGCTATGATATAAACCTGTTTCTTGCGCGAGTTTGTATTGTGTCATTTTCTTCTCTTTTAAAATTTCTCTAACTCTCAATGCAAATACTTTGTTTAACTTCATGACAAAACTCCCTATACAGTTTTTCCTATATATAAAGTTTACCCTACATACACTTTTTTACCATTTAAGGAAAAACGCGTATTTTTTGATTCAATAAACATTTTTATAGAGTTGTGGTGGCACTGAGCTTATAGACTTCAACTCCACAATCTTGCAACACATGTCTCCATACTGATGACATATCTATCAATTTTATTTCCTTCTCATCTTGTGAAGGGATATATTTTAGGCACATTGCGTCCGCCAAATAGTATCTCTCACGCAATACTGGCAATTTTGGACTGTCATAATTATCAAACTCAACATAATAGTCGCTACCATACTCATAAGTGTAGCTCTTTTTGATTTTCCAAGATTTTTTATAGTTGTGTTGTGTATAATCTTCAGCCCTTTCGTTCACCTTATGTAGATCCTTTAATAGTGCCAAGACCACTCTTTTTTTCTCGTCTAAATTTAATTCATTAAATGTCATAATTCATCTCCTTTTTAATTATATTTATATACCACAATTATTAAAACAAAAAAAATTTAAAAATTGACAAAATCCCATGAAAAAATATTAATTTTGTTTTAATTTGTCGAAAATAAATACTATTTTTGTTTAAAAAAACAATAACCTTTAAACGCGACAAGACATAGTATATCACATATAATTAAAAAATCAAGACTAAAAAGAAAAAAAAGTGGCATAGCCACTTTTTTAACAATTATTTTGCATCTATATAATTTATTTTGATGCTTGGTCCCATTGTGGTAGCCACATAAATTGATTTCAAATATGTTCCTTTTGCAGCTGATGGTTTTGCTTTGATGATAGCATTCATAACTGTTGACAAGTTATTGTACAATCTATCCGCACCAAAACTTACTTTACCAATACGAACGTGAACGATATTTTGTTTGTCTAGACGATATTCTACCTTACCAGCTTTTACGTCATTGATAGCTTTTGTCACGTCCATAGTGACAGTACCGCTCTTAGGATTTGGCATCAAACCTTTTGGTCCCAATATACGAGCACAACGACCTAATGCGCCCATCATGTCAGGAGTTGTGATACATACATCAAAATCTAGCCAGTTGCCAGACATGATTTTAGCAATTATTTCATCATCGCCCACAATGTCAGCGCCTGCTTTTCTCGCTTCTTCAGCTTTGTCTCCCTTGGCAATGACTAACACACGTACAGACTTACCTGTCCCTTCAGGAAGGACAACTACGCCACGCACTTGTTGGTCCGCGTTACGACCATCAACGCCAAGTTTCACATGCAATTCAACAGTTTCATCAAATTTTGCTTTGCTAGTGTTGACAACTAAATCCATAGCTTCTTTAGCATCGTAAACTTTAGTCTTGTCTACAAGTTTCAAAGCGTCCATATAATTCTTACTTCTTTTCATTGTAGCCCTCCACTGTTACGCCCATGCTACGACAAGAACCAGCGATCATGCTCATTGCAGCTTCCAAAGAGCCAGCATTAAGGTCTGCCATCTTCAATTCAGCGATTTTCTTAAGTTGTTCGACTGTAATTTTTCCAACTTTGTTACGAGACTTGTCAGTCCCCTTTTCAATACCTGCTTCTTTCTTGATCAAGTCGGCGGCAGGTGGTGCCTTCAAGACAAAAGTGAAACTTCTATCTTCAAAAATTGTGATAACGCAAGGGATAGTATATCCAACTTGGTTAGCTGTCCTGTCGTTGAATTCTTTCACAAATCCTGCAATGTTGATTCCGTGTGGACCAAGAGATGAACCTACTGGTGGTCCTGGAGTCGCTTTGCCTGCAGGAAGTTGAATTTTAACAACAGATTTAACTTTCTTTGCCATAATTCTCCTCCTATTCTATGGCGTGGTTAAATGAGCAATCTTGAATTTTGCTCTCCCACGAAGTTCTCTCTCTTTTCGGCTGATGAGTTTCCACTTGTATAGTATATCAATATATGAGTTAAAGTCAAGTCCAAATAAACATCTATCAAACGAATTAAAACTATTGTTTCACTCTGATTTGGTTGAAGCCCAATTCTACTTCGCTCTCTCTACCAAACATCTCTACAGTAACTGTAACCTTTTGATTTTTCTCATCAACGGCTTTAACTACACCTACGAAGCTGGACAGTGAGCCTTCGATAATCTCTACAGTGTCGCCAACTTTTACATCAAGCTCGATTTTGGCATCCGAAACACCCGCACCATCAAGTCCTAATCTTCTAGCTTCTTCATCTGTTATGCTGACTGGTCTACCCTTTGGTCCTACGAAGCTATGGATATACTCAGTACGTATCACAGCGTGCCAAATGTCATCGCCATATATCATCTTGACCATAATGTAACCTGGCATAGTCTTTTTCGGTACAAGCACTTTTTTGCCACGTTTTTCTTCCAAAACATCTTCCATAGGGATAACTATTTGGAAAATTCTGTCTTGCAAGCCATATTTCTCTATGGTGTTCTCAAGATTTTGCTTCGCTATGTTTTCGTAGCCTGAAAACACTGTCAACGCATACCATTTTGGTTCTTTATCTTTGTTATTATCAATAATAGCCATGTTTTCTCCTTAAACCTATATTAATACAAAAAAGTCGTAAGCCAAGCGCAAAGTCTATCAAATCCAAACAAAACTAATGTGAAAACTATAACAACTACCAAAACGACACCTGTCTGTTTCACTACCTGACTAAATTTTGGCCAAGAGACTTTCTTCAATTCGTTGCCTGTATCTTTGAGCGCTTTTGCTACCTTGTTCGGTTTCTTTGTTTTATCCTTTTTCTTTTTGTCCCCGCCTTTAGCGACATCTTTTGCCTTTACTTCAACGACCTTGTTTTTCCCCTGTTTTTCTTTCGTCTCTTTTTGCTCGTCTACGCTTGAAATATTAGCATCTGTATCTACAGCTGCTACATTCTCCGCCACAAAACTCTCTTCTACAACTTCATTTGTAACCTTGTTTGAAGTCTTTTTCTTTTTAGACATAAGCACCCCTATTATTTAGTTTCTTTATGTGTAGTTTCTTTTCTGCAAGTAGGACAATATTTCTTAAGCTCAAGTCTATCAGGGTCATTGGCTTTATTCTTTGTTGTGTTATAATTTCTGTTTTTACATTCTGTACATTCTAGAATGATTTTTTCTCTTTTGGTTTTTGCTTTCTTTGCCATACTTTCTCCTTAAATTTATAAACAATTTTAAAAAAACACCTAACTGGTGCTACTATATATTAGCACAAACAAACAATGCTGTCAACACAAATTGAAAAATATTTTTAAAAATCAAAAAATGCGGATAAACTTTGTCCGCATTTTATTACATTTTAACGACAGGCAATAATTCAACATATTTCCTTGAACGAAAATGTAAAATAATATACATGTGGGGAAGTCAAAAATGAAATATTTTATCAAGCCTACTTGAATAAAACTGAATACATTGACACTCTCATAGATTTTGACTATAATTATTTTAATAATCTCAATTTTTTTAATAAAAGGAGATGTATGAAAAAAGGACTAAAAATATTAAGTATTATCACCTGCATAGTCGCAATTGCTTGTTCAATTATAACAATATTTACTACATCACTGAATTTCTCTTACGATGACAATATAACAAGTTATAAAGCGACATTGAATCATATTAGTGCTTTACATAACGATTCTAATGATTCATATCTTATATACACAAACGAATATGAGAGTAAATTACTGATAGGTAATAAAAATATGATCTTAGATTTTACTAAATTTGAAGTTTATTTATTAGAAAATAATTTTGATAATGTCGAAATTGAATTTTCATTGCAAGACGACTCAAAAGATGATTTAAACACTGATACAATAATAGAAATCATATCTTTAAAAATCAACAATGATATAATAATTTCTTTTGATAGTTATGAATTGTCCCAGTTGAAATCTATGAACAGACTAAGCAATGTAAGTTCAATAATATGTTGTATATCATTATTCATATCTGTTATTTCATTTATAATTTATAAAAGAATAGAGATGAATAATAAATGATTTTGAAATTATTAAATTAGAATAGATTACATGGTTGCCTTCAAGTTTGGCACATTCTTTCTAAAAGGAGATGTATGAAAAAGTTTATCCCAAATTCAATTTCTATTTGGTTTATGAGAATTATGTATTTTAGTTTTGCTTCTTTATGTTTAATATTTGGTATTGTTGGATATGTTGATAAGTTATTGTCTTTATTATTAATTGTATTTTTAGTTGGATCAGTAATTTTTATTTGTGAAACTATTGTATATTTTTCCTATAATATAAAAATATTAGATAATGAAATATATACTAAAGGAGAATTTAGACTATTCAAAAGCGAGCGAATTCAATACAAAACACTAATAAATTATGCTGACATTGAAGATATAAAAATAATATCTAGCAATCATGATTCAAGGAATCAAGTTTTACATATAAATTTAATTGCTAGTCCTATAAGCAAATTTTTAGAATTCAAAACAAAAAGTGGAAAATTAAAAAGAATTTGGATAAACTTTTTTACAAAAAAACAGATGGAAAGACTATTGAAAACTTTAATTGACAGGATAAAATCCGTTAATCCTGAAACACAATTAAGTGTAGAAAAAATAATGGAAGATTGGTATGCGTATCCAAAAAATGCTAAAAATATCAAAAATTAATGCATAGAATAAGCCGAGAGTTTTTACTCCCGGCTTATTTTTATAATTTAACATTTGTTGAATCTATATCTATTAAAAGTCCTGTTTTAAAGCCTTGAAAATATTTTCCTTAAACTCAATATTTCGTAAGGCAATTAAATTTTGTTAGCCCTTTTTCTTCAATAGCTTTAGGCCATTTTCGACTATTCCTATTTCCAGCTCTTCTAGTCGCATAATCTTGCCGTCAACCAAAGCCTTTATCTTGTTGTCTGGGTTGGTAAGTTTCAAAGAATTTATCCAAAATTGTTGAGTCGCTTCATTATATATTTGATTTCCCTTTCTAAACAAATTTAAGTATTTTTTTCTCTCATTTTTCTCCATAACCAGTGCGTAATTAAAATTGAATAGTCCGTCCCTTACATTGCTTAGGGGGCTAACTGGTTTACCTTTACTGATACCGCCATTGGCAATGCTGAGTTCGAAGATGTTTTCTGTCTTTGCCTTGCCTGCTTTCATTTCAATATTCAATTCTATTCCTTCAAAGGCGTTGCCGTATCTCATCATAGCAAGTTGCTTTGTGATGACATTTTTCATCTTG
This sequence comes from uncultured Clostridia bacterium, assembly GCA_944384465.1. Lineage (GTDB taxonomy): Bacteria > Bacillota > Clostridia > Christensenellales > UBA1242 > Onthoplasma. Next base: position 17,125 of record CALWTK010000014.1, read on the forward strand.
TACTGATTGTATACTTCGAATATCTCTGTACTGGCACCGACTAAAATATTGTTGATGACCTTCATGTCGTTCAACGTTAAATAGTCAATCTCTTCTATGTTGTTCTCCAAAATATCCTTTATCGCCTGAATTGGATTGCTGTTGAGTTCTAAATATGAAGCAAAATCATCACGCTTTGATGTGGGTATTATCCCAAGATGAATTTTTGACAAATCTTGTACTGAATTTATGAAAGAATTGAGAACCAAATCATTTCCAATGACCACAAATTCTGTCTCTCCCTGCGTCGTAAGGTCAAGTGTATTTTTTTCTAAATCCTGAATGGTCGGAGAAAAATAGACGGCGTATTCAACCTTTTCGCCTTTCAAATAGTGGACCACTTTTTTCGCAATCTTTTCCCCATTCTCATTATATTCTAGCGGAGAGACCATCAAGTTCAACATACTATTATTATAACCAAATTACAAAAAATAGCAATTATATTTTCATTTTTATTTTTATATTTATTTTATAAATGTAAATATATTAAAAATTAATAAATTATTTGACATCATTTGAATTTATAATTATTATTATATTAGGTGGCAGTTTGAAAAAATATAATAGTTTAAATTTAAAAGGTATTTTGATTTGGATATGTTGTCCTATCCTGGCTTTTTTGCTGGCGATGGGTGGAGTGTATGCTTATTTCACCGCCACAGCGCAAGAAAGACAAGCTAGCATGACGACTGCCATAGTTCGAGTTGGGTTCAGTGATGATACCAATATGAGTATATCCACCGACTCAACGTCTCAAGTGCTGAATAACATTTTGCCAGGGAACACTATCACGATAGATGGTAGTGTGATAAACACTGGGACGATTTCACTCTATGCTATCTTGTATCTAAATGTCAGTGTCGCTGGAAGTTCATCCGCCCTAGTTGAAGCATATTACACAGCAGATGGTACAACCATCACAGAAAATGGTAATACATACTCAAACACCGCCACATTGATAGATGTGTCTGGAAATTCTGATTTCGAATTGTCATATTCATTTGATTTCAGTTTTGGTGACGACTACCAAGGTCGCAATGTCAGCGTGACCGTCACAGCGTACGCCATTCAGGTTCAAAATATTCAAGATGCGCAAACTGCTACCGGACTGTTGATGGATTTGGCACAAGCATAGATATTTTACATACATATTTTAGTAGATATATTAAATGTAAATACATAATTTTAAAATAGCATATAAATTTTACAAATATACAAATGTTTCAAATAAGAATTAACATATAATTAAGGATAAATTATGGAATATATAATTTTAGGTTCAATTTTTGGTGGTGTATGGCTGATAACCACTATTGTGTTTGTTGTTCTATATAAGAAAAAACAGCCCACATTAAACGATGATAAATCAATCAAAACTGTGGTAGACAATCAAAAAGAACAGAACATTTTGCTCAACAACATGCTGATGCAGGCACTAAAGAACAGTGAAGTTGCGACGCAAAACACCATAAATAATTTGACCGTCGTTCAAAAACAGGAGTTTGACTCTATCAGCAAACGTGTAGACGAGCTCACCACTCGCAATGAACAGCGCATTGAAAAGTTGACTTTTGATGTCAATCTCTCTCTACATAACATGCGTCAGGAAAATGAAAAGGCTCTCGAAAAAATGCGTGAGACCGTAGATGAAAAGTTAAACAATTCGCTCTCTCAACGCTTGAATGAAAGTTTTAGCAAGATTCAGCAAAGTTTGGAAAGTGTAAATCTAGGCCTAGGCGAAATGCGCTCCCTTGCTACAGGTGTGGGCGACTTAAAGAAAGTACTCTCAAATGTAAAGGTACGTGGTGGCTGGGGAGAAGTGATGCTCTCCACCCTACTAGAGCAGATGCTCGCCCCTAATCAGTACAAGGCGCAGGTTCAAGTCAAGAAAAACAGCAAAGAGCGCGTGGATTTTGTGGTCATCATGCCAGGTAAAGACGGGCACGAAGTG
>CALWTK010000015.1 GCA_944384465.1 uncultured Clostridia bacterium
TAAAAAATTAAAAGTCAATCTATCATAGATTGACTTTTTTACTTTATGTAGGTGTTTTTAATCTATATAATCATCATATCTTTTTTACTAAACAACATATAATTAAAATTGATTTAGTCAATGTCTAAACTTTCTTCGCTAAATAATGGGCTATTAAAAATTCATCAATAGATACGCCAAGTGTTCTTATAACTATAATTAAAGTTGTTAGATTTACACCTTTATATCTTGCATACATTAAAGAAGTTAACGTTCCTTTGCTTAAACCAGAATTCATTTCCAATCTATATTGCGACATTTGTTTTTCTGTTAAAATTTCACGAATACATGTTGCTACTGCTTGTGATACTTTCATATATAATCAACCTCAATGTTATGTTTTTCACTAGGTATAGTTTAACATAACCATTTTTATAAATAATTATGTAAAAACATAATATTTTTTGTTGAAATAGACAATATTTATGATATTATAATTATGTAAAAACATAATTAAGAGGAAATATAATGATTAAAATAAGTAAAAATTGAAAAAACAAAAATTTATTTATACAATGGTGCTATTTTTATACCATTAACAATCTCATTTGGTGTAGTAATTTCGATGTTTTTTAATGTTGGTAAGCCTTCAATAACAGGAGATATTTTAGCAATAGCAACAGCAGCATACACAACATACAAAGTAACGATAGCAATCATTCATCTAAAAAAAGCAATTAAAGAGAAAAATGATATTTTACAAGCATTAAGAAATATAAATATGGTAGAGGCATTAATTTCAATAGTTTTGCTAGCTGATACTCTTATAACTACATTTGGAACTTTTGACACAAGTATACAAACGCTCATAATAATTCTAGGATTAGTAGCATGTATTGCTATTATTTCATTAGGAATTTTTATGGTAGTAAAAGCAATATCAAAATTGAAAAACAACAAAACTGTCTAGTATATTGATTTTTATCATATTCTATATATAAAATATATTTAAAATTTGATTTATCAAACACTTAAAATTTTATAAAAACATAGTAGGACCAATTGACCCCAATTACACAGAATTAGACCGAAATAGATAGTAAATTTTAGTCTTTTCACTTTTGATAAAAAACGGTTAAAAAATCTCTATAATGACGATAGTTCAAAAATAAAAATGGCTCTATAAAATAAAAGTAAATTTTAGTAAAAAATAAAACCCTTTAAAGTGGCTAAATGCCTTTATTTTAAAGGGTTTTATAAATTTGGAGCTGATGATCGGACTTGAACCCGTGACCTCCGCCTTACCAAAATTGTGCTCTTTTTTTTAATAGAGTTTTACACCTACCTTTAAAAAGCCTAAAATCACAGACATTTAGATATTCAAAATTAAATTGGTCCTACTATTTTTATTTAAGTGGTAGGGCCATTTGCTCCTAAACGCCCAAAACAATGCACTTTTTTCATAAATCTTACTATTTTTTTTAAAAATGACTGATTGTTTCTTTGTAAATTAAATGATATGTTTGACTTTAATATAGTAGTTCAAATATACTTATAATAAGTTATAAATCTTATTTTATCTTACTCCATATGTTTATGCGATATAAAGGAGGGAATTGTGAAAATAACAGTTTTGGGTTCTGGTGGTTTTGGCTATCCACTAACATTTTGTGATTGTGAATATTGCAGCAAAGCAAGAGTTTTAGGTGGAAAAAATATTCGCAAAAGAGCCTCTCTTCTTGTAAATGATGAGATGATTATAGATTTAACGCCCGATTGTCAGGTCTCTATGAATATGTATGGAAAGGATATGGGGAAAGTAAAATTTCTTTTGCAAACACACACTCACTTAGACCATTTTGATATAAATCAATTTACTACATTAGACATTAAGTATGCTACCAAAAGGAAAGATAGTTTGAGGCTGATTTGCTCTGAACTTTGTTTAAAAGATATTCAAAATAAAGTATCTAAATATGATGATATGGATTTATTTAACGATGATTATTTAAATAAAATAAATCTAAAAACAAAAACATTGAATCATGGAGAAAGCATAGTCTTTGACACTTACACTATCAAAGCAATTTATTGTTCTCACGATGAAAATATTGGAGCACAATTATATTTGATAAAACAAAACGGAAAATCTTTATTATATGCAACGGATACACCACAAATAACTGAAACTACTTTGCAAGAATTGAAGGGCGAAAAATTTGACTGTATTTTTTTAGATGAGTCTTTTGGGTTAAGAGATTACTCTTTTTCACATCTCAATATCAAAAGTTTTGATGATTATGTAAATAAATTAAAACAAAATAAATTGTTAAATAAAAATTGTTTAATTTATGCAACACACTTAACACATGATGGTAATCCTTTACACGAGGAGTTGGAACAAATCTTAAATCAATATGGATATATGCCAGCATATGATGGATTAGAATTGAACTTAAATTGAGACACCTAATATTAATTGAGTGTCTTTTTTAATATTAGTAGGACTATTTGACCCCATTTGCATGAGAATAGGCAGAAAAAGATAGAAAATATCAGTCATTTCAGTTTTTATAAAAAATGGTAAAAAAATCCCTACTAGTGTTAATAGTCCAAAAATAAAAATAGCTCTATAAAATAAAAGTAAATTTTAGTAAAAAATAAAACCCTTTAAAGTGGCTAAATGCCTTTATTTTAAAGGGTTTTATGCGTCTGGAGCTTTTCAGTGAGCGGGAGCGAACGCTGAGCGGCTCCAGGGCAAACGGGAGTTTGCCTTGTGCGGAAGCACAAAAAAACTTGCCATAAGGCAAGTTTTACTGGAGCTTATGATGGGACTCGAACCCATGACCTCAGCCTTACCAAGGCTGTGCGCTACCTGCTGCGCCACATAAGCATATTGAAATTTGAGTGTATTTTTTGTCGTTTTTTAAGTGCTGAAAAGTGTCATTTTTTATCTTACCAAGGCGGTGCGCTACCGACTGTGCCACATCAGCATAGCTCCAAAACGGAGCAAATATTTAGTTGTAAGATTTCTTAAAAATGCGTTTTTCTTGTCTTACCAAGGTGGTGCTCTACCCCTGAGCCACAGTAGCATATTTAGATTGATTTATTTAGTTTTTACACCATTTTTATGCGTTATGTTTGTGGCGAGCCACCAATACGGATCGTTTGGTGATAGTTAAATTTAGTGTTGTCTCTAGGTCCATGTACTAAATTAAAAGAACAAATTTTATTAAAGTCCCTTTTGTTAAATTTGTATTGACTTTCTTAGTTTAACAAGAAATGTTGCTTATGTCAATGTTTTTCGCCGATTAAATAGTATAAAAAAATCATGAATTATATTTCATGAATGATGTTACAGGGCGGATATACAGAAAAGGAATAGTTGGTTATGTACTAACTGTCTAATTAGACAGTTAGATAAGTTTAGTGAATGCTACTCAAATCTATATAGTGTGAAGTAGTTTCTATATCGAATGTTCTTCTGCTACAAATATTTGATTTATCTTCAGTCTCTGCTATCTCTTCTGGTAAAACAAAATGAATGTTTGATAGAGTGATATCAGCACAACATGATTCATTGTGAGCAACAGCAAAAGATTTGTGACCTTTGATAATTTTGCTGCCGTTTGTGGTCTCGTATAATTTGATACCGATGGCGATTTGTTTGTTTGGGCAAACTTTTTTCACGGTTGTTGTCAAGGTCAAAAATCTACCAACGCTTGATAGATTTTGTGAGTCTAAGACAACATTTTTATTATTTTCACAATGTTCAAAACAAATGCTGTGAGTGGCTGTATCGTTGACATCAATTTGTAACGTAGGAGTAACAGTAAGTTCGGTTTCTTTACACATATTAACCTCCTAATATATTATATAAATTGACAATCAAATTAGTTAAAGAAATAAATATTTATTATTTTCTTTTCTGTGAATTACTGTGTTTAATTGGCTATAAAATAAATTTAATAATTTAGTGCTAAATGACATCAATGCGAAAGACAAAAATTAGCATTAAGAAAATAAAAAAAGATGTAAATTTACATCTTTTTATTGTGTTAACAACAAAACATATTTTAGTAAGAAAATTGTTTTCTTGTTAGATTAATTACGAATAACTAAATTTCAATTTTAGATTTATCAAGAGTAGTGTATTCTAATGGCATATTGTAAGTGTCTTCATAACAAGCTTTCCATGCTTCGTAATTTTCTTTTCTTAAATAATCTATATTGTCTTTGTTTGATTTGTCTACAAGCGGATATATAGGTTTCAAAATATGAATGGTGTAGTACATAAATTCTACGCCGTCATCTATAATACCGCTTGGACGGAAAGTTATGAACAATGGTAGTATGGGCACACTATGTTTTGCTGCATAATGGAATGCGCCATCTTTCATAGGTCGTGGTTTTTTGTAATCTCGCCACATAGCTTGTTCGGGATATATCAAAATCTTTTTTCCTTTGTTTAAGTAATATTCAATAGCTTGATTAAATTTCTTCATGACACTATATTTGCTCGACAGAGGGAGATAGCCATTATATCTAGCGAGGTCGCCCATTTTGCCCGCCCAATTGTTGAAGTCGGCAGCGACAAAATGTATATTTATGCCGATAGCTTTGCGGACAGCAAATGAGTCAAACTTGCTGATGTGGTTGCAGGTGACAATAGCTTCTTTTATACCTTTTAGATTTTCTTTTCCTACGACTTTCAGTTTTACGAATTTTGCTATCTTGTTGGTATAATAACGCATAGCAGTAGAATAGATAGCGTGTTTGAACGCATTTTTAAATCCTTTTTTAATGAACTCAAAATTCTCATCAACAGGGAGTGTGCCATCATACGAGTTTTCGTTCACATCTTCGTTGAAATTGCCGTCAGATTCAAATTGTTCTTGAATTTTCATATATTGTTTATATTCGTCGGCGGGTTCTTTTAAAATATCTATACTAAGCATAATGTCTCCCAAAATTTATAAATTTATCATAACAAAATGACAAAGTATTGTCAATTGATTATGAAATCATGTAATTTTACAAAACAAATTTTTAAGTTTCATTCATTGCCTGCTTGATTTTGGTATATTCATCGTAGATATCATCATATTGATGCCACTTGTAGACTGAGTGGACTAAATCAATTTGCCATGGTTTAATATTTTGTGTATGGAAAAAGGGTAACCACTTGATGCGTTTGCTGAAATGCTGTACTATGGTATCTTTTTGCAAAGGACCTTGTTCATTAAATTTCCTAGGTAAAAACAATTTTTTCGTTGCACATTTGTTTAAAGCTGTTTGATCAGGGAACCCCATTTTTTTATTTACACACATCTTTTTGACTCTATCAAAAAGGTTAGTTTGCTTAATTATCTTCATGTTTAGCAGCAGCATGCCCGCATTGAAATATTTATAATTGATAAATATATGTCCGTATCTATCTTTTACCACACCCAACTCATAGTTTTCAATATCTATATCAAACAATTCTTTTATATCGCCATTGATCATGATGTCGGTATCTAGGTATATTATTTTATCTGGGATCTCATCTATTTTATCAGCAAAAAGACGCAAAAAAGTATATGGTGTATAGATGCTCAATCTGTTTTGTGATTGTAGAATCCAATCATTAAACTCTTGTTTGAGGGGTATAAGTTGCACTTTGTTCTTTGGATTTTTTGATTTTAAAATTTTGTCCAAATAGTCACTCATGTCTTTTGTGATAGGTCTATATTCTAGATTGAGAGATGTGACATCAGCAGTCAAGATAAACACATTGAGTGGTTCGTTTGTGTGCTTCGTCATAGACAACAAGCAGAGTAATATCCCGTCAAACACTTTATAATTTCCACCGAAAAGTATATTTATCATTTTTGCTCCTTTTTGATGTATTTTACGTATTCATAGCTGCTATTTTTGGCATGCGCAACTAGATTCTCATACACATCATTTCTTAGTTTTTCTTGTCTAGCTTTATTGTCTAGGGAATGATCAGCGTAGAATGGTCCATCTACAAATATTTCAACTCTAGGTTTTTTTGAAAATCTTCTTTTATGATATGTTGTCGTAAAAGTGAAAGTGGGTTTGTCATATTTGACAGGATATCTAAATGATTTAGAGCTGAACGGACGTATCTTTGTGTAATATGGCCAAAGATGTGCTTCTGGGTAAATCAATATAGGGTGATTTTTATTAATCAATTCATCCAACGCTTTTGAGAAATTTTTTGCCGCCTCTAATGTGTCTGGGAGTGGAAGAGCGCCCCACATTCTAGTAAAGTGTCCCCAAATGGGCATAGATACGTTATCAGAATTGACTATGATGTATGGTTTTTTGGGGAAACAAGTAAGAGTAGGACAAAAGCCATCTATAAATTGATTTGTGTGGTTGGCGTATATAAAATATCCCGTTTTTTTATATTTTTTTAGGATTTTTTTATTTTTTACTTTTACATGATGAAACTTTAAATAAAGCCATACTATAGGAGTGGCGATCAATCTGTACGTGATGAAGGACCATAATCTATAAAAAAGATTTTTGTGTAGGAATTTATATTTGTCGTCAATTTTTTTCTTTTTTATATGAAAATCAATGATCTCATCATTCAGTTCATCTTCATAATAGATTATATCCCCATGTTTCATTAATACTCCTTATTCTATTATCTAAAAATTAAATTGATTTGTCAACATAATTTTGCTTTATCGGATCGAAATCAAAATATTGTTAATTTGAAAAAACTCGAATTTTTATTGCAAATTTTAAATATATTTTATATAATATCAGTATTATAAAAGGAGAAGGTTTATGAAAGGTTTTGTTAAATGGATGGATGATTGTCCTTTTTGGTTGAAATTGATCTTTGCTTTGCCAGTAATTGACATCGTGTGGGCAGTCTATCGTATCGTAAAAGGTGTTGCTTACGGAAAGATGTCTAGGATAATTGTGGGTATTTTGTGGATTATTTTAGGTTGGATTGCTTTATGGTTGATTGATATAATTTGTATCGCTATTTGGAAAGAACCTAAAGTGTGCGCGTAAAAAAGCCGAATATTTCGGCTTTTTTGTTTTCAAATTTTATATGTAAGGAAAAGTTTGTTCGCATGAATTATTATTTATATATATACTGTAAGTGTTCTTGTCGTAGCCATAAAAATCACATATGGTGTCGTTATAATATTTTTGACATTCTTCTTTCATAATTACTGCACTCTCTCTAGGCGTCATGTCTGCTTTAGGGTAGATAGGCGTGCCAATCTGTATGGTGACAGTTTTTTTCCTGCGGTAAAATTCAAATTTGCTTTTAGGTCTAAACAATATCACTAATGGTATGACTGGGACGTTGTTTTCGCTGGCAATTTTGAAGGCACCTATCTTTAGAGGTCTGCTCTTTTCGTATCTGAACCACAGAGCTGACTCTGCGTACATGTGGACAAAACCACCTTTTTGCAAAATTTCGCTTATCGTTTTGTTTAGATGTTTTGATGCGTCCAGAGAAGAAGATAATGGGAGGACACCACTCGCTTTGAAGATGTAACCAGTAATACCTTTTTTCATATTATGATTAGCTGCAACGACATAGAAATTTTTCTTATTAATAGCTTGCATATTCATAAGGATGTCCAAAAAATGAACATGATTGCTGATGGTGATGGCTGATTTGATACCCTTTAAATTTTTCCTGCCTTTGACTTTTAGGTGGAACGCTATGCCATTGACTATAGGTCGGAATATATATAATATACTCTTTACGACTGCGCGCGTCATTTTGTATAGTACATTCTTTGGCACATAAACGTATTTCCCATCTATATTTTTCATGTTTTCAGTGTTAAATTTAGTTGTATGCACATCAAATTCGCCTTTGGAAGCGAGGTCGTTTAGGATTTTTTTGTATTCTTCAGAATTAGGGTTTAACTCCATGGCGTGTGCATCATATTTATAAGTAGTATTAATTTCCTTTTTCATCTGATTTCCTAATTTCTTCTATAATATATTTCGCAACATTTTCCGCACCATTCTGATTTTTATCAATCTTTTTGCAGTTTTCTATATATGGGGTCAGCAATTCAGGATTTTTGATAAATTCTTCAATCTTTTTCCTAATCTTTTTAGGTTTGTATATAGCTAGTCCGCATTTGAATTTATCTACGAACAATTTAGTGGTAGCTTTTTCAATAGGGTGAGCGTAGTAATCTACAATGATTGGAGTGTTCATAAAGACACTATCCAAAATCGCATTAGGGCCCGCCTTTGTGATGAACACATCGCTGGCACAATATAATTCGTACGCCTCGGTTGTAAAACCGGATGTTATGAGCGTTATGTTCGGTCTGGTGTGGGGTTCTTTTTCTTTGAAATAATTATACACCTTTTCGTTTTTCCCCGCTAGCATTATGATTGTGATTGGCAAATCTGTTTTCAACAACTCATTGCACACATCTTTTGATTTCGCACGGGCGTATGCGCCGTCTGCTATGATGACACAAAACTTGTCTTGTGGAATATTGTGTTTTTGTCTATATAATTTTTTATCTTGATGTGCGGAGATGATTTCATCTCGGGCGGTGAAGTAGACTTGTTTCACTTCATCTGGATTGAAATGTCTACGCTCGATAGCTTCTTTGTACGCTTCAGGATTGTTGACTATGAAAAGTCCATCTCTATTGTCCCACCAAGTATGGATGTTGTTATCTGGGTTGTAGGTTACGACTATACAATTTTTATTGTACCTTTTCTTGTATTCAATGGCGCATAAAGTCATGAAATAATGCGTGCTGACAATGACGTCAGGTTTGTATTTGTCAATTGATTTTAATGCTTCGTTGAGTGCTTTTCTGAACAATGTATGATGAATGCCAACCATGAATTTTTGCTTGCCAAGGATTTCAAGTATAGTGAACACAAAAGCACCATAACCTTTGATCTTGTTCGTCTGCTGTGTTTGATGAATTATGAAATTGTTGAATTTAATCAAGGTTGGATTTTTGTCTTCTTGCATGATATAGCTATCAATCAATTCAAAACTTCCATCATTCAATTTAATCAAAGCATCGGATATAGATTTAATGGACGTTATATGTCCCATTCCAGATTCCATATATGTGAGCAAAATTCTTTTTTTCATCAGTATACTCCTAAATTTCATAGTTATTATACTAAAAAAATTTATAAATAACAAATATTTGAATTATTTAATTAAATAAATATTAATTAAATTAAACTTTTCATCTACTAATTTAAAATATTGTACAAAACAGCAGATGTATAAATACAAATATCTTACAAACTACAAAATTTACTGTTTTTAAATTGCCATTTGTAAGAAAATATGTAATAAAAGCAGAGTATATTTTTTCTTGATTGCAAACAATACGATGGCTAATTGTGTATTGCTACCAATAGCGTGATAATTTTGTAATGCAAATGCAATATATATTTATATTTTTGTGAATTAATTTTTTAAAAATGAAAATTGAATGAATATTATAAAATTGTTTGTTAAATTACATCTAATTGTTTATAATTAATTTAAATGAAAATGCTTTTCAAATTTTTAAAGAAATACAAATGGTACATGGTTATTGGACCATTCTTTAAACTTGTGGAGGCAATACTAGAATTGTTTAATCCGCTGATTGTTGCGCATATTATAGAAGTGGGTATAGATGGCGGAGATGTAAATTATATCATAAAATTTGGTATACTGATTTTAGTTTTCAATGTCTTGGGGTTTGGGTTTAGCCTTATCGGTCAGAAGTGTGCTTCTCTAGCGAGCGTGGGTGTAGCGACAGATATTCGAAATAATCTGTTTCAAAAAGTATCCACATTTTCACACAGCGAATTGGATAAATTTGGGACCGCATCTTTGGTGAACAGATTGACCAACGATGTCATGCAGGTAGAAAACGCCATATCCATATTTATGCGACTAATAGTGAGAGTCCCATGCCTGTTGATTGGTGCTTTTGTCCTTAGTTTAATTATCAACAGCAAGATGTCCTTGATATTCTTAGTTCTAACACCTATCATGACCATAATCCTTGTCGTGTATATGAAAAAGACGACACCATATTTTAAACAGACGCGTGAAAAGTTGGACAAAATCAGTCGCGTGACAAAAGAAAATCTATCAGGTACACGTGTTATTAGAGCTTTCAACAAGCAGGCTGACGAGCAGAAACGTTTTGAAGCGGCGAGTGCAGATTATACCAAGACGAGTATAAGGGTATCTAAATTGACAGCTATGTTAAACCCGTTGATTTACTTGGTCGTGGACGCAGCGACAATTGCACTTTTGTATATTGGTGGAATACAGATAAACATTGGCGGAATGACTCAGGCGAACATCATCGCACTCGTTGACTATGTGGCGATCATCACAATATCTCTGCTGCTTTTGTCTCAAATCATTGCCTTTTTTGTCAGGACGACTGCTAGTATTCACCGCATTGATGAAGTGCTAAATACTGAGCCAACTATACAAGATAAGGGGAACACAAAATGGTTCAAAAAATTGAATTACGATGCTTTGATGGAGTTCAAAAACATCAGCTTTAACTACACAATGGATGACAACAACATCTATTTCATAAAAGATTTGTCCTTTAAAATCTTTCCACATCAAACCATAGGTATAATAGGCGGTACAGGTAGCGGAAAGACCACTTTGGCAAGTCTCATGACGAGGTTCTATGATGTCAACAAGGGCGAGATTTTGTACAAAGGAAAGAATATCAAAGAATTTTCGCTTGAACAGTTGCGCCATGAAATCAGTATTGTACAACAGCGAAGCACACTTTTTAGTGGTAGCCTCAGGGACAATATGAAACTAAGGGACGAAAATGCTAGTGATGAAGAGATAATTGAAGCGTTGAAAATCAGTCAAGCTTGGCAGTTCGTGTCCGAGTGGAGCAATGGGCTAGATTATCAGATAATGGCAGGAGGGAAAAATGTGAGCGGGGGTCAGATGCAAAGGCTGACAATCGCACGCGCGCTAATTGACAAGCCAGAATTGTTGATTTTGGATGACAGCAGTAGTGCATTGGATTTCTTGACTGACTATAATTTGCGTAAAGCACTGAAAAAACTGGATACTACATTAGTGTTTATATCACAGCGAGCGACATCTATCAAGACAGCTGACCTAATTATTGTGCTAGACAATGGCGATGTGGTAGGCATGGGCAAACATAATGAGTTGATGAAAAATTGCGAAATATATAAAGAGATCTATGAGTCTCAATCAAAGTAGTGGAGTATGAAGAAAAAGGGGATAAAAGAATTATTGTCAAAATTGTTACCTTACGTTCGACCGCACAAAACGGTGTTCTTTTTGTCCGTGATTTTTGACATAATTGCCATCGCTTTAAATATGACAATTCCTATTTTCTCTGGACTCGCTATTGACTGTATGGTGGGGATAGCTAGTGTCAATTTCCACTTGCTGATAGAATATCTAGTCGTGATTATAATCTTGTCCGCTTTCTCGTCGTTCTTCAGTTGGCTGGGCGAATATTATATGAACATTTTGACATACAAGACGGGTGAGTCTATTCGAAATGCGATCTATGATAAGGTGAATAATGTTCCAATCAAATATATTGACAACCATTCGCATGGGGATATAATGAACACTATGTCAGCTGATGTGGAAAATGTTACGGACGGGTTCTTGAGTGGGTTCAAAGCCATTGTCTGCGGGATATTTCAGTTGCTTGTCATCATGGTCATCATGTTGGTGATGAGATGGTCCCTTGCCTTAGTGGTGATTGTCATCGCTCCGCTATCACTGGCGCTCGCAATTGTGATCACAAAGAAGAGCAAGCGACTATATAAACAAAGGGTTGAAGTGCAGGGAGATTTGAGCGGGTTTTCTGAAGAGATGATCACAAATATGAAGATCATCAAAGCGTTCAATGACGAAAATAATACGGTTGAAAAGTTCGACACTTACAACAAAAAAATGTATACCGCCAGTGAAAAATCCGTTTTTTGTGCGTCTCTAGCTAGCCCTGCATCTAGATTGGTCAATGGGATTTTGTATGGAATCATTGGAGTGATAGGTGCCTTTATGGTCATGAATGGAAGCATTAAAATCGGTAGGGTATCAAGCTTCTTGAACTATTCGGACAATTTCACAAAACCATTTAACGATTTGACCAGCATATTTGCAGATTTGAACATTGCAATAGCGAGTGCTACTAGAGTTTTTGAGATGTTAGAAGAAGAAAATGAGATAGATGATAGTAAACTTCCTAACTTGAAAAAATGCGATGGCACTGTGGACCTAAAAGATGTCGAATTCAGTTATGAAAAATCATTCAAGTTGATCGAAAATCTAAACTTGAATGTAAAACAAGGGCAACGTGTGGCTATAGTTGGGCCTACAGGTTGCGGGAAAAGTACCATAATTAACTTGTTGATGCGGTTTTATGATGTGGATTCGGGAAGCATCAAAGTCAGCAAGAAAGACATTAGAAAAGTTACAAGAAAATCGTTTAGAAGTTTTTATGGCATGGTATTGCAGGAGAGTTGGCTATATAACGCATCTGTGAAAGATAATGTCGCTTACGGGAAGCCAGATGCCAGCATGGACGAAATAATTGAAGCGTGCAAACTGGCAAACGCTCATGCGTTTATAGAAAAATTGCCAGATGGGTACAATACGATCATTACAGAGCGCGCTGACAACATCAGCGCCGGGCAAAAACAATTGCTTTGTATAGCGAGAATCATGTTGTTACGACCGCCTATGATGATCCTAGACGAAGCGACGAGCAATATTGATACGAGGACAGAGATGAAAATTCAGCAGGCGTTGGACATCATCATGGAAGGGCGAACCTGCTTTATTGTGGCGCATAGATTGTCCACTATTGAGAACGCAGACACAATTCTTGTGATGAACAAAGGGCATATTGTAGAGCAGGGCAACCACAAAGAGTTGCTAACGAAAAAAGGCTTCTATTACGAACTATTCAATTCTCAGTTCGGTATCTAAATTAAGTTAATAAAAATAGAAATCGCACGATTTCTATTTTTTGATTATTCATCTTTCATCTCTTGAATTTAATTTTTTATCTATGATTTATTTGTATTTTATTTATTTAGTGCTTTTAGTAGTTCATCTATATCTATACCATGTACTTGGCAAGCTTCTTCTAAGCTTTCCATCTGTGACATTGGGCAATATAGACAATGAAAACCAAATTCTGTGAGTATTTCTTCCGCTCTTTCATGCTTTTCTAAAACATCTTTTATAATATCAGTTTTTTTAAACTTCATAATTCCTCCTATTTTATTTGATAACCACATCTATGACAAAATTTTGAACCTTGTATAAGTTTGTTTTGGCATCTAGGGCAGTATGAGACAGCTTCTTTTTTGTCCTCTTTTTCTTCCGGCTTTTCTTCATTTACTGCACTTTTAGTTTCACGGCTATTTAGAGTATAGTTTAATTTTTCTTTTTGGTCAACTGTATTTTCTTGTTTTTCTTCATCCTTAGGTTTAATCTCTCGGTAAAAATCAAAAAATGAGGATTTGTTTGAAGAATTTTTGTCTAGTTTTGAATTTTCGCTTAGATTTATTTCTAATTTATGTAAACTTACGCCCATTTTATTTAAATGTTTTGAAAGTTTATCAAAAATTTTTGATTTCATATCTTCAGGTATAAGCATTTCGTCCAATTCAATTTTTAGAAAATAATCCCTCAAAAATTCTTCAATATGTGATAGATATATCTCGTCAGTTATTCTTGAATTGACATTGGCGGTGGTGATAAGTATTGTCTCTAAAAAACTCTTTGCGTCCGTCACATTCGAAGTGATCTTAATGTCAAAAGTCAATTTTTTCATCTTGTGATCGACGGGGATTTTGTCTTTGTAGTTTAGGTTGTGTTCAAATCTAGATTGATTTACAAAATATAGATCTATATTTAGTTTCTTTATTGATTTTTTCTTCCCTAACTGTTTTTTATATAGACTAGAAAGACTCTCTTCGTTTAAAATATGTTCGCCTGAGTCCATTTCTAGATAAATTTTATCTTTGTAACTGACAAAGCCAACGACATTTTCAGGGATTTTAATTTTGCTACCTAATTTTACAGTGCAAAATTTTGATGTCATCAAGCCATCATTGATATCGTTGGGCACCAAATTGTTAAGTTTATTTTTCAACCAATTAAACACAATATTATTATAATATTTTTCTAAAAATTTTTCAACTAAATTTGTCTTGACTAAAAATATAGGGGAATATATAATATATATTAGGTAAAAAGTGAAAACTATTTGTAATAAACTAGCTATGCTATTATATTTTATTGTCGGTGCTTTGGTTTTAGAAGCAGTGACTTTTTATATCCTGGGCTTAGGATTTATGCCGGAATATTTTTGGTATAATTTCGCTATAATTCTGTTTATAGCAATGCTAGTTTATTTGATTCCCAACTATACCGCACAATATGTGATTTATACCATAATATTGTTTATACAGACTATTATTATATATGTAAATTATTCCTTATACACTATCTATGGCGACCTTTTTTCTTTTGACATGATCAGATTGATTGGGGAGGCGGGAGCTGCGATCACGACTAACTTTGTATATTTTTCTGTCATTCTTCAATTGATAGGAACCTTTTTAGCAATTTTAGTGGTCGGGATACTGATCTTGAAGATGTGTAAAAAAGACAAGATCAACATCAAACAACATTTTTCTGTGTTTAATGTCGTACTAATTCTTGCATTACAGTGTGTGGCGTGCACTTATTTCTTTGATGAAAGGTTCAGGATAAATGAACTATCTAGCATAAATTCAGAAGACTATATTTCTAGCGACACCTTCCTTATGAATACCAGCATTTTGAAGAGCAGTAGCTATCAAAAATTTGGGACGTATGGTTATCTAACTAACTTGATAGCAACTTATCTATCTTCAGGCGGGCGTACTATTAATAGTTTGGTCGTAGACTATTTTAATTCGGGCAACATTTATAATTCCAGCGAAGTCTTTGGCGTGGATGAAGGGAACAATGTCATCGTGATTATGATGGAATCGCTAGAGTGGTTCGCTTTTGGAGATGGCACTTATGACAAAGATATAAACAATTTGTCCTATGAGTTGACACCTAATATCTATTCAATAATTTATGGGGATGATTACGTTACTGATTTATCTAACGACAATGTAGGGAATGATTCATTGATTGCAAAAAATTTCTTCGCAAAATCAAAGACAAACATCAGCGAAGGCTTTGGCATTATGGGAAATTACCCTGTTGGCTATAATCTGGTGGATATAGCGGGCTCAAACTACGATGAGGAATTAAATGCTTTCGGCTATACCATGCCTAACGTGTTGAAATCAATGGGCTACACAACATCATATGTCCACTCTCATGATATCAATTTCTATTCTAGGAATGAGACTCATCCTAATCTTGGATTTGACAATGTAATAGGTAAAAATAGTCTCGTGGATGAATATGGTAATCAAATTTATGAAGATGTTGAGTTTCATCACTGGGCAGCGGAAGGGGATTTTGTCCGCGATGCCATAGATTATATTGTGCCGACCAATTATGAGGAACAACCTTTCTATACCTTCTATCTCAATGTGTCCTCGCATGGTGCGTATGACTACAATGAAAATGATGGTGATTGCATGCGTTATCATAACTATGTGATGTATGGTCCGGATGATTGTATATTGGATGACGAAAACAATTGGATAATAGATCCAAGCAAAGAAGTGGAAGACTTAACTTATACAGATTGGTATCAAAATGTCTTAGATGCATATTTAGAGACTGATCCTAGTCTATGCGAAGAGCTACTTTATTATCAATGTGGAGTGATGGGGATGGATGAAGCGATAGGGGTCATCATTGATCAATTGAAAGAATATGATATTTATGACAATACTACCATTTTGCTATATTCCGATCATTACGCTTATTATAACAATCTATCCAATAGGTTCAAAGGTATTGATGTTACAGATTTATCCAATATAGAGTTGAACACTATTCCAATGATAATCTCTAGTCCGGGTTTAAAAAACTATAATGTTGAGACAGGAAATAATTATACAATTAATGATAGATTCTGTTCCGCTTATGATATAATCCCTACTTTGTTTGATCTGTTAGGCGTCTCGTTCAATGAAAACTTGTATATAGGTCATTCGCTATTTAGACCAGCTGATTATATCTACACTCTGGATGGTGAGACTAGAGATATGGTGGTATATTACTCGAATACTGGCGGACTGTTTAATCGTGATATTTACACATATAATCTAGATGATTTTACTTTTGTAAACGAAGAAGAAAACGAAGAGTTGCAAGAGATTTTCTTTGCAGAAGTGCACAACATTTTAGTCAAGATAAATTATATCAATTTGCTAAACAAATACCGTCTCTTCAGTAGGGTTGCAAACATTTAAAAAATTATTTAAAATTTGTTGACAATGAGAAAATTATATTATATAATAAACTCGTTGTCGAAATGCCTCGATAGCTCAATGGTGGAGCACTCGGCTGTTAACCGATAGGTTGTAGGTTCGAGCCCTACTCGGGGCGCCAAAATCACAATATGTAGTAGTGTTTGATAGGTGAAAGCACTACTATTTTTTATTTTGTTAAAAAAATTTAGTGTCAAATTTAGTGTCAAAAAATTGTATTTATTTTATCTGCCTGTTCTTTCTCAAAATCAGACAGCACATCGATATAGTATTTCTTGGTTGTAGACGGGTTCCCATGTCCTAGCCATTTAGCAATAGTGTTCTCATTAATGCTGTTCTCTGCACAGATTGTGGCGAACGTATGTCTTAATGATTTCTGAGTGAACTCGAAGCCACACAGTTTTTTTAGTTCTTCAAATTGGATCTTGATCGTAGTCTCACTGATAGGGAACACACGCTCGCTGGTCTTTGGTATAGATCCCAGCAGTGCTTTTAGTTTAGCAAATAATGGTATCCAACGCTGACCATTCTTCGATTTGGTTTCGTTGATGAAAATTGTATCTTCTTTGATGTCTGTCCATTTTAAATTCCTAGCACCTTGTGGACGGCACCCTGAGTAGTATTGGAACAAAAATATCTTGCCATATTTGATTTGCCCGACTTTCTCCAGGAAAATCTGCCTTTGTTTTAGCGTCAGGGCAGTGCCTTTGATCCTGGTGTGATGTATAGGTATTATTAGGTCAGATAGATTCTCTTTTATTAATTTGCTTCTGTATGCAATTCGAAGAGCTTCGCACCAGCAGTCATAGGTGTATTTTTTCATACGGCTGCTTTCGATTTTGCTCAAAGCAACATCGACATCAATAGATGTCAACTTGTTTAGTGGTCTGTCTTCGATATTTAATTTGATATGTTTGTTTATACAAACTTTGATTTGATACAAACTTGTTGGTTTTAATTTGCCAACTTTATATGTATTGTACCATTTATCCAGCCATTCATACAGAGTGATTGATTTGCTTACTTCTTTCTTCGCTGGTTTATTTTTGAAGAATTGTTTCAACTTTTCGTAACATTCGATTTGAGTTTTACCGTAAATACTATATTGTTTTCCATTATATGTCGGTTTTGCCATATAACG
>CALWTK010000016.1 GCA_944384465.1 uncultured Clostridia bacterium
CGAACTGGTCGCCCATCCTGCAAAATCATAATATGAAGTGTCTCCTGGATCATAACTCTGACTATAACTAGCACTTGTAGAGACATTATACATATAATAAGCGTATCGTGTAAGACTATTGCTTGATGTACTAGTTGTGCGGAAATTCCATGTCCTTCTGTATACTGCGTAATATGTTGCACTGGCAGTACTTTGACTTACTGATGTACCCGTCGTTGCCATGCTTGGTGCTGATGTTGTGTTATTTGTAAAACTGCTTGTCGTCGTCCAACCATAGAACGAATACCCCGTTCTAGCACTATCATACGAACTTAAACTAATAGATTTAGATGCTGATGTTATACTCCTATATGAAAATTTGTTGGTTAAAGTTGTAGATGTCCCATTATAATAAATCGTCGTGGATTTTTGAAATATTGGATAAAATATTATAGATCCTGATTTTGATGTATTTCGTGCAGTAGCACTTGATGAAGATGTAGTGCTTGTGTCATCAGTGGTATATCCATATATAGAATATTCATTAGATATAGCATTTTGAACATATGGAACTGCGTAATCATAATAATATACCGTGGTAGAAACATGTGTGCCATAATAACTTGTACCATTTTTCACTATTAAAGCCCAATTATATGTTCTACTTCCAAAGCCGTATGTATTGTTGCCTGTACCTGCCGTATTTTCATCTAATGTCCCACCTGACACTACACCTACTCCATAGCCATAGCCATCATCACCATTATTATCAGCGGAATCAACTCTAAGAAACCCACCACCATCATTGTCAGCTTCGTTGTATTTAACATAACCACTAGTGAGATGGATAGATCCTTTACACCAAACCCCACCACCACTATTACTTGCAGTGTTGCCTCTATCCGTAGTAGTAGAAGAACCAACGCCAATTCTGCCACTAGATATCTTTACATCCACACCTCCGTCATCACTATTATCATTATCAGCAGCATACACACCGCCACCATTTTTTGCTGAATTGCTATATATGTAGCAGCCTGTTGACAATGTAAGCCTTGCATTGCCCCAAGTCGTGCAATACCAAACTCCACCGCCAGCATCAGATACGGAGTTATTTGCATACGTGCTATATAATGTTGTATCTTTCGCACCATCTTGTTCATATCTCGCCGCAGGTTTCACATATTTATCTCCGCCATAGAGTTTGGTGAGAGCATTCACGGAAGCAGCATTGTCCTCTATATCTTCTATGATCGCTATACCACCACCATTGCGTGCTGAACAGCCTGAAACGTTAAATGATAAATTTGTGCTGTCCGCACTCCATACCACGCAGACTCCACCGCCGTCGTAGGTCGCTTCGCAGTTAATCACTTGTCCACCGCCAGTGATATCCACTTCACCATTCGTCCTATTACCTACATTTAGCGAATTGATAAACACACCACCGCCGTAGCCAGTCGTGTTGTTGATATTGTCCTTGATCACTACGTTAGAGTACATCTCAAAGTCATACCCTTGCGCATACACTAGCGCGCCTGACCTTAAGCCGTTCTCTTTCACATTATCTTTCTGCCCGTCCAATGTGAGTGTTGGTAAGTTGTCCAATCTCTCTAATTCATCATTTTCGTTTAATTCTATATCCGCACTCTCGTCGCCTAGGATTAAGGTTGAATTGTCTGCACCTACCACCAACATTTCAGGATTGCCATCCCCACGTACCAATGTAGAATCTACGCTGGTATTCAAGATCACTGTGCTTGTCCCGCTTGCTACCGCTGCGTCTTCCATATACACTTGCTCTACTATGATGTTCACTTCCGCTTCTTCTTCATCACTGACACTTGCAAATGCGTCAGAGATTGTGTCCGCGTTGATGATCTCGCCTGTTGTCTCGTTCTTAACCGTGTTCTCATAGCATGAACCTGTCATGAATACTTTGTTGAACCTGGTGAGTATTGGGTATGAAAAACTTAATTCAGTACTCCCTTCTTTGTATGAATAATTACACCATGTCTTCTCTAGGTTATATTCCGCTGCATAGTCCCAACTGTAGAATTGAGATACGCTATTTGCTTTTATTACATTCGTTGTGACTACATTGTCTTGATTGTCTATAGTTACATTATATCTATCTTGATTGGTGTAGTATGAATTGCTGATCGTCACTGTTGCACTTGCTGATATATTCCCTACCAAGCCTGCTACGCTCACTCCGTTGATCGTCGTGTCTGCAAATGAGTTTGTGATATAGTGCTCTTCACTGGCAGTAAAGCTACCTGCTATACCAGCCACTACATTATTCCCATTGATTGAGCCAAGGCGCACATATGTATTCTCTATATCTGTATTGATCGCTTCGCCTACAATTCCGCCTACATATGAGCCTTCACCTGTGATTGTACAGTTGTATAAGCCTATGTTCTTGATCGTCGCATTCTCTACATAGCCAAACAAGCCATTGCCTTCTATATTTCCATTATATATCGTATAGTATGAACCATCAAACGTGCCTTGGAAGGTGGAGTATGCTGTACCGTTGGTGCGCTCTACTCGCTTACCTATTGAGTCTATACTATATCCCTTAAGGTCTATGTTCGTGTTTAGGTACACTGTGTAGCCCATGAAATTGTCATATTTCTGCGCTTCCACCTCGTTATTCACTAAGTCTATGAAATATATGAAGGACTCAACCGAGTCTATCGTATATACTCGCTCGCCCCTATTACCAAACTGGTCACCGCCCAGCCAGTTGTCCGAATTGCTACTCTCTCCGTCCCATTCGTCCACTGACCAATCTAATGGATTGCCTACACTGCCAGTTGGTCTATTCCTATCCTTAACTGCAAAATAGATGCCCACACTGGACAATGTCACTAACGCCACAATAAAAAACACTACTATTACTCTAAGTGTAATTTTAGTGCTCTTTTTAGTAACTTTCTTAACGCTCATAATAACTCCCCCTCCCCCGACTAATTTTAATAATAAAGATTAAATTCCTTTATTTTTAGATTTCTACATTTTACTTATTTATAATACATCATTCATCTAAAAAAGACAAATGATTTTTTCCAATTTATTTCCACAATTTAGAATTTTAACATTTAAAAGGGATAAAACTATTTTGTGTAAAATGTATAATTTTAAAATAAATAATTTTAAAAAAATTTCAAAAAAAGACAAAATAATAAAAAATAAAAAAATTTATGTAAATTCACCAAAAATTACATAAATTTTCACATTTTTATTGATATTTTTTAATTTTTTAGATCATTTAAAATCTTTTTAGCATCTTCATTGAACAGTACTGTCTTGTCTTTTATCCTTTCATTGCAAAATTAACAATCTTTATTTATACGTATCAATGATGTGTTTTTGCTTTGAAAGGTCATTCGCTCAAAAGGATATTTTATTATCGCGGGAGTATTGAACCCCACCCAAATCTCTAAAAACGAATTATAGAATTACTCCTGAAATATTTTGCAGTATATTTTTATATATTTTTATAAATTGGTCGTCATGTTCACATTTCAATAGGTCGGTGGCTTGTGTCAAATATTTGTATCTTTCTATTAAATCCGTTTTAGCCCCACTATCCAATACATCAAAATCAAAACCCGTGAGATAGATCAATGAATATTGATCGTCAATTTTTCTATAAATATTCTTTTGGTATCTATTGTTGAATAAAATTATTATATTGTCTTTATTTGCTCTCATCACACGGGCATTTCTATCCACTGCAAACAATTTTGTGCTATCAAATTTCACATCTGCGTATACATCGCGCGACAGCAAAGTCTTCAATAAATAATCATAAATGTTCATTGATTTTATGTCTTCATTAAAAAAAATTTTGTCTATATTAGGTAAAATAGAGATAAAATTATAATTTTTTAGGCAATTTGTAAACTTTTTTTGAAAATCTTCACAATTCTCTTCGCTTCTACCGATGGGGGAATTTTCTTGCATCATGACTGTGTAATATTTATTATAAACATCATCTATATTGTCGGACGTATACAAAATTTTGCTTCGTTCTGAATCGAGACAGATGAGTTCATATTTATTAATCTGTTGGCTATGTTTGTTGTCTAGCAACATGACAAAAGTCCTCATATTCCCCGGGAGTACTTCGGCACTGGAATCCGCATCTGTCTTCATTAAAAATTTGTATTTAAACGCGTCTGAAGTTGTGAATTTATCTAAGTAATTAAAAAATTTACTCAATTTCATATCTATATATATTAAAAAACAAAATTTTTAGTGAAAAAATCCCACTTGGGGATTTACATCTCTCTTCTAGATGACAATGCTTTTGACAAAGTGATTGAATCCGTATACTCAAGTTCGCTTCCCATCGCCATACCTTGGGCAAGACGGCTGACCTTCACCCCAAGTGGTTTCAATAGATTAGCAATATACATGGCTGTAGCTTCCCCTTCCACATCTGGATTGGTGGCAACGATCACTTCCTGAATATGTTCATTCCTTACACGATCTAAAAGTGAGCGAATATTTATATCATTCGGTCCCTTCCCTTCAAGCGGATTGATCACACCATGTAGCACGTGATAACTGCCCTTAAAATCTTTCACCTTTTCAAGAGCGGTGACATCTTTTGGCTCTTTCACTACGCAAATAACAGGTTCTTTGTTCGGTCTACTGCACACATCGCATATATCTTTGTCCGTAAAATTCGCACACACCTTGCAATAGTGGATATTTTCTTTAGCAGACACCATAGCATCCGCAAAATCTTTCACATCTTCATCCTTCATAGTCAGCAAAAAATACGCATACCTTTGCGCCGTCTTCTTCCCGACAGAAGGTAGTTTAGAAAATTCGTTTATTAACCTTTCTAGTGAATCAATTTGTGCCATTACATCAAGCCACCCAGTCCACCCATAGGACCCATTTTCTCTTTTGATAATTCTTCCGCTTTTGTGTTAGCGTCTTTAATAGCTACCAAAATCAGATCTTCTAGCATCTCAACATCCTCTGGATCTACTGCCGATTTATCCAATTTGATTGACTTTATCTCCTTTTTGCCATTCATGACGACAACGACCATCTCTCCGCCTGCTTTGCCTGTCACCTCTGCGTTCTCGAGCTCTTCTTGAGCTTTCATCATCTGTTCTTGCATCTTTTTGGCTTGTTGCATCAAAGCATTCATATTCATTCCGCCACCAAAGCCACCATGACCATATCCCATAAACTACTCCTTAAACTTTATTTTTGATTTGAATACATCTTTTAAATTATCTTTTATGTCCTGAGAAGAAGCATTATCCTTATCATATTCAACTTCCACAGCGACAATGCTATCGTCAAATAATTTGACTAATTTTAATAATACATCAATTCTTTCTTTGTTGTCAATTGTTTCAAAACTACTTAAGTCATTTGTGTGCACTATTAATTTATGTGCAATTTCTTCCACTTTGTTTACATTGTTAAGCGCATTTGAAAAAGCAAACATATTATTTTGTTTCACCTTCAAAAGGACATTTCCCCATATCTTTTCAATCTCAGTTTGCTCGCGTTTGATTTCGCTAACCTTTTCTACTCCGCTATTTTGAATGGGTGTGCCCGCACTTTTTGTGGGGATGTTTTCTATATTTTGCGCTTTTCCCCCGTCTGATAATAGTTCTAGACATGCCGACTCAAATAAATTTTCTGGGTTCAAACTGTATTTCAAATCTAATTCAATTTTTGCAAATTTACTGAAAGCAGACTTCAAATAATCCACTTCAAACAGATTGGCAATCTCTGCATATCTATTGAAATCTCCCGGCAAGATGTCTAGCACTGAATAATCTGTGACCCCCACCTTAATCATAATGAGATTTTTGATGAAATCCGCCATCTCTTTACACAGCACTTGGATGTTTTTGCCCGCACCTAAAGCGCTCTTGATTGACAGGAACAAACTGTTCATGTCTTTATTCGCAATGGCTAGCAAAATATTTTTGATATTCTCTCTATTTGAGAGGCCTATCACCTTTTCTGCTGACTGATAGTCTATTTTGTTATCACAAAAAGATGCCACACTGTCCGCAATCGAGAGCATGTCTCGCACACTGCCTTCTCCCGCTTTCGCAATAAGATAAAGGCTCTTTTCATCATACGTGATATTCCTTTTGTCAAACACATTTTTTAGATGTTCGGACAATGCATTCACGTCCAACAACTTAAAATCAAATCTCGTGCACCTTGATAAAATCGTTGCAGGAAGTTTGTGTATCTCAGTAGTCGCCAAAATGAATATGACATGTTTTGGCGGCTCTTCAAGCGTCTTCAACAGAGCATTAAAAGCACTTTCCGTCAACATATGCACTTCGTCAATAATGTAGACTTTATATCTTCCTATCAAAGGTGGAAAATTAACTTTTTCACGCAGGTCACGAATTTCTTCAACTCTGTTATTTGAAGCAGCATCTATTTCAATGATGTCAGTGTTCGGTTCACTCAAAGCGACACATTCTGCACACAATCCGCACGGATTACCATCTGTTGAATGAGTGCAATTCACAGCTTTTGCAAAAATTTTCGCTGTACTGGTCTTACCCGTACCACGCGGACCACAAAATAGATACGCATGTGTCAGTCTATTTGTCTTGATCTGATTTTTCAATGTTTTGATGATATAATCCTGTCCGATCACTTCATCAAAATTTTTTGGTCTAAACTCTCTATATAACGCTAGATTCATTGGATCTCTCCTTTTATTGTCCTAAGTTTTCTCTTAATCGCTTGGATAGTGTTGTCAATTTTTTTTATAGTCGTGTTGTTTGCATTGGCAATATGTTCATATGTATCTCCGTTCAAAAACATCTTGAGGATTTTATATTGCTGTGGAGTAAGGATCCCTTTTACTTTGCTTATCATGATAGCATTCATCTCTTTGTCTATATAGTTTTGTTCAATATCACTCGTATCGTCCACCACCACTAATTTACTTACTTTTTCTTCGTCCTGACCGGTCCCGTCATAATATTTTATAGGAAGATATGTGTTCAATGGCATATTCTTTTTCCTATTAGCATTCTTGACCGCATTTTGCAGCTGTCTGTGAATACAAAGGGAAGCAAAAGCACTAAAATTATGATTTTTTTTGACATCATAGATATTTATTGCCTTATACAACCCTATCATACCTTCTTGAATCAAATCATCAAAATCAGCCCCTAGCAAAAAATACTCGCGTGAAATAGCAATCACTTTTGGCTTAAAATTTCTAAGCAATTCTTCCATCGCTTGCTCGTCATGCTGTTGAGCTTTTGAGATCAGTTCTATTATATTTTCTTCTTCCAAATTTATTTGCTCCTCTGTCTAACCACTTCATATATCGCTATAGCAGCGGCATTGGAAGCGTTTAAACTATTGACTTTCCCATACATATTTAATGACAATATCTCATCACAATTGTCTTTAACTAGTCTTGACACTCCTTTCCCTTCGCTACCAATGACAAGAGCGGTAGGATATTTAAAATCAGCAGAATATATATCCTTGTTCCCCGCTTCTAACGCATACACCCACACGCCTTCTTTCTTCAATTGCTGAATGCATCTAGTAAGGTTAGTGACCATGGCCACTTTCATGTGTGCCACAGCGCCTGCACTTGTTTTATATACCGTACCATTGATTTCACACGCCCTATTTTCTGGTATAATCACACCGTGCACGCCCGCGCATTCACAAGTCCGTATAATGGCACCTAAATTGTGTGGGTCCACTATCCCGTCAAGGATAACTATAAATGGGTTCTCGCCTTTCCTTTTCGCTTCCAATAGGATATCTTCAAGCTCCATATATTTGAAATTTGGGATGAACGCGATCACTCCCTGCGCCTTTGTCCCCGCAATTTTATCTAAAGTGTTGGCATCCACTTGTTCAACTTTTATGCCTTGCCTGTTCGCTTTGTCTAATATTTTGTTGATGTCTTCATTTTTCTTATTAGAAATCAATATCTTTTCAATTTTCTGATTTGAATTTAATAATTCGCATACAATATTTTTACCTTCTACAATCATAATCTCTCCCTGACAAAATTATCAAATAGATATTTTAATCTGTCTTTATCTCCATTCAAACACCAAAATCCAACCAACGCTTCCAACTGTGTAGCAAGACTGTATTCGTATAGCGAACTATTTTTCGCCTTGCTGTTGATGTGCGAATTTCTCGCACGCATGACAATGTCTTGCTCTTCATTTGACAAATTATCAAGTTTTTGCATGATCTCCGCCTGCGTTTTGGCGCAAAGCACTGCATTTGCCATCTTGTTGAGTTGATTGGTATTCAATTGATAGTTTTCCACCAAATATTTTTTTACTAGAAAACTAAAAACGCTATCTCCCAAATACGCCAACACCTTCACATTTTTTAAATAAGAATCATTTTTACTCGAAGTTTCCATATAAAAAATATAGCACAATCCATCAAAATTGTAAAGAAAGTATATAAAAATCTTTGACAAAATATTCGTTTTGATTTAATATTATCTTGATAGGAGATTTTTATGGATTTCATAAAAAGGATGAAGAAACGTGAGTTTATAGAGATGGCTTTGAAGACGATTTGTGCCGTTCTTGGTGCTTTTGTTGCAATTATTCTTATGGAAGGGATGATTTATGGCATTGAGATGAATGCCCTCAAGACGAACGGCTCTGCCGCTTCATCATCGACAGATTTGACTATAGCATACTGCATTGAAGTAGATGATGACCAATATTTTATTGTATATTATAATGAAGGTATGCCTAGCGAATGGTCCGCTGTTGGTTCGGATATTAGGACTCGTGCTGAATGTGAAAACATTGCTGCGAAAGAGATTGTGTTCCACGCGCCTAGTGCCTTTGAATTTTCAATTACCCCTATCCATTATGTGATCATGTCCGCATTTATGTTGATAGTCGTGGGCTTCTTCGTATATAGATTTATAATGTTGAAAAAAGAATATGACACGATAGAAGACAACTTCAAAAAGACTGGAAATATTGAAATTGAGAATATATAAAAAATAGATAAATAACTAAACAAAAGACCAAAATTTTGGTCTTTTTTCATATAATTTATGATATTGCTCACAATAGTTGTATGGCTTATTACAATTATCACGCGATGGCAAAACGGCTGATAGGCACCAATCATTGCATAGGTGCCAGTCTGTTTAGTGTGTATCATCATATTTATCCCGCATTGGTGCTCTACTTTGATAACCACAGACCAATCCCCATTCGAGAATATATGTGGGATGATTATTTTGAACTATTAAAAGAACAAAACATCCATATTAACAACGATGAAAATATCCCTCTAACCTAATTGCCCAGTATTGATTGAATATATGTACACATGCTCAACCGTCTTTTTATAGGCATTTTCGACAGCCATTTTGTATATGTTCAATTGCTCTTGATACTTTTGCTTCAGACTCTCAATTGGAAGGCGCGAAAATTTATAATCCACGATTGTGATGCTGTCCTCATACTCAATTATCAGGTCGCACACACCTTGGATTAAAATTTTGTCATCAATATTTCCGCCAACGATTTTGTTGTATGGCACATACATCATGAAGTCCGCTTCTTTTTTTATATTGATGCTGCCTTTTGCTAAACGTGATATCACTTCATGCGCTTTCTTAATCTTAGCGTAATCGACATCATTAAATTTTGTATTTTTTTTATATTCTTTTGAAAAATCTAGTTGCTCTAACGCTATATGATAATACGTACCGACTAGAGCTCTGTCTTCTTGCACATCATATTGCATATTTGGATTGAGCCATTTTTTTGCTTCAAACTTATTTTGTTGAGATAGTTCGCTATTTAACCCTGTCACAGTGTTTTTTAATGGTATCGAAAACTTTCCATTGTCGCCATACTCATAATTAGTATAAAACTTTTCCACCTGTCTATCATACTTTTCTTTCTTTACATTTTGTGCTAGGTCGACATCTGTAAACTCAACAATGCAATTTTCTCTTTCGTTCACGCCTTCTTCTAAATTTGGGAAACAAGATAAAATCATATTCATGAAATTTGTATTTTTTATTTTTTTATCTTTAAACAAATTTTCCGAATATTGCCCTGTTATTATCAACTTGTTTTTTGCCCTAGTCATAGCTACATACAGAAGTCTCAATTCTTCTTTGTAGCCTTTCAGCGCATTTTTCTTTCTGATAGCATATTTTACTAGCCCTTCTTGCTTAGTTCTGTTTGCTATATCAAAATAGTCAACGCCCAATCCCAAATCGACATTGAACGCTATGTTGTCATTTTCACGCAAATATGAAAACATTTTAGATGTATTAAACAAAATTACGACTGGATATTCTAGACCTTTACTTTTATGTATTGTTTGGAAAACGACGCTATCTTCCCTGTCAACATTCAGAAAATCACTTCCTTTGCTGATGTTGCTTTCAATCATGTCAATAAATTCGGCGAGCCCCAGATTATCTTCTACTGGTGAAATTTTATTCAAAAATTCTTCTATTAGATTTAATTCTCTTACTCCGTTCTCCATTCTGAGAATATAATATTTCAACTTGCAATCATTCAAAATATAGCGGATCAAATCTCTGTTGGACGAAACATAAGCTTTTGTGCGAATATCCTCTAAGAGTTTGAATCCGGAAGAAATTTTTGCATTATCTATATTTTTACGTAAATTTTCATACAATGCTTCGTCCTTTTCTCTAATATCTACAATATCATTTATATACATATCAGTGATAGCCATGAAGGTCGCCAAATAATCTACGTCATCCGCTTCATGTATGACGCACTTCAATATTGATAAAATCAATTTTATTGTTTCACTACTTTCGATATCCAAACTGTTTGTTACACTCACAGGAATACCCGCCTGCTTCAACATATCTATAAGGATTAACGAATTTTCATCTTTTTGTGAATGCGTGAGAATTGCAATATCGCTGTATCTTAGCGTTCGGTTTTGCTTCAAATTCGCGTCATAAAAACTTGTACCTATCAGTTCCGTGATGGTTTTTACCACCATATAGCTTTCCAAATCTTTTGAAGATACATTTTCGTTGCGCGGACTGTTTTTTACACTATATACACCTGACTCAATGTTATCATCCCCTTTATTGCAACATAGCATGATTTTTACTTTATCGTCGACTATGTCCGTTCGTTTTGCATCAATCATGCTGTCATGCAGATAATCAATATCCGCCGTCTCTTTAGTCATCAATTTTGAAAAAATCTCGTTGACAAAATTCAAAATCTTAGGATTAGAGCGGAAGTTGATATTCATGTCAAATGCTTTGCCCTGTTCGGACTTTTTCTTGTAAGTGTCGTATTTGTTCAAGAACCATTCTGGGCTCGCACCTCTAAATCCGTATATAGATTGTTTCACATCACCCACAGTGAAAAGGAAAGTATCTTCTCCCACCAACTTTGACATCAAACTATCTTGAAGTGGATTGACATCTTGATATTCGTCTATGAAAATATATTTGTATTTTTGATTGAGCTCGTCTCTAATATTTTCATTATTTAACAATTTCAACATCAACCTGTTAAGGTCATTGAAATCAATTAAATTATTTTTTTCTTTCAATTTATTGTAATTATTTATGAATTTTTTTAAAATTTCTATAAAATATTTAAAATAAATTAATATTTTTTCATTATTTTTATCAAAATTTTCATCAATGCCATTATTTTTCAGTTCTTTTTTCAGATCATTAAACTCATTAATATTTTCATTAATTTCTTTTAATTCTACGTTATTTTTTACTTCTTTTACTGAAAATGAAGATATATTTATCTTTTCTAAATTATTTAAATTTGTTTTTAAACTTAAATTAACATTAAACAAATCTAATAAATTCAAATAATTTTTCAATTTTTCTTGTATATCAACCTGCACACATGAATAATTGTCCATAATATCTCTTTTTAGTCGCTCAATATGATTTGATATATATCTATTGACCACACCTTCGCTCTTTATGCTGTCCATATACTCATTCACTGAATCGTCTAAAAATTTTTCATAATCTTCAATATTTATCACATTATAGTAACAAGTTAGCACCATTGATTTGATATTTTCTAAATTTCTTCTATTCCCACCGAACAAATCAATGAGCAGATTGATCTTGTCACTATTCTTTGAATAATCGTCCATCGTTTTTTTCATAGCTTTTGCTAGATAATAATCCCGCGTTGCATCCGAAATTATTTCAATGTTAGGAGATATGTTCAGTTCATAAAAATATTTTTTAATAGTCTTTGAACTAAAGCCATCAATTGTATCTATGCTCGCAGTTTTTATGTCTTCAATTAAAGAGATGATCTCATCTTTGTTTTCGCTAGTATCCAGTTCGCTAATCAATTTAGCTTGCAATCGCTCTTTCATCTCTTCTGCCGCTAGCACGGTAAAAGTGACGACCAACAGATTTTCAACCGGCACTTTGTCTTTGATGAGCAGGTTAGCAATCTTTTCTATCATGACAGTAGTTTTACCGCTCCCTGCCCCTGCACTGACCAGTTGATTCTTGCTGGTAGCATTTAAAATATCTAGTTGTATTTTCTCAAAATTTTTCATACATTAATCCTTATCAAAACTATCCAATGTGACTTTGTTCGAAGGCCTGAATTTAATATTATTACTTTTGCGCATGCACACATGAACATATGGGCAATATTCACAAGGTTTACTCACCGCGCTAGGTGTTGGCTCAATATACCCAGATTTGATTTCATCCACTGCTTGCTCACTGACAATAGTCGAATAATCTTTCAATTTTTCTAGCTCGTCCGTCTTCAATTCCTTGTTGCCTATAGTCCTATAAGCGAGCCCATCCTTATTCATCCTGACATTGACTATATCGCTTTTTTCACTTGGATTTAATCTCTTGTCTAGCGCATGAATAATATTTGTCTCATTTTCATAAAACCCTTTCAAAGCATATGTGTTTGACACATCCCTTGTGAAGACATTGTGAAGTGGCAGATAAAAGCCGCCGACAGCACGCTCTTTCAGCGCATTTTCCATCGCTCTGCAGTACAAAAACAGTTGTAATTTGTTGCCATAATACAATTCTTTTAGTCCAGCATCCACACGTCCAGATTTATAATCAATGACACGAAGATTTGATTCAAATTCATCAATCCTATCCACTTTACCAATCACACTAATATTTTTTAGCTTTAAAGCATCTTTACCATTAAAATCATATTCAAAATATTTAGGCACGAACAAGGAATTTTCATCAATATAATTCAGTCCATTTATCACCCTTACACATTCGTCAATAAGATTTACAAGAGTTGGACTGTCGCTATTCATCCTTAATCGCTCGTTTTTATCAACATACTTGAAGATCTCTTTTACACAAAAATCATATATATCTCTCACATCTTTATTATGCTTGTAATACTCATACATGATTTGGTGAATGATGTTCCCGACATCCAAAGACTGAATTTCATCATCAAGACGAACTTTTATTTTCAATACATTGTTCAAAAAATAATAAAACGGACATTTAAAATACGCTTCCAGTTGTGATGCTGAAATTGTCTTCATATCTTCATATATTTTCAGATTTTCAGTGCTTAAATTTTTAAATTCTTTAGTTTTCACTAGTTTTTCGTGCAAAATTTCACTATTTTGATGATATTTTGACAAAAATTCGATATAATCCCACATACTCAAGGCAATGTATTTATCAAATTCAAAGTTAGAGAATGGCTGTAAGTTATATTTCTTGTCATCTATGCTCACTTGAATTTTTCCCAACATCTCTTTTATCAAAATACTTGGATTGTACGAATATGTTATATTTAAACTATCATTGAATAGCATCGCGGTATTATATAATCTCAATTTTGATAGACTATTTATATGTTTGATAGTTGGGCTCAATTTGTTTGCAAAATTTAGTTCAGCAATTTCGCTATCCAATATTATCCCACAATCATTTTTCAGACTTGGTGCATTTTCATATGTGCAATTTATGATATACAAGTCATCAAAAATTTCCATAAAATTATTCGCATCCAGCACTTTCACAGCGTCCAGCGTCAAAGGTAAATTGTTTATTTTGACCACTTCTCCAATATGCGAAAAGATGTCAAACACGATATCAATACTTGCTTCAGGATAGAATTTTTTTACATCTTCCAAGACATTAAAAATAGTATCCTTTGATTTAGTTAGCAAAATTCTGTCTTGTAAGTTTGCCCCTTTAGCTAGCTCAGCTAACATCCCATCAAAATTCAACGCAACAGACAAATCTTCAATCATATGAATAAATTCAGATATGTCCATATCTTTTTTGAATGTAATCAAAGATAAAAATTTTGAAAGACGCTCACTCTCATCTTTAAAGTCTTCACCAAAATCAAATTCTTTTGAAATATGTACCCTATTTTTCACTAGCAATAGTTTGTCTACTAGGCTCACTTTTTTGTCATCATCCATTTCAAAAAATGGTGAATTGATCAAATCAATCACGTGGACCACATTTAAATTCTCAAAATTGAATTTGAATACACTACACAAAAATTTATATAAAACACTTTTGTTAAGATGAAATTCGCTATCAATATAATAATTAATTTCATATTTTGAAAAAATTTCTTTAATTTTATTTTCATTAGCTTCTAGATCGTAGATTGCCACACCATTGTGATTATATTTTCCACCATCAATGATTTTACGCCTAATATCACGTGCTACATATTCTATTTCACTCAAGACACCATTCCCGCTGTAAATTTTCACAACCTCATTCGATAGGGTATATTTATCTTGAGTGTGAGCAAATAGATTTTTTTCTAAAAAACTTTTTAGTCCATTATCATCAGTATTTTTTTCGTCATCTACTGCGAAATTTAACTCGTTTATATAGGCAATGTTGCGTAGTTGCGCATAAATTTCGTCATTATATATACTTTTATTAGAAGATTTTGAATGATAATTAAAAATATTTACTTCCCCCACTTTCGCCAGTTCTTCAATAATCCCATATTCAATAGCAGTAAAATCATCAAACCCAACGAAATACAAAGTCTTGTTTTCGTTTCCCTCTTTCACAAAAAAGGTTGACATCAGGAACACATCTGCTGAATCTAGAAGACCCGCTTTACCATTTTCATATTCTTCATAGATTATTGCCAAATCGTGAATTTTATTTTCCAAATTTATATTACTAGACTGAAAGATTTTCATCTCATCAGGCGTGATTTTTGAAGATTTCAGTTGACTTATTGTTTTAAAAATTTCTTCAGCATACGAAAAAGAATAAAAATTGTTTTTCAAAATAGTGAATCTATCAACATTTTCATTCAATATTTTATGTATCAACACGATACTAGCAAATTTTGAAATCTGTTTTTCTTTATCGACCACCACTCTTTTTTTAGCAAATCTATTGAATGTACTCACTTTTATATTAAAACTTGTAGATATGTTCAATTGTTCAAACAAAAATCTTTCCATGAAAAGACTCAACTTGTCTGGAACAATTATTTCAATTTCATCATTCAGATTTTCACGCACCCGTTCTATCAAACTAGTCAATGCGGCAAACAAAGATGGAATGTTTATCAATTTTATCATATAAATATTTTAACACAGCTTTATATTTTTTGCAATCATATAAAATTTTTCACTCCGTGAATAATCAAACAAATTCTCCACATAATACTAATGGAGGTGCTAGATGTCTAAAAGTAAACAATGGAAACCTGGCGAAACTGTTCCAGAGTCAGCTACTTATGTAGCATTTGATGCTCAAGGACATGATGGTGGTAGCCTTTACCTTGAAAAAGGTAAAAGATTCCCTGCTACTCAACATTCAGGTAGTTATTACCGTTTAGGTGAATAGTCCTTACCTTTGCATAAGCAAAGAAAAAATATCTGTAACTATAAATTACAGATATTTTTTGATTAAGATGTTTTTTCTTCTCAAAATATTTTCTGATGAAGATATTTTCTTATATACATTTTACAATTGATATTGAGTATTTTTAGTGAATAAACATTAATCTACAAAAAGTAAAAAAAATTAAAATAGAATTTAGCAATTTAAACG
Organism: uncultured Clostridia bacterium; assembly: GCA_944384465.1. GTDB lineage: Bacteria > Bacillota > Clostridia > Christensenellales > UBA1242 > Onthoplasma. The sequence continues at coordinate 16,073 of CALWTK010000016.1, forward strand.
TTGACAAAGAATAATAATTTTGATATACTTAAAATGTTTTCGACGAAATATGGAGAGTTACTCAAGAGGTCGAAGAGGCGTCCCTGCTAAGGATGTAGGCGTAGAAATGCGCGCGAGGGTTCAAATCCCTCACTCTCCGCCAAAAGATTGTCGTTTGAACTCAAACGGCAATTTTTTATTCTCATCAGCTGAAATTTCAATTTCTTTCTTATAAATTGTTGTTCCATTGTCATTATTATTATTGTCATCATCATTGTCATTTGGGCGACTATATATTTCTTCTGCTGGGTTTAAACTTGTGTTGTAAACTATTGTAATTTTATCATCATAAAGTAATACTTTCAAAATAAAATTGTTAAAGAACTCGTTTTTATCTGTTTTGTTATCAAATTGTTTTCTTGCATATACTTTTAAAAAATTTACAATTTGTTCTTTTTTAAGTGGTTTTATTTGATGATTTTGTTCATATTCAACTTTATCTTCAAGTATTGCTTTTTCGTTTTCAAGTTTCATAAGTCTTTCTTGTGTTGACGATGTTATTATTCCTTTTTCCATTGCATTTAGAATAGAGTCTATTGCTCTATTCTTTTCTTTTAATTCTTCTTGTAATTTTGTTAAAACTGCATTGTTAGATAACTCGCTATTAAATCTATTCACAACAACTTCGGCAATACTATCAATAACATTTGGCTCAAGAACATATTTTTTTGTCTTTTCAAAAACAAAATCTTCTATTGTATCTTTTCTAACATTATGTTTATCACATTTTGTGATTTTCTTTTTCTTGCCTGAACATTTGTAATATCTATGGACAGCACCAGTTTTGCTTGTTCCTGTTTCTGCAACCATTGGGTATCCACAATAGCCACAAAAGAGTTTGCCACTTAAAATATACACATCTTCATTTAAACTATCTTTTCTTTGTCTATGTTTATGATTATCCATAATTAAATTACACCTTTTAAATATACTTTCTTCAATTATTGGTGGGAATATATTTGTATAGATTTCATCGTCCATTTTGCATATTCCAATATACTTTTCATTTCTTATCATTTTAGCAATGATATTTAAAGTAAACTTGTTTCCATATTTTGTTTTAAGACCTTTATTATTTAGTTCATTTACAATTTCAATTGCCTTTTTACCATTCGCATAATCTCTAAATATTTTCCTTACAATTTCACTTTCAACTTCATTGATAACATACTTTTTGTTTACAACATCAAAACCATACAAAATATATCCACCAATGTAGTTGCCTTTTATTAAACTTTCCTTAATTCCACGCTTAACCTTTTGCGAAAGTTCGGCAGAGTAATATTCTGCCATTCCTTCCAAAACGCTTTCCATTAAAACACCACTAGCATCATCACTAATATTTTCTTTTGCAGATAGAACTCTAACACCATTCTTTTTTAACTTTGCTTTATATGTAGCACTATCATATCTATTTCTTGCAAATCTATCTAATTGATAAAC
>CALWTK010000017.1 GCA_944384465.1 uncultured Clostridia bacterium
CGCTATCGGTCACTAAATCGTATTTAGCCTTTGGAGATGGTCCTCCTATCTTCACGCAGGATTCCACGTGTCCCACGTTACTCTGGATACTCATTCGCTTGATACTTGTTTCGCTTACGAGGCTTTTACTCTGTGTCGCCCACCTTTCCAAGTGTGTTCAACTACAAGTACTTCCGCTACTCACTGAGTCCTAAACCCCATGGATATTGCTACCCATGGTTTGGGCTGTTACCCGTTCGCTCGCCACTACTAAGGTAATCGTTATTACTTTCTTTTCCTTCAGGTACTTAGATGTTTCAGTTCCCTGAGTTCCCCTCATAACACTATGTATTCGTGTTATGATACTATGTCTTCAACATAGTGCGTTTCCGCATTCGGACATCCACGGATCACAGTTCATTTACAACTCCCCGTGGCTTATCGCAGTTAGTCACGTCCTTCATCGGCGTTTAGTGCCAAGGCATCCTCTATATGCTCTTTGTAGCTTGATCGTCTTTTTTCCTTCGATTAATGTTCTTTGGCAAATTACAAATTTGAAATTGAAAAATAATATTGATGCTATTACTCTTCGTATTTGTATTTTAAATATGCAGTTGTCATTGTTCTATATCTATATAAGGAAGTGAAGAAATCCACTATTATATAGGCATTTTTGTAAGTTTTTTACGAAAACTCACGCTGAATGCATGATAAAGATACCACACTTATAAACTTTTGTCAACGGTTTTTTCAAACTTTTTTCTATTTTTTTTAAAAATTTTAAAAATAAATAATAAGTTTATTAAGTCGTAGTAATTTTTTATGTCTCTTTTGATGTGAGACTTTGTTAGAATAGCATAAAAAAATATTATTGGCAAGCGTTTTTCAACAAAAAAATATAAAATTTGACATTTTTTATAAAACATGAAGACACAACATATAAATATGACAGTTAGCGCTAGAAATTCAACACCCTATCATGCATATGACTGCAGAGATGAGGGGACAAAATACAATTTATAGTATGCAAACAGACGGTGGTCTAGCTAATAAACTAAAAAAACTACTAAGAAAAGTAGTTTTTTGTATTTTAGTTTGATTAAAATTTTATCACAACTCTAAAACCGACAATTTTTCTTACGTAAAAACTTTAATAATCCTTTTTATCAAACACACCAGCTATTATCATTGCTTTTAATTCTGGGGACAATTCATCGAATTGTTCTTTGATTGTTTTATCTTGGGATTTATCATTTCTCCTCGGAGCAAATCTTGCTTGGTAAGAATTAAAATCTTCAATGTTTAAATTCTCTGCAAAATTTTCTTCCAATCTTTTAGGGTGTGATACCTGTTTGCGCTTTTTGGTCAAATAACCTTTGAAATCATCTGCTGTAAATTCTAACGGAGATGTGGAGTTTTTGTTTGGCTCGGCCTCTATCTTTACTGGTTCTTGCTCCAATGGTTGAGTTTCTGTTTTAGTTGGTTTAACTTTGCGGTTCTTGATTTTTTTAGGCAAAATTATGACCAATGCAACGATTGGAATTAAGCACACCAACACTATAGCTATAATCTCTACTGTGGTCATACTCTCTCCTTAAATTTCAACCTATCTATCTTCGTTTCCGCCACGACCCGAGTTGTTTTTATTTTTCTCGTTGCTGTTACCTATAGAATTTCTCATGTTTGTGTCCGCTACCATGTTTTGCAGTTTGTAATAGTCTATCACGCCAAATTTGCCATTTTTCATAGCTTGCGCCATAGCTTTGTGGACTTCGCTCTCTGCTGCTAGCACGATTGCTTTCATCTCTTGTGTCTTAGCTTTCATCTCTTGTTCAAGAGCGATAGCTTGTGCCTTCCTCTCTTCTGCTGCCGCTTGGCCAATTTTCTTCTTTGCTTCCGCGTCATCAATTTTAAGTCTAGCACCAATGTTATCACCAATATCAATATCACATACATCAATGGATAATATTTCGTATGAGGTCTGTCTATCCAAATGGTCTTCCAATATAGTCTTTGATATGATAGATGGATCTGCCATTATCTCTGTATGTGTTTTCGCTTTGCCTATAGCGGTAACAATCCCTTCACCGACTCTAGCCAAAATTGTCTCTACATCCGCTGTACCAATTTGTCTGTCCAGTCTAGCACGGACGGTCACCTGCGCAATGGCTTTGACTTGAATCCCATTCCCCGCCACTGCTTCAATCCAATTGGTTTTAATCACTTTCGGAGTGACGCTAGTCTTCACTGCTTCTACCACATCTCTACCAGCCAAGTCAATAGCTTTTGCCTGCTCTAAGGTCAAATCCATTTTAGCACTATGTGCCGCGATCAAGGCATCAACGACTTTTTCAATGTCTCCGCCTGCCATCAAGTGAGTTTCCAACTCGCCAATTGGGACTTGCAATCCCGCTTTTTGAGAGACAATATAGATGTTGACCAATTTTTTATAATCAACTTTACGCATTTTCATCCCAATAAGCCTAAACATTGACACATGCGCACCAGAAGCCAAAGCCCTGAACCATATATTGATAGGCACTATGATAAGTAAAGCGACAATAATTGCCACCACGCACCCTAATATAATAGTCAATGTAGCCCATAATGGGAATAATAACATTGAATTATACATAATTTCTCCTTTTATTACTTTTGTCTTTTATTCGAACCATTTTCTTACGATAATGGTATTGTCTTTTACGTCAACCACTTTGATGTGTGCACCAGACTCAATATATGAATTCATAGATAGCACATCGTATACTTTACCATTGATTTTTGCTTTTCCACCTAGGTTAAGGACTCCCAACGCACGCCCAGACTTCCCTATCAATTTCTTTAGTTCTTTATCCGTTTTGTTATAATCTTGCGATAATGTTGATTTTGTCTCAAACAGTCCAGTCTTTCCTAAAATTCCATGTTGAGCACTGTACACCATATACATAGCGCAGACTACAAAGAAGCCTAAAACCATGAGAATTAATATAATTGACTGAGTCAAATTCAATCCTTCACAGATTCTAACTATGATACCAGCTACAATCAACACGCTACCTGAGATACCGAAGAAGCCAAAGCCAGGCACAAACACCTCAACCACAATAAAAACTAGCCCAACACATAGCAATAATGCCGGTATCCAACCCATATTTGAAAATATTTCTACAAATTCCATATTTTCTCCTTATACTCGGATTATACAACCAAAACACCTAATCGTCAATACCTTTTTAAAAAATCTAAATTTAAACATATAACAAAAAAAGAGACAAAAACTATTCTTTTGCCTATTCTTTCGATTGGTTATTGAATTTTTTTCTTATAGAATTTTTCGCTATCCAAAGCGAAAAGAAAACTACATACCATATAATACTGATGATAATCAACGCCAATTGCACATCCCCCGTTGTAAAAAATGTCACTATCAGAAAACCTACCCCCAAAACAAAAGTGATTGCCATAAATATCTTTATGAGTTTGATAGTTTTGTTGAATTTTTCTTCCCTTGCCTTTGCCTTATCCAAATCTTCCTGCATCAACAAATCTTCTCTAGGCTTGGTGTAATCTCTTAACGGAGCACCACAATTTGAACAGAATTTTCTATCATTTCTATTCTCTTCACCGCATTGACTACAAAACATCTTCTTCTCCAATTTATAAATTTTCTTTTTGTTTTATCCAAAAGTAAATTAAATGAGCGCTATACTCAGCATATTATATGATTATCTTTAGATCACCTTTATATATTATAGCGAATATTGATCTTTGTTTAACTTTGAATGCAATATTTCATCCAACATGTCTATCGCTCTATCTTTTGTCTCTTTTAATTCTCTATTTTGTTGAATATCTAGCGACTTTTCTCTAAGAGATTTTGAATGCTTGAATATCAAAAATGAATATGATTTTTTGACTTCATCCAACGTGTCTAATATTTCATCGTCCGAATTGCATGCATTGATTTTATCTCTGTAAAAATTCAAAACAGACTCTGACATTTTGGCGACATTTTCATCTGTATAGAAAGTCAAAGGTAAATCCTTAATTAAATCAACATTCTCTTTCAATCTTTCGAATATGTCAGTGTTTTCCACTTGATTGCATGGCAACACTTCTTCACCAGCTATGTTAATGTAGCCCCATTTGCCATCTTTTTTGACATTAGCTAACCCGTTTAAGAATGGTTTAACTTCATCGTATATGCACGGAATAGATTTCGCACTGCCAACATCTACTGTCGTCATCTTGCCCGTCTTGTCATCCTTTTTGAACATTATATAAGCGGGAAATTGGTTCAACTCTTCACCAGTCTCACTCAAAAATCCATATTTGTCCCCTTGTTTGATCACTGCAAAGCCATTTTTAAAATCTTTTATCTCATCATAAATTGGCTCGATTAAAGTTTTCCCATCTTTATCCTTTATGCCAAATTTATTTGAATCGTTTTTAAATATTTGGTACTTACCAGCCATAAAAACTCCTATGATTATGATAATTATAAATTATTGACCGTGATTTGTCAAATTCACACTCGTCTTATTTTAATTTATTGTCCCTAAAATAATAGAAAAAATATTGTTGCGCGTATCCTGAAAGATCTTTGTACCTATCAGTTAGTTCTCTCGTGATCGTTTTTCTATCCGAGACTACAGTGTTGGTCAATTTATTGTAAACTTTGTTTATCCATGTATCCACTGGGAAAACATCTTTTACCCCCAAGCCAAACAACATGATGCAGTGCGCCACCTTTTCACCTACACCTTTTAGACTCAGCAAAAACTTAAATTGACTATTTTTATCCATATGTTTCAATTTATTTATATCTTCGTCAGTCAGTTTCTGTACAGTGTCATACATTTGTTCTGCTCTATAGCCTAATCCTGCCGACCTAAAGTCAGCGATAGACGCACGTTTTAGTTCCTGCAAGGTAGGGAACGCAAAATACTCACCCATGTTTTTACCGAAATGCGAACACAAATATTCTATAGATTTCTTTATACGCCCGATATTGTTGTTCGAAGAGATAATAAAACTAATGAGCATCTCATACACATCATTTTTTATAATCCTGATGCCGTAGCCAAAATCAACTGCAGATTTCAAAAACTCATCCTTTCTCAATTCATTTTTTATATAAGAATAGTCAGTATCTAAATCAAAAAAATTATAAAAATAATCTACATCATCGCTCTTTATCGTAATTTCATTTTCGTTAAAATTAACAATCGCACGTTTATCAAGTGAATATACTAACGCCCGCTCGCCATCAATCACATATCTAAAAATTTGACCGCAGTTAAGAGTCTGAATTACATTGAAATCATCTAACTCATTTATTACAATTTTATCTTTACTTTTTACTATCTTCATTTGTTACCTACGAAATCATAATACTACATTTCACAAATAAAAGCAAATAAAAAACGAACCCCTCGGTTCGTTATTCTTTCATATCTTGTGCTTCATCTTTATCGTCCACCGTTTCAACATCAGTGGGCTCTTGAATATTAGCTTGATTAGCTTCAACAAACTCTTTGATAATCTGTCTATCCTTTTTGTCCATCATGACAAAAGTGACAATCAATCCAACAATTGCCACAGCTAAAACTGCTAAAACTATATACCAACTAGAATATACGAAAAACATGTCATTCTCCCAAATCAACTATATATTATCAAATTTTTTTGTCGTTGTCTAGCGAATTTTAAAAAAAGTCCTTATCGGACTTTTATTTTTTTGTTGTTTTTTTTGTCGTTGTCTTTGTGCTAGCGGCTTTTGAAGTAGACTTCGTTACCTTTGCCTCAGTTGACTTTGTAGTTTTAGGTTCAGCTGTTGCTTTTTTTGTCGTGGTAGATGTTTTCTTTTCACTAGCAGATTTTGTGCTTGTTGTTTTTGCAGTAGTCGTTGGTTTTGCGCTGGCAGTTTTTGTAGTCGCCTTGCTAGCAGTTGCCTTTGGAGTCTCTTTTGCTGGAGTCTCTGCTGCCACTTTTGCAGTAGTAGTTTCTTTTTTCGCTTCCGTATTTGGCTCTACTTTAGCTGTAGATTTTTCCTTTTTAGCGGTAGTGTCCGCTTTCTTCAAAGCATAGTTTGATGCTGTAGCAGTTTTGCTCTTTGTCGTCTTTGCCGCAGCGGACTTTGATGCCGCGCTTGCTTTAACTTTTGTAGATGCTGCTTTCGTTGTCTTTGGTGCGATTTCAGTAGTATCAACAGCTACTGAAATTGTAGGTTCACTAGCGACAACTGCTTCGCTCGCTTTCACTGCTTTAGCTGGAGACTTGCTAGTCTTTGTGCTTGCTTTAGCAGTAGCAGTCTTTGTTGTCTTCGTGGCTTTCTTAGCTGCGACTGTAGGTGGACTAACCTTGTCCACGCTAGTATCAGCAGCTACCACTTTAGTTTCAGCAGCAACTTCTTGCACTGGTGGAACGATGTTCTCCTCCATCTGTTCGCTATCTACTGACAGGACTTTTTCTTGGAAATCTGCAAGAATTTTCTTATCCCTTCTATCCAATAAAACTAATACCACTACCAAAGCGATAATAATGGCAACTATAATTATAACCAACCACCACCAATTATTTGCTATCCAATCCATAATTTTCTCCCCTTTTTTACACAATAATTTTAACATGAAAAAATTTTTTATACAAATGATTTTAATATATTTTTCTACAAAAAATAACTTTTATCACACTTTTACGTCAAAAAAGAAAACAATTTTCTTAAGAAAACATGTTTTGTTGTTAACACAATAAAAAAGAAAAGGCAACTAATGTCGCCTTTTACAACAGGATACATAGAATTCCGCCCTTTCCTTCGTTGACAATCCTAGTGAGCGTCCTTCTAAGTTTGTTTTGCAAATTTTCTGGCATGGATGTAAGTTTCGTATTTAATCCTTCATTGACTAGACTCTCTAAAGATTTTCCGAACATATTTGTCTGCCAAATACCTTGTGGATTGTTTTCAAATTCTTTCAATAAAAATTTCACCAATTCTTCACTCTGCTCGTACCCGCCCATGATTGGACTGACTTCGGTCTCGACATCCACTTTCATGATATGCAGTGATGGTGCTTGTGCTTTCAACTTCACGCCACATCTTCCGCCCTGTCGAACCATCTCTGGCTCTTTTAGCTCCATCTCGTCGATGCTTGGCATGACAATACCATATCCGGTCTCGTTCACTTGCTCTAGCGCCTTGCTCAATTTGTCGTATTGCCTCTTTGCTGTGGTCAAATCTTTTAGACTGTTTATCAATTCATAATCATCTTTTATCTCTGTGCCACATTGCTCGCTCAAAACTTTATAGAACAATCCTTCTTTTGGCATGATTTCAAACGACACAGCGCCAGAGCCCATTTCAATATTGCTGTTTATTATTGGCTCAAAACATTGGGAATCTTCGAACAAAATCTTGTTGGTGTCGTATTCGCCAATGCGCCCCGCTTCTCCAATCGCCGAACTGACTGTGTCCAAAATTTCCTTTATTGTCGGATTATCTATCGGCAATGGTTTTAGCCATTTTGGAATTCTGATATTGACCACTTCTAGTGGGAATTCTTTCAAAATCTCTGTCATAATACTATCTACATTTTCCTTTTTTAATTCATTTACATTCATAGGAAGAACTGGGATATTGTATTCGTTTTGCAAACTATTTTTTAGGGCAATCACTTTTTCATCATCTGGGTTTACAGTATTAAGTACAAGGACAAAAGGTTTACCTGTAGATTGCAATTGCTTTATGGTTCGCCTTTCTGCTTCTACGAAATTTCCTCTCGGTATCTCACCAAAACTCCCGTCTGTAGTTACCGCCACCGCAATTGTGGAATGCTCGTTGATCACCTTTTCCGTCCCAATGACAGCAGCTTGAACAAAAGGTATCGCTTCGTCACTCCAAGGCGTCTTCACCAGTCTAGGTTTGTCGTTATCATACGCGCCCGTTGCTCCGTCCACCATAAATCCCACCGAGTCAATCAATCTCACTGACAAGGTCGTGTTGTTGATTTTGATTTTCACCGCTTCGTTAGGGACAAATTGTGGCTTTGTCGTCATCACCATACTGCCCGCACTCGCCTGTGGCAGTTCATCGTTGGCACGTGCTCTGTCATGCTTGTTGGTGATATTGTCAAGCACAAAATTTTGAATAAACTTTTGAATAAAAGTTGATTTACCGCATCTAACCGGGCCAACAACACCAATATAGACGTCTCCGTTCGTCCTTTTTGCTATGTCCGTATAGATGCTAGAATTTTTATCCATCCTTTTCCTCCAATCTAAGATAACTTATGAGTGGAATGAATAAAATATGACAAACAATGAATAATTCAACATTATGGTAAGACAATTTAAAATTATAAAATTAAAATATTCCTTTTATATTATTAAAAAGGAAATTATATAAAACAAAAAAAGATACATAGCTATACTGTATCCTTTATATTTATATCTCAAAAGAATTTTAAAACAATATTGTTTAGTCTATTTGCTTGAATTGTTGCCGTTTGGCTTGTTGCCAAGGTTGAACACCTTCAATATCTCTTCCAACTCCATTGTTGGATGCAACGCTTCATTGAAATCAAAGCCGCTCGAGGAGACATTGTTTATCAGCTCGTCACTAGGTCCGCCACGTTTGACATCTCCGCCGACCCTTTTCGAATCAAAACAATCAATGATATTGTGTAGCAACTTTTTGATAGGGTCATCTACGACTGGTTTTTTGATGTCAAAATTGACAGAACTATTATTTTTGTCATTGAATTCATTGTACACCATTGACCTAAACTTGTCGCTGATATCTTTTAGTTTTGTATCCTTTTTAAGCTCTGGATAGCGAGCATACAATTCATTGATTATCTGCTCCATCCTCAGATACATAAGTCTACTACGTTGGATGTCTAGAAGATACAATTTTTTCCTGCTAGCTTCCAATTGATTGGCATGCTCCATGCTCGCTATTATGGCACTTGATATGGATTGTTCCTTCTTCTTGTATTCTTCTATGATTGCTTTAAGGCGTGAAATAGTATTTCTCTGTTCAGAGATCGTCGCTTCCAATTCTGTTATTTTATTGTGCAGGTCGCCATCCTTTTTGTCCATCATTTACTCCTTTTTTTGAACAGTATAATATTCACCACAAAATAAATTATAAACCAACCAACTAGTAAGCCAATCATCCACCATAGATTAATTAAATCTTGGACAAATAATAACGTAATTAAACCAAAACCTAAAAACAAGAAAAAAAGTTTTATCTGTAGTTTGTCCTTAAAATATATGGCAGTGACAAGACTAGCAAAAGCGACAGCAAACAAGTAGTACGGCCAAAACTGATTGATGTCAAGATTGAATCTCGTCTGTCCAAAGTATAACACAAAATTCAAAATACCGCAAATAAATAACGTTATACCTATGAACATGCTGCTGTCTATTTTTAAAGAAAAAGCACGAACTACCAGCAAAATCCCAATCAAAATCAGGGATACCGCAAAACTTATTCTAAAAAATGGGAAATTAATTGGTAACAGATCCAGTATGAAACATACCACATTTACCAGCAGCACTGAATAATAGAGAATTTTTGACTTTTTACCCATTTGTTTTACCTAATTTCTTTTTATATTTATTCACCACCAAGACGACAAGCCCCGCTATCACCAAGAATACACTCAACAGTTGCGACACCCTTATTCCAGTTGTGCCTATGTATAGCGAGTCTGTCCTAAGTCCTTCTATGAACGCTCTACCTATCCCGTACCATATCAAATATGTCGCAGTGGTGGTCCCTGTAATTTTTGATTTGTAGTATACCCATATCAAGATAGCCACTCCAATAAAATTCCAAAGACTTTCATAGAAAAATGTAGCCTGGAACCACGCATTTTCACTCTCTATCCACACAGCAAATGGGAACCATTGCAGATTCGGATTGGTAACCATGTTGCCATACGCTTCTTGATTGAAGAAATTTCCCCACCTACCCAGCGCCTGTCCTAACAATAAACACGGCACACATATATCGCATAGTACGCCTAAAATCTTGATGTTCTTCTTGATTAAACAGAATATTATCACACCAATCAGCCCGCCTATGACGCCACCGTATATTGCAAGCCCTCCTTGACGTAAATTAAATAATTCCCAAAAAGAATAATCATATTCATAAAAAAAACAATAATATAGACGAGCGCCGACCACAGCACACGGCAACGCTATGAGCGCGAGTAAAATTATGTCATCGCTCTTTATACCGCGCTTTTTAGCTAGAAAACAGGCAAGAATAATGCCTATCAGCATAGCAATAGACATGATCAACCCATAAAATTTGATTTCAAAAGAGCCAATATAAAATCCGTCAGGCGGTATATAATACAAATTCATATTATCATTATAGAAATAGCAAACCAAAAAATCAAATGAATTTCTGAGGTTTGTCAATTAATTTAAAATCATATAAAATCTGTAAATATTAGACATTTTATCTAAATTTTAGCCTTTAGACAGTATAATCCTCACTAAAATAGGATAGTTTTTTACCCTTGCTATATTCAATCAATTTCCCTGTTAAATTTTTTGACTGGCCACCAATGATACTGGCAATTTTATCTAAACTGAAAGATATATTTTCTGCAATAGTTTCATCTTTTGCTTGACGCATTTTATCAATCAAATATTCGTATTGATGCAATTTTACTTTTAAATAATCTAAAATTTCGCTTTCATTTTCCCCATTTAAAATAAGCGAGTCATCATCAATTGTCTCTAAATATTTGTCCGAATCGCCATCATCCTTTCCTTGTATAGATCTCGACATAGATATCAAAGGGGAAGGATATTTACATTCAACAATCAAAACACCATTTCTATCCACAACTCCATACATCTTCAAGCCATCTTGTTCACGCATCAAAGAAAAGCAACCATCCTGTTCTTCTCCAATATCAGAATATATAATCGGTACAATAACTCTGTCATTTTTGTCAATGATGCCGAATTTACCTTTGTCCCTTACCACCGCTCTATTAGCGCTAAATGGACGGATAAAATCATATTTTGACTCTATCACCTTTTCGCCATCAGTATCTATCACTCCGTATCGTGCATTTTCGACTACTACTGCCAATTTATTATGAAATTCACCTATTCTATCAAAAACAAACTTAGTCAACATCTTTTTTGTCGACACGTTGTATAATGCATTTTTTTGCTTTTTTTTATCAAAAGCAGTTACCAAATGATGATGTTTATCTAAAAAATTATCACTGTATTCAATTTTATTTAAGCCAAATTTTTCTAATAACCCCATAATCACCCCTTTGTATAAGTATAGCATATTGATTCAAATGTAAACAACAAAATATTCACTATTAATGATATCCAATCAGACAAAATTAACCTAATTAAATTCCAAAACATAAATATATATTATGAAATATTTTGGAACGGATGGCATCCGCGGTATAGTTGACAAAGCACTGAACAAAAAACTCATCAAAAAAATTAGCAACGCTATATTGATGTTTTACAAAAAACATAAACTCAACAATGTCCTGCTGGTCGGCAATGACTCTAGGATATCTAGTGATTATATATTGTCAAATATTGAAGCCAGTTTGCTCAATCATGGCATACAAGTTGACAATGTGGGTGTATGCTCTAGCCCGTGCCTTGCATACATATGTAAAAAATATAAGTATCCGCTAGCCATGATGATAAGCGCATCCCACAATAGTTGGGAATATAACGGCATAAAATTTTTCAACTCTAAAGGTGAAAAATTGAGTGAAAAATATGAAGAAGAGTTTGAAAATTTTATGGACTCTCCCGCTAGAAGATACAAGGTAAAATATGCTATTAGAAAAAATGTGGAAAATTTCAAATCCGACTATATTTCAATGCTGAAAAGGTTAAAACGTTTTGACTTCCCTTGTATTATTGATTGTGCGTGCGGTGGTGCTAGCGAGATAGCAAAATCTGTCTTCAAAAGACAGTTCGTTATCAATTCAAATTTCAACGGATACAACATCAACGAAAACGCAGGATGTACAAATATTGACCTGTTGAGATTCATGTGTATAAAAAATCATCTATGCGGATTTGCCATTGATGGTGACGGCGACAGATTGAACATTGTGGACGAAAAAGGAAACATTATCTCAGGTGATAAAATACTCTTCATCCTGTCAAAATTTTTTCAAACCGCGAACGATGTATTGGTAGGCACAAAGTATACAAATTTAGGACTGGAATATTCGCTAAATAAAAGGCGTATAAAATTGCTTCGCTCTGATGTTGGGGACAAAAAAGTCTACCATATGATGAAGCAATACTCATCTTCGTTAGGTGGAGAAAACTCTGGTCATATCATTATCAAACATCACACGAATACTGGGGACGGCATCCTTACAGCAATCATAATATGTAACATAAAAGAGATCACCAATTTAAGTTTCGACGAACTCTTGAGGGGGTATCAAGAATATCATCAAGAATTTTTGAATTTGAAATTGAACACCAATTTCAGCTTCAATGATGATCTAAAATGTTTGATCAAAAAATATGAAAATGAAGGGGCACGAATTGTCATTCGTCCGAGTGGGACTGAACCAGTTTTGCGCATAATGGTAGAAAATAAGGATGAAAAAATTGCGAAAAATATCATAAATCACTTAAAAAACTTCATAAAAACATGAAAAATATCAACAATTTTTAAACATTTTTAAAATTTTTATCCTTTTATGACTTTTACCAAATGAGCTTAAATATTATTTTCAATCAATTGCAAATAAAAAGTAGATTTGATATTATATAAGCATGAACTATGTATTGAACGCTGATTGGAGCGAAGCGTTAAATTCCCGCTTCAAAATTGAATACAAGAGAGAACTATTTTCTTGGCTAGAAAACGAATATGCTCACAAAAGCATATTCCCGCCAAAAGAAAAAATTTTTAACGCACTAAATCTTGTACCAATTAAAAATGTCAAAGTCGTCATAATCGGTCAAGACCCTTACCACACTCGCGGACAGGCAGATGGACTAGCATTCAGCTGTCATAACGGCACACCGCAGCCTAGTCTTAAAAACATTTTCAAAGAGATATCTGAGGATTTAAATATCAGCATGTCAGATAGCACCGATCTGACCCCGTGGGCAAAGCAGGGAGTGTTGCTACTGAACACGAGTCTCACAGTGGTTGAACATCAACCGGCATCACACTCAAACGAATTGTGGCACACCTTTACTCGTGAAATTGTCAAAATTTTAAATGAATTAGATCAACCGATAGTCTTCATGCTATGGGGAAATCACGCGAAATCATTTATACCACTATTGACGAACCCACATCATTTAATCTTGACCGCTGCTCACCCTAGTCCATTTTCTGCATATTCTGGATTTTTTGGCTGTCATCATTTCAGCAAATGCAACGAATTTTTATCTTCCCACAATCTAACTCCAATAGATTGGCAAATATAAAAATATAAAATACAAAAAATATTTTATTAGTTGGACACTTAATTATTTTTATCTAATTCCACTCTAGATTTTTGATAAAACACATATAAAAACGGCAAGCAAAAATGTTTTTTCATATTCATCCACACAAGTTTTTCAATTTTATAATCAAAATTTCATTAGCATTGACAATTTACGTATACCATTCAAATTTTACCCAAATAAAATCAAATCGACATAATGCAAATGATTGACATTTGTTTAGATAAATGTTAAAATATATATATGAGTTTTAGTACAATTATTATCAGCGAAATCATTATATCATCAAAGTTTTGATGAGCGTTTTGCTGTAGATATTGTAAATGTCAGCAAACGCTGGCATTTTTTAAAAATCATTTTGAAAAGAAAATTCTATTTGTTATAATCAATAAGATTTTAAGGAGACTTTATGAAGAAAGAAAACGCCAATCTAAACTATGTTGCCATGGAAGAAGAAATCTTAAAGTTTTGGCAAGATAACGACATCTTTGAAAAGATGAAAGCCAAAAACAAAAAAACAGGTAAATATTTTTCAACCCTTGATGGCCCTATCACCGCCAATTACGACATGGGGTTACACCACGCTTATGCTAGGACATTTAAGGACGCTATGATAAAATTCGCTGCCATGTGCGGAAATGATGAGCATTATCAAAACGGATTTGACGCCCATGGCCTGCCCGTAGAAAAAAAGGTTGAAGAAGCACTCGGGCTAGACAGCAAAAAGGACATAGAAAAATATGGTATAGACAAATTTGTCAAAGCATGTATGGACTCGGTTCAAAAATATTCCGCTTCGCAGACTAAATCTTCTATCCGTTTGGGACAATGGATGAATTGGGATGACAGTTACTACACAAATAGCGATGACAACATCACGGCAATTTGGTATTTCTTGAAAAAATGTCATGACAAGAACTGGATACAGTTATCTCATCGCCCTATGCCATGGTGCACTAGATGTGGAACAAGCATCGCAGAAAATGATATGTCTGGTGACGATGTTTATCGTGACGACACATGCCAAGCGATATTCTTCAAATGTCCTATAAAGGACAGCAACAACGACATCTTAGTATGGACCACTACTCCATGGACGCTATGTGCCAATGTAGCGGTGGCGGTCAACCCTGAATTTGACTACTCTATCGTGAAGATCAAGTCTAGTGATAGAAATCTAATTGTCATGTCAAGTTTGATGAAAGTGCTAAAAGACGATGTAGTAGAAGTCGTGAAAACTATTAAAGGTAGCGAACTTGTAGGTCTGACTTATGAGACTTGCTTCCCTGAACTGGACGAACAACAATTCGAGCACAAAATTGTAGCTTGGGATCTCGTCGACGCTACCGAAGGTGCGGGCGCTGTGCACATTGCTCCAGGTTGCGGAGAAAGCGACTATGACTTGGGAAAAGCAATTGGTCTAAAAAATATCGTCCCTATAGACGAAGCTGGACTCTTTTACCCTAACTTTGGTGTTTTAGCGGGTAAAAATGCGAATTCTGACGAGACAAGAGATTTCATCTTCGACATACTGAAACAGCGTGGAAAAGTGTACTACACTCACAAATATACTCACCGTTATCCACATTGCCATAGATGTAAACATCCATTAGTTTATAGGCTCATCTCACAATGGGTGATAAAGATGGATGAGATACGCCCAAATCTAATCAATGCAATAGAGGACGTAGAATTCCAGCCAGATTTTATGAAAAAACGTATGCTAGACTGGCTAAACAATATGGGGGACTGGTCTATCAGCAGGAATAGATACTATGGACTGCCTTTGCCATTCTACCCTTGCAAAAAATGTGGGAAATTGACTGTTGTGGGCTCTTTAGATGAGTTAAAGACATTGTCTAGCAAGGAAGAAGTGGACGCTCTCCCACACATACACCGCCCATATATTGACAAAATTAAAATTCGTTGTCCGCATTGTGGTGAATTAGTTGAAAGGATTAAAGAAGTCGGTGACGCATGGTTGGACGCGGGTATCACACCATTTAGCACAAACAAATATTTTATTGACAAGAAATTTTTTGAAAAGAATTTCCCTGCAGAGTGCGTCATAGAAGGTAAAGAACAAATTAGATTGTGGTTCTACTCTCTTCTAGTTATGAGTATAGTCATGGTGGGCAAGGCGCCGTACAAAAAAATTGCCACCACCCCAATGCTGCTCGCGCAAGACGGCAAGAAACTATCAAAATCTAGTCCAAACAACATTCCGCTCAATGAAGCATTCAAAGACATCGGTGCGGATATTATTAGATACAATTTTGTCGCCACTCCGCTCAACAATGACGTGAAATTCGGTCGAGATACTTGTGATGAAGTAAAAAGAAAACTTTTAGGACTGTGGAACGCCTACATCTTCTTGAATACCTACGCCTATATTGACAAACCTGATTTGACAGGATACAAACCAAATGAAAAAGGCTTAAATTTCATAGACAAGTGGTTGATAAATCGTGTCAATGAATTTAGCAGTAAATCGTATGACGCGTATTCACACCAAAATTTCGGTGCAGTTGCAAAAGATTTTGAAAATCTCGTAGATGAATTGACCAACTGGTACATCAGGAACAATAGACGTAGGTTCTACAAAAGCGAAAACAATCTAGACACTCTCAACGCATATTTTTGCCTACATTACGCAATCAAAAATATCTGCATGGTCATGTTCCCAATCATTCCTTTCATCAGTGAATACTTGTGGCAAAATGCGGTAAGAGCACTAGACAAAAATGCACCTGAAAGTGTGTCTATAAATGGCTATATCTTAAATGAATATGCGGTGAAAGACACAGGATTAACCCACAAAACTGACATCGTACGAAACATCTTCACCCTAACTAGCAAATTGAGAAACGAAAATCAAATCAAAGTAAAACAACCACTGAAAACTCTATATATCAATGGGAACAAAGACGTTGCCGAAGCGGTCGAAATTTACAAAGACATTATAGAAAATGAATTGAATATCAAAAATATTGTCATGGAGCACGACAATTCTAAATTCAATATTGAATATCTATCTCTAGATTTCCGTAAAGCTGGAGCTGTATTGAAAGGTGACGTACAAAAGGTAAAAAATTATCTTCTTCAAGCTAGTGAAACAGATATGCAAACTCTAGTGGATGAATACAAGCACGGAAATGTAACTGTAGGAGAATTCAAAAATCTATCAAGCGACTTGTTCATCCTTTCTACAAGACCAAAGCAAGAATATGTCATAGCAAATGACGGAGATATTACAGTAGTTTTGGATATAACTATAGATAGAGATCTGATGCTCGAGGGGTTGTCTCGTGAATTAATCCGCGCCGCTCAAGTGTTGAGAAAAGAAGCAAAATTCAATGTAGATGATAGAATTTATGTTGAATTTGTGACAGACAGCAAGGATCTAAACGAAATCATCAATAAATATGCTAGCAAAATTAAAAATGAATTGTTAGCATTAGACATCTCCCAAATAGACGCTCCAGAGATAGAGCAAGATTGTGAAATCGCAGACGAGAAGATCACTATAAAAATAAAAAGAAAATAATAAAACGTACGTAAATATTGAAAATAAAGGACAGCGAAATTAGCATAAAGCTATAAAACTGTCCTTTTTTTATGTTTCATTTGATAGTCTAGATCTAATTTTTAAAAAAAGACCAAAAATTTTGAAGTGAACCCCGAAGGGGTCACTCAAGAAAAAAGGACTTAGGAAGAAATTTTAGATTTCTTCCTATTTTTTAA
>CALWTK010000018.1 GCA_944384465.1 uncultured Clostridia bacterium
CGAGTACGAGTGTTTACACAAGTTGCCACCGAAAGTGGAACCTTGGCTCACACCCTGAATACAATAAAAAAAAGACTGCAACGCAGTCTAAATGGCGCCCCGAGTAGGGGTGAGTGCGTCAAGAAAATATGCCATAATTGGCATGTTTTTAGCTACGAACGGGAGCAATTCTCAACTAAATTCAGTTGAGATTGCGGTCCGGCTCCGACAGGAAGCGAACCTTGGTTCGAGCCCAAACGAAAACAAAAAACACCGCTTTTGCGGTGCTTGGCGCCCCGAGGTGGTTCCGTTTTTTATCCACTTCAGCACTTGTCAAGCATTATTCAAAGAGACATTTGCTCACAAAATTCTCACTTTCAAACTTATTAAAATGTTAAATTTTGAGATAATGGTAAATATTTGAAATTTATACGGTCAAGGGTTGAGATTTCAATAAATCATCCATTCTGGAATCGTAATTTTCAACATAGTTGTCAATTAATGATTGTTTGGAATCAATTCCTAAATATTTTAGTGTTTCTTCAACCGTCCAATTTACGTCATTTTTAAGAATTTCTTTAAATAGTTCAATCGATTTTTCAGGATTTGTTTTATATAAATCCAACATTTTTAAAGCAATGGCTTGTGGAATAAGATATCTTTTTTCGTACATATTAGTAAATTTATATGTTTCGATATTTTCTAAACATCTTTTAAGGATATTTGTATTTTTCAAAAATAGGTCACCATATTTTGATTTAACTTCATCTAAAGTTATTTCATTTGACATCAATTTGATTACCAAACTATCTAATAAAACCTCTCTTGCCTTGATAACATTTTGAATTTGTGTATGTATTGCATTTGCGTTAAAGTTGGATTCTAAAGATGGAATATTTTGTGATAAATAATAATTTGATATCGCATCTAAAATAACGGGCACAATTTCACTCATATTTCTATCTTTTGGGGCTTGACATTGAATAAACGTTTGACTTAAGGAATGTCCCATTTCGTGTATTGATGTTGAGATATCTCCAATTCTTCCTTCAGGGTTTATAAATATTTCTCTTCTTTTTTCACCATTTTTATCAACAGAACTTGAACAATAAGAACGTGCGGTTTTGTCTCCATGATTATCCATTGTTACATATTTAGAGTTGTTTTTAACAACATCTAATAACGACATGTCATTTTTAGAAAGACTGTCCAAATGCTTATAAAATTCAATTAAATATTTTTTAATTTCATCTATTGAAAATTTTTGTGTTGGATAAAGTTGAGTGTCATCAAATTTAACACTTGAAATATCGATAAATGCAATTTTTTCAGCAATGGCAAAATCTTCATCAAATTGAGGATTTTCTTTTTTGCATTTTAAACAATGTTGTCTAAATTCTTCATCTTGCAACATTCTTGCAATTCTTTGTTCAATTGACCAATCTTTATAAGGACTAGAACTTTTCATAATTACTCCTTTCTACATTTATTTTAGCACAAATTTTATAAACATTCAACCTTTGAATTAAAAAATTTATGCTTTCTGTAGGAAATAAAAAATATCTCACCTTTACAGATGAGATATGATTTGGCGCCCCGAGTAGGGCTCGAACCTACAACCTATCGGTTAACAGCCCAATCGTACCTATCTATTTTATAGGGGTTTAGGGCACTTTGACACCAATTTTGACACCACTTTTTTAGACAATTTTTAGAACAGTTTTATTCATCTTCTTACATACACGTCTACTAATTGACAAAAAGATTTTATATGCTATAATTTTCATGTTGACAGTAAATCCAGATTTTTGCCTGTGGAATGCAGTAAACACTATGAAAGAGTGTGCAAATTTGGTCATCAACTAAAAATATGGGGAACTACCCCATATTTTTTGCCAAAAATTTATTGAAATTGAACTATCTTGTTACTTATCTTTAGGTACTTCATCGCTATCTTTTTCTATAAATTTTATATCTTTCTCTTCTAAAGAATTTAAATTTATTGGTTGCAATAAAATAGGAATCATACCAGGTTGAGTCGTCAATATTGAAATTTCAGATCTTATGAAAGGAAACATTATTGCCAATGTATTTTTTGTCATTATAAATTTTTTCGTTACTGTATCTAAATTCTTAGGGTTAATTTCAAAAATGCCTTTTGTCTCAAGTTCTAGTTTAAATGTACGATTAGTATTAGAAATAACAGTGTCAACTACAACATTTATTATATTTTCATCATTTTTCTCTATAAAATAAGAAAACTTATGTTTGACATCGATTTTTGATGGATTCATATCTCTTTTATTTTCAAAATTTAATTTTGAAAAATATAAATCTTTCATTATTAAAACATTATCGTTTTTTTTCATAATTTCTCCTTATTAGACGGCTATATTATAAAAATTTGATTCTATTAAATATATACTATTATCGTTAATTTGTTTGAAGTTTTCCGTCGTTTTTATTTGTACCATACTTATGTTTTTCATTTTGGCTTCTGTATACAAAATTTGTAAATTCAACCAATACGATACTGGCATTTCAAAAATTGGCTCTAATTTTAACGCTATTTTTAGAGTCATATTCCTTTTACCATTGATTAGTTCACTTATTATTGTTTTATTTATACCTGTTCTTTTTGACAATTCTCTCTGTGTCATATTAATTGCTTTTAAATCTTCTTTTAAAATTTTACCTGGATGTATTACAAATTCAAAACCACTCATAACTCCGATCTCCCTCAATAATTTCTTTTACTATTATTTATTCCAATCTATTTATAATGATTACTAACATTTTCTATTTCTATTCCTGTTATCTCTATAAAACTTAATTTTTCATTTCTATTTTTTTCATAAAATGTAACTCTATATTTTCTATCTAGTCTAATTGACATTAATCCTTTTTTATTAGTTAACTTTTCTAAATTGTATCTTCTATGTGCCGGTTTAAAAAAATCCGCACAATTATCAAAGCTCCTAACTCTGTACATAAATAATTTTAATTCTTCAACAACTTGCTTTGGCAACCCTTCTTTAACAGCGTAAACATCAGGATTCAAACAAAGTTTCTCTATTCTAGTATTGGCAAATATAATATCCATTATACATTTGCACACCTCCTTTTGTTCACTTTTTTAGTTAACTTTAATATTATGTTAAATCAAATTTGACAAAATGTCAATAACAACAAGTCAATTTTTTTGATATTTATTATAAAATTTTTTATAAATTGTTGCTATTAAAATTATCTAGATCTTAATTATATCAATGACTATTGCTATTTTTTATAAAACAGAATATAATAATGTATTAAGGCGTACGTCTGCGGACTAAGTCTGAAGGGGTGGATACTTCCACCCCTTCTTTTATTTTATTATCTTATTTAACAATCTCTTTAATCAAATTTAAATATATTATAGTTTTTTCAACGATTCTAGCCTTATCAATGACATCATACTTCTTTTCATTATCAATTAAATTTTTTAGTAATTTATTTAATTTATATAATAGGATATTATATTTTAAATCAAGTCTAGTATTTTTAACAAACTCATCGTCAATGTCAATTTTGTCTAATAATTCAATTATTTTATTGTAATCTATCATATTATCTCCTGCCGTTCTTCAGCTTGTTTTTGTAACTTTGGAAGTTTATTGCAAAATCTGCTGACTTTTCTTCCTTTGCTAAATAATCATAATACTCTTCAATCGCTTTAATTTTAAATTCTGTATTTATCTCGTTGATCATAGTGTCTGCCTGAATTTTAGATTTTAATTGCTTGTTTTCTTTTAGAAGCACCTTAATTGTGCGTTTCATGTCTTTTATTTTATCATCTTTCTTCATGTCTCTTCTCCAGATTTTAGGTTCACAGTCTTTTTATTAGTTTCAATTCTTAGCTCCAGCAATTCTTGTTTATATTTCTTGCACTCACGCCTTAAACCAGCATTGATTTTCTCGAATCTGTCGTACCTTCGATTTAAAAGCTTTAATTCTTTCAATTCGTCAAAATATTGCTTATATTGGCTTTTATAATAATCTACATCTGCTTTTGCAAGCATGAATTGGTAGTCATAATCATGCTCAATCGCCGAAGTTCTTTGTTTATATGCGTCAAATTCTTTTACTACTTTTAAATATTTTTCTATGATAAAATCTATATTACCTTTTGAAAATTGTATTTCTCCATTCACAATATCTGGACATATCCCTAAATTAATATAATCTTCATATTTCATCATGTGCACTCCTGATACAATTTTTCGATTGATTCAATAAGCCAATCGACAACAGGTTGATTTTTATCTCTATAATAATTATTTAATCTGGCAGGACTTATTTTCAAATCTCTTGCTAACCTAGATTGAGTCCATTTCTTTGTCTTCAGTATCTTTTTTATTTTATCTGAAAGTTTAATTTCCATAACATCCTCCTATAGATACCTTTCTCGAATATGTTTTAAGTTGAATATAAAATAATCTATATAATGTTGTTGATTTTTTAAATAGTCCATAATCTCTGATGTTTTTGCATTCGATTTCAAGTTTTTTATTAACTCAATAGCCTGTGTTTTGGCAAAGTTGAAATAATCTTCACGTTGAGAAATTTGCTTGTACAAAATATCATGCAGACGAGTTTGTGTCTCGCTAAATTTTGCTACAGTATCATTCAACATTGTTTCCAGCTGTACATTTTGGTATTTTACTATTGTCATCTGCCCTGGTGTAATAGAATTACTTAACGTTTTTTCTAGTGCCTTGATCTTAGTTTTCAAAAAATCTATTTCGTTTTTTTGTTGATCTACCAGTTCCGTTAAGTCCGCCAATTTGCTCATCAATTCACTTTTTGTTATGTTATTCATATTTTACACCTATAATTTTTGAAAATTTTTAAAATTTTAAAATTTTTGATTTTTTTGACTTTGAAGCACGCTGGCTTACGCCAGCGTTTTAATAAGTTAAAACTTAAACAAATCAGAAATCCAATCCCACTGGCACACCGTCTTCCCGACTTATGTACCAATGTGATATGGCTTTCTTTTTGATTTGTTTTAAGTTGATAACTGCGTTATCCAACCAGGATACATTCTTCGTTTGAGTTATTCCAATGCTAAAGTGGGATTGAGTTTCTTTAGACGTCAACATTGTCTAGATCTGTGAGCAGACTTTCTATCTGTTCTTTTGTGTAATTGTTGTGGATAAACTCATCAGGTGCAGTATTACCTTGCTTCCACTTGTTGTAAGCTCGCCACTTGTCGCCAGTGTCCATGAAATCTTTCATCGCATTTGACTTTGTTAAAAATGATTTTAGCGAACACGGGTAGCTGTAAAAGTAAGATTTGTCGTGATAGACGGTATCATACCGGTCAATGCAAGTCTTAATCTCATTTTCCGTGAAAAATTTGAGAGCATAACGTATTATGCCTTTGAGTCTTGGCGTTAGATCTAAACACCGCAGTATATTTGCGTTGTTCCAGTGGTCGAAAATTGAGAGACAGACATTGTCCAACTCTGTTTTTTCTTCTTTTTCTTTATATATTTCTTTTTCTATAATATTTTTGTTATTAATTGTTGTTATATTATTTGTAAGATTGCTATTTTCAGCAATACGTATTGCTGGATTTAGCAATATTAATTGCTGATTTTGCAAATACGTATTGTTATTTTCAGCATTACGTATTGTTGGATTCTGCAATATTAATTGTTGTTTTTTAACATACATATTGCTATTTTCAGCAATTCGTATTTCAGAATTAATAATCACAGGCTGTTCAGCTTCATTATCTGTAGTTTGTCCTAGAGCGTCTTGATTTAACGCAGAAGTAGGTTCTGATTGTATTTTATGCTCGTTGGATACATTTGATATCATCATTTCATCAAGTGCTTTTTGTGTAACCGAATACCACGTAGTCCTAGTGCATGTGTTATTATAGTTGCCGGTTAAGATCAGTCCTTCATCTTTCAAGGTTTTTAAGGCGGTTCGAATTGTGTTGATGTTCTTTAGATACGGCAATTCTTCTAAAAACTCTTTATTGGTGTTGAACATCCAATACATACCATCAAAATTGTTCTTTTTATTTCTTTGATTGTACAAACACCAATTGTAAATAGATTGCAGTAAGATTGCTTCTGCAAAGCCATATTTTTTTGCGATGTTATCATTAAAATACATATTTTTTTCTCCTATGTTATTTAATTTTTTTACTCAACCTATTGACTTTTAGAATAAAATGTATATAATAAAATTAAGGTTAAATTGATTTTTAATCTGTTTAAGAATGGATTTTAAAATCCTATCTTCACGCCAACGAAAAGTGATTCATCATCTGTTGGATAAGGGTTAAGGTAACTTAATCCTTTTTTCTTTTTATAATGATTTTAACCAACGCTTCATCTTCTGGCGAGAATCTCCAATCTTCCAATTTTTTGCCAAAAGTTTTATTAGTCAAAACGACTTGTTCTATATTGGGCTTTATAAATGCTGGATCACTTTTTCTATGAGGATTGGGATTTTCTTTTAATTGTATATTCTCTATATTGTGAGTTTCAGGACTCTCTGTAATACCGATAAATTCAGCAATAGTAGGTATATTTTCTTTTTTCTTTATAACAGCCGTTATATATGCAGGATGACCTGTCCTAGCATTGTTTCTACGAAATTCGCCAGCTTTAATGCGTTTGCTTTTTCTAATTTTTATCTTCTTCATTCGATTGCTCCTCTTTTTGTACTATCGTGTCTTCAGCGATTTCATTTCGCTCATCTGCAATATCTGCAGTATGCGAATCTTCTATCACTAAGATTGGCGCTTCTTTGTCCTTAATCCTAAATAGTTTTTTAAAAAATCTTTTTACAGGATTTTCTTTTTTCTCAACGAAATTAAGACTTACATTTTCACCTTTGATCAAATGCCTCAAGTTGGCATAATAGATTGTGAAAGCTTCTTTTCTGTCGTTTTCTAGACGCTTACGTTGACGCCTGTTTACTCTCGCTGATTTAAAGTCTTCATACTGCGCATATTCTTTATATAGTTCGTCAAAATAGAAAATCAATCTTTTGTGATTCTCTTCCAAAAAATTTAAATATTTTTCAATAGACACTAAATTATGCATTAAGAATCCTTTTTGTCTTTTTGTTTTTCAGCTTCGAGTCTTCTTCGCTCTGCCTTAGTTGTTTTCCTATAATTGTCTGGCGGAACGTAAGGTCGCTCTTTAACATAATCATCAACATTATTAATGATTGTTCTAACTCTAAAGTTGAGTCCTCTTTTCATTGCTAGATATACAAAGTATTCTTCGCCCTCATCTGAATCAAAATGCTCATAGACATTGCCCATATAAGTAAATTCGGTTGACTTATACGTTTTCTCGCCAGTTGCATTGTATCTCTCTAGGTCCTTTAGTTTGTAGAAAACTTTTAGTCTCCATGTTGTCGATTTTATGAATCCATATTCGTTATAATTATGGCGCATGGACTCAATTTCAACAATTCTGCAATTATCTCTAATGTTTAGATCCAGGATAGTTGAGCGTTGAGAAAAGCAGAGAATGTCTAGTCCCCATTTTCTATGCAGCTGCAAAAATGATGATACCCTAGGGTCCATTGACGAACTATCACGTCCGCTAGCTTCTTTCTGAGTCTCATCCCAAGCGATGATTGAGCAAGGCGGTGAGCAAAAAGTTTCGTAGATTTCATCATAGAGTCCTAATTTGTCGCCGGGCAAATCATAGTTGAATATAACTTTGCCTTGGTGTTTTGTATGTATCGTTTCGTTCGATTGGACAACGTGAATAGGCTTTTCAAAATTTGTGCCGTAGACTTGATTAATATAATCGATTCTATCATGTGCCATTTTTAGGCGCTCTTCTGGCGAGTATCTAAGAAACTCTAAAAGCCCTTTTTTATCCATATTGACTCTAAAATCGTTTCTTAAGAACGGTTCCAGCATGGCAGTTTTTAATGCCGATTTCCCTTCGCCAGAAGGCGCATAAAAATAGTACATCATCTCCACAATCCTCAATCGAAAAAGATATTATTGCGTAAATACGCAATTTTACATTTCATGAATCATCTGTAACATGAACGATGTCGCATAATTTCCTTCAGAGTCCTGATAGAGTGCATATAAGTCCATTGGTCCAGTCAGTTTTGTGTTCTCTATATCTGTATATAGCAGATTCTCGTCCGGTTCCATGACTACTTCCATTGCATACCAACCTACAAAGGTATAGCCGTATGCTTCTAGATCTGGCTGTGGCAGTTCAGATTGAAATTCATAATGTGTGTAAGTTATACTCTCACTCATATTTCCGTCATAATTAAATGTTACTTCGAACGATTTGAAATAATTTCGATCATATGCTTCACCGTCTTCGTTTACAAAGACTGCATAAAAAATCGTAACTCCGTCAGTCCCATTTGTAGGTTGTGGTAGCGAAACAGTAGACAAATCTACAATGCTGTCAATGTCTGTTTCGCTTGTTGTAGACCAACCGGCAAAAGTATAGCCTTCAGGGGCTTGGTCGTCCGGATCTTCTGGCAGGTTGGTTATCTTGCCGTCTTTGTCCGCTTTAAAATAATATCCGCCGTCTTCATTCTCGATTGGGCTACCCAACACTTGCAAAGCGTATGCTGGATAGATTTCGGTTAAGGCATAAATAGTAACAAAGCCTTCTTCATAGATTGATTCGAAGTCTTCGATGATCGCTCCGTCTTCACTTAATGCCCAACCTTTCCAAACAGTATTGGCGTCGTTTGTAGCGTTTTCTTCCCAGTATGTATTGTCCAATGCTGTTTTGATCTCTTCCGCAGAGTTGACTCTTATGAGTTGAGACTCGAATCCGTCAGAGTTTGGCAAAGAATTCAAATCGATTGCCAGGATCATCATACAATGATTTTCTTTGGCGAATTTGTCAATATCTGCCGTATTGACATCCACTACTTCAGGTGGTCGGGTAGTTCCACTATTCGAACTATCTCCGACGAGAACGGACTCACCGATCGAAATGGATAGTTTGTCCTGTACGTTGGGTAAATGGTTATAGACGGCAACGCCACCTGTAACCACTCCCAAAGTTGCTAAAATTGAAATAATACTTACTCCTGCTTTATTCATAATATTTTTCTCCTATAATTGATATTCATAGGTAGTTATACTACCGATTGCAAAGTAAAACTCTGATGACATAAGGTGCTCTTTTGATGCATTTAGGTTTAATCTTAAAGTCCCATCGCTATTTAAAATTAGTGTACTAACACTACCATCTGGAAAATCGTAAGATGTATCAAATTCACTTATGACTACAGAAGCAGGCAATACCAAAGCAAAACCATCAGAGCAAACTGAAAATATCTCTATTTTAAAATCACGAGTTTCAAGTAAGCTATAACTGCCCTTTAATAAATCATGTAAATCAAAATATAGACTATCGTCTGTTGAACTTTGATTATATTCAGCAATCATAAAACAACTAGGATTAGAAAAATTTTGACTATAATCTGCAACAAAACCTTCAAAAGAATTAAATATCACAGAACTCCAATGTCCAAACACAGCTTTAAAGACAACATCTTCTGTCAACTGAAAATTCTCAAAGTCAACTATTGTCTCACCGTCATCTAGTGTCCAGCCAATAAAATCACAATTTACTCTCTCCGGATCTTCTGGTAGAATAATAGTAGTGTTAGCTTCATAATAATTGTTACTTAATTGAGTATCTCCATTTTGAAAAATGACTGAGATTAATTTTTCAAATACAGCAACAATTGTTGTGTCTGTCGTAATTGGTGTTGTAGAAAAATTAAATTCATTAACTCCATCAGCACTCCAAAACTCGAAAGAGTATCCTTCTTTTGTTGGATCTGTTTCAGGTTTTGTAACGTATTCGTTTTCATCAACTAATTTGACTTCGTAGGCAAAGTCGTCAACTGTGAATGTGACTATTAACTTTTCAGAATTTTGGTATGCTTCCAAAAGTTTTTCATAATAGGTTACTTGTTGCTCAAGCTCCAACACCTGAGACTCTAGACTTTCAATTGTGGCAAGTGCCTGATCATACAAATCGCCTAAAGCAACATATTCGTCATTGAGTTCGCCGTAGTCGTCTTCGAGTTGGTCATATTCAGCTTGCAAATCTTCTAGCTGTTGAGTTTTCTCGGATAAGCTACCTTGAAGCTGTTGGACTTGAGCTTGCAATTCTTCAATATCGTTTTGCAGTCCTGCTATAATCTCGTCTTTGTTCGCCAAATCTTCGTTGAGATCAGCAATCTCTTGCACTTTGTCTGCAATCTTACCTTGAAGTTCTACTATATCTTCGTTTAGTCCAGCAATTTGATTGGTTAAGTCGATGATTTGTTCAATTTTCTCATCAACCTCACCGTCTTTATTACCAAAATCGAATGGAGATTCGGCTAGCGTGATTATGAAATTGTCTGACTTAAAATAGTTGAGCAAATAGCCAATATCACTTGCTGGAAGTGATACTCTCAGCACGCTTGACAATGATCTAAATGTGAATGAGATTGAAATATTAGATGAGCAAAGCGTCTCATTGTCTACGTCCTGGAAGTTGATTTTGTATGTTCCAGAAATCGTACCAGCGTTCGTTGTTATGTCGTTGATAATATAATTGTTTACATATATCAAATAACTTTTTTCTAGTCCGTTGAATTCTGTTGCGTTAAAATTGTAGTCGTATGTAGCAGTATTTTCACTGATACTGAACGATACGTCGTTTATATTTTGACTAAACAATACGGTATCGTCTGAGAGATAGTCCTTGATTGCCAGCTCTTTATACGTGCCATTAGACATAGACCCTATTGTGAAGCTTTCTGGCGAGATATATTCCTGGTAGTAGTAGACTCCTAGGACGCTACCGATCAATATGACTAGGAAACAGACAATGACTTGTATCCAATATTTTTTTGTCATACTGCACCTCCTAGATTGAGTTCTGGCTCAATAGAACAAGCTTCTTGATTATAGATTGTCAAATCGGCAAGCATTGAAGAAGAAATCTCAAAGCTTTCGATGTTGAAATCAAAATTTTGTAAATCTATGCCATAGACTGCATAGTCAAGATTGTCCAAATTTAAGTTGACAGTGATCTTTGCCATTTGTAGCGTGGATAGGTAATCTGCGAATTGCTCATCAATTGTGATATAGTAAGCATTCTCAAGAGAATTATAGACAGCTGAGATATGATCCTCGGTGATTTCAATATCCGAGTATGCGTTCCAGTAATCGTCCAAATCTAGATTTTCGTAATAGTTCCAGGTTGTAGAGTTCGCAATTTGATAGAAAGCACTATCTTTTGCCTCAACAACTCCGTCTCTATCATATTCAACTTGTATTGCTAGATAGTTTCGACGCTCAGACGTGTCGTCGAGTTTGTGATATTGTCCAGATTCATCTTTATACTCGATGTCCAAAAAGTTCGCCAAATCATAGAATTTTAGTGAAAACTCTTGATATTCTTCTGCACTGGAATGTTCTTTCGCAGAAGAGATGATTTTGTTGAATACCTCAAACCAGGAATATGTAGCGGTTCTAGTCTCTGTTTGACCGAACAAACCGTTCCAAAAACCGTCCTTGTCAACTGTGTAACTGTATTCTTTTAATGTCAAACGATAGAATTGTCCGTCTATGTCTATCAAAAGATAGTTGTCCAAATCTTCGGGCAAAATGCTATAGTAGACTAGCCCGTCGTCCCCGGTATAGTAGAGATAGACATCGCCGAAAATATATGAGTTGTTTTGAAACAAAACTTTTGAATAGCCGTCTGTAGCATTAGTGAAATCTAGTCCGTTGTTTCTCAAAACTGAATTTTGATAGCCTGGATCATAGTTCCAAACAGACCAATCATCGCCGACTGCCTGAATGCCGAAGCCTGCGATACCCGTTCCGTCTGCGTCCGTGTATGAGTTAAATTGGATCTCATAGAGAGATTCGCCATTGTTGTTTGAGTTGTCATGAATTGTGACTTTGCAAATATCTACGTTGTTTTCGTTTGCTGTCAAAGTTGATGCATATGTCACGCCGATAGTCCATGGCTTTTCTCGAGTCACGATGTTATAGATGACAAAAGCAGAGACGAGCAAAGCAAACGACGTTAAGATATATAGCGTGATCATGAACCCTTTTTGTGCTTTATTTAGATCTGACATGTTTACCTCCTAAATTATTCCTGAATTCCAGCCGAAAAAATTAAATATTTCAGACAAGAATTCAAAGCCTTTACCAATACCGCCAAATATCCAACCTAAACCGTCGAATATCCATGTACCAGTACAGACTGCGAGTGCCACTATGACTAATACAATTATTAATGCTTTCATCCTTTTCTCCTTAAATTAAGCAATATTCTTTTTCGTGTTTTATGAAAATAAGGTCGGCTTGACCAAACTGTCTTTTTATATCCTGGTATGTTTCATATGCAGAATAATTAAATACAATTTGGTCAACTATTTGCCCTCGATTATTGCAATATCTCACGATTATCATCCCTTACCTCATTTTCAACTAAATAAAACACTCAATATCGAGTGTTTGATTCTAATAATTATTTAACTTTAACTTCGCCAAGTACTACGCCTTTTGACGTGCAAAGATACAATTTGTCATCTTTTCTCTGTGCCGGCTTCTTTGTTGTAGTCTTTTTTGTAGACTTTGTACTTGTCTTTGCAACTGCTTTTTTGTTAGTTGTCTTTTTAGTTGCTTTCTTTGTCATACCGCTTCTTCCTCCTTTTTTAATTTTTTATAATCAGTGTAAGAGATCCACCGATTACCACTAGGTTTTGTCATATCTTCAATTATGACCTTTGGTGTTGGACGCAATCCCTTTTTCCTAACTTCACTTAACCTGACAGAAAATTCTTTTTGAGTATCGAATGTCTCATACTTTGGACCAGGGAAAATGAGTATAAAATTAAGTACTTTCATATTTCACCTGCCCTGTTGATCAGGCGTTCCACCTCGAACATCTGCTTTTCTCGGCTGTTTAGAAGCGATTTCAAAAACTTGATATCACTAAGCAGTGCATTGCATTGTTTAGCCAGTGAAACATAATCTGAATTCATTTTCTTCAATTCAGATTCTAGTCGTCTAATCTCTTCCTTTAAGTCTACCTTCTCTTTTTTCATAATTCCCCTAGATCATCAGTTGAAAACTCAATCTATATGGGTTGAATACAACCTTCCATTTTGTTGCTTTCAACCCTAGTTTTTTTAATTTGCTAATATACGTTTCTGCTTCTCTTTCCGTGTCGAATAACTCTTTGTTGACTTGATATTTTACTCTTACTTTTTTCATAGACACCTTACTTTTTGAATTTTAATTTTAAAACTTTTTTAGGTTTTGATTTTGCAGATGTTGGTACTATTCTTTTTTCATCTCTTGCTCTATCAATGATCCATTTTTCTTTATACCCGTAAATATATGCAGAATAATCCGTCATAGGATCGTCATGATCATCAACTCCCCTTACTCCGTAACTAGATGATGTTTTCATTATTGCTCTATCGCCAAGAATTAAATCATCTTGGTATGGCTTAAGATTTCTTAATTCCTTTCTTAATTCGGCAGATGTTTTTGCTTTTGATTTTATTAACATATTTCTCCTAATAGCAAGCCCCAGGTATCGCCCCTGGATCGATTCTCTCGGCTCACATCTCAAGGGCGGTTTAGGTTGAATGTATTCTTTCTGGAGACCTACCGCCCTGGTGGAAGCATTTTCAAACTCTTACTTAATTTCAAAATCTTAATCTTGCTTCCTGAAAAGCCCTCTTTCTTCTTTCTCTTCTTCTGGGCTTTGGCAAGGACCGTGTCAGTCGATTGACACTCTGTCCTTTGGTATCCGTTGCAGGTCCGACCTGCTGAGACGGTTAGAACTATGGCTACTTGCTAACTTCTTACGGATATATTTTCTTGTCGGACAACTACAAAAATTTATAGTATAATTATTTTGAGGGGGGAATTGTCATTTTCTCTCCTTTTTATCTAAGTCTATTCGACAGGAAATCGTTCACCTTAACTTAGAAATTTTTACAAAGGAGGTTATACTATAAATTTTTAATTGTCCTAATGCCAGCGACCGCTGGTGTTTTTTGTTGCCTATTGCCAGGTTTAGCCTGGCGTTGGGCATGATTCGCTAGACATTCACTTAATTTTGTGATATTATTTTGCAAGTAAGAATAACCACCAAATTATTCTTGCAAAATATAGATCGCAGAAGAAACTTTTTAAAGTTTCATTTTTGCTTTCGATAAATGAACGTCTAACGTTTGTTTTAACCAACTACATTTTTAAAGGAGACATCATGAAGAAAATTGTTCTTTTGTTATTTATATTTGCAGTACTATGTGCTTTTTGTTATTTCACACCAGGTGTGATAGAACTATTAGCAAATATAAATATAGACACCTTAGAACTTCATTTTCATCTATTCTAAAAATGAGTTGGCTATTAATCGAACTATCTTTTAGATAGTCATTTTTAATACCCATTGCCAGGTTTAGCCTGGCGTTGGGCATGTGGACTGTCTTGTCGATAAGACAGTCTTTTTTTTGAGAGAATGCCAAACATTACTCTCAAATCTCCATTTGTTGTCGAATACAAAATGGTGCAATACTCATTTTTGAGTATTTATTATCAATATATACTCATTTTTAAAGTAAAGTCAAACGATTTTACTTAGTTTTTTATATTTTTTTATAAAAAATATTAAAAATATAGTAATTTAACTTAAAATTTTGTACAATTATAATGTCGAATATAAAATGGAGGTAATATGAAAATTAAAGAATTAAGACAAAAACTTAATTTGTCTCAAATTGAAATCTCGCAAAAATTAAAAATTCCGCAACAGACATATTGTAATTATGAAATTGGGCGAAGTGAACCCAACATAAATACATTAATAAAAATGGCGGATTTTTTTAATTGCACTTTGGATGAGCTAGTAGGTCGTGAAGCGGATACTATCAATTTAAAATATCTAAATGAAAATGAAGCGTATTTGATAAGAAAAATATTAAAAATGAACGACCTGGAACTCGCCAAAACCCGGGCATATGTAACAGGCTTAACGGAGTAGAAATGAAAAAATTAGAAAAATACATATTAGTTGCGGATGAATCAACAAAAAAAGGTAAATATTTTAGTTATTTCTATGGCGGAGCACTTCTTTTAGAACGTGATTATGAACTATTTAATAATGTATTAAATAATTTGAAATCTAAACTAAATTTAGGTGAAATGAAACGAACTAAAATTACAGAAAAAAATTGTGGAGATTATATTTTAATATTAAGGATGTTCTTCACTCTTGTTAAAAGTGGAGACATCAAAGTTAGAATAATGTTTTCGCCCAACAATGAACTAATGGAAATTCCCAAAAAAGAAAATTTAACTTATACTAAGTTTTATTTTGTTTTTATATTTAATGCGTTTAGTTTATTTTATGCAAATAAAAATATAAAGTTAAGATTAATTTTTGATGATTTGCCAGAAACAAAATCTCAATGCAATACTTTTAAAAATTGCATTATTGCAAAAGTAAGAAGCAATAAACGAGCAAACACCAATCATGTGTATATAGATAAAGAGCAAATAGAAGAAGTTAATTCTGAAAAGCACCCTATACTACAATGTATTGATGTAATCGTTGGAATTATTGATTATTATCTAAACACGCCAAAAAATGAATTAAAGGCAAGTAACCGCGCAAAAGCAAGATATGAAATTTGGAAATTCATCTCTTCACAAATTGAATCAATTAATCCAAATTTTATAAT
>CALWTK010000019.1 GCA_944384465.1 uncultured Clostridia bacterium
TTAATCATTTCAGTGTCCGTCATTCTTCTGCGAGAAGCAATAGGGGTTTTGTCTGGATTTAATTTTTCAAGTCTTGATTTGCGAACTTGTGACTCTGCTTGAATTTCTTTTTCATCTTCTCGTGAAATAGCAGAAGAACGTATTAAAGAACTATCAAATGCTTCTTGCAAAAATCCTTTGCCTTTGAAATTGTAGTTTCTGCCAGCTTTATATCGTTTGTTTCCATTGCCTTTATTTAGTTCTTCTTGCAAATCATAGCCATTAAAAATCGCTCTGAGTGGACTGTTTTGCCACATTGTATGTTCTGTTTTGCCATATTCTGGATAGAAAGGAATTCCTGACATAATTCCTTCTTCCGATTTTACATAAATAGTTTTAGCAGTTCCACTGCCATTTGGGTTGATAGACCTTGGAAGTTCGTTCCAATTCTTGATTTTCCATTTGATTGGTTGAACCTCGGCTCACATTGGAGTTCCGTCTTCTGGTGCTTTAGTTTTATCTTTATATTCAGAGTCATCGTCATATCTTTTTGAAATAACTCGAACATATTTTTTGCCACCATATTCGAACTCTTGATTTTGTTCAAAACTGCCGTCTTCTTTCATACATCCGGTGTAGGTTTTGCCGGTTGGAGTTAACTTACGTGCATTATATAATTTTTCTAATTTACTACTATTTTTTGCTTTATCTTGTGGATAAGAGCCAAATTCAATAGTGTGATATAAAATTTTACCACTTTTATCCTTAAAAGGCTCAATTTTAAAATCGCGCGACGCGCTTCGCGCGGAGATTACAGATGAGAGATTAAGGTGTAAAGCTGGACACAGCCCAGCGCTCGTCTCGCCTGCAGAGTAATAGTCGAGCGAGCCATCAGTCTCAACATCGTGTACATAAATCTTAGAGTAGGCCGAGCGCAGCCGATGCCAAGTTGATTGTCTATCCTTAGGACCTCTCCTATGTCCGCTAAGCGAGGCTCCATTCATAACAGCATAATCGGAAGCGTAGATATAACGCACTTCATCTGTTATATTTTCAACTTCGTCCTTTGTTTCAAAAAAAACAAAGTCTTGGGTATCAAACGCGGAGTTACCTATGCGTTGATTTTCATCAGTATTGCCAAGACGTGTTCTTACAATAAAATCTTTTAATTCTGCCATATTTTAACTCCTTTGATGAAACAAGTATAGCATAATTTTGTTATAAATGCAATACTAAAACATTGTAAATTTATATTTTGTATTTTGTTCTAAAAGTTATAAGTAATTTTTTAGAATTTGAATGGCATAAATGGGCCTTAAAGGAATTTAATCTGACATCAATGTATTCTTTATCAACGAGGTTTAACTCGCGCAATTTTGAGAGTGTTTTTACATTTTTTCTTAGCCTTAACTTTGCTTGCCCACGCAGAAATGTTTTAATTTTACCTTTTTCACAGAGCATATGTCTAAATCCTAAAAAGTCAATTCCATTTCTAAGCCTGCCAATTTGTGTTTTGCTATTAAGGGATAAATCAAGTTCTTCCTTTACACATTTTTCAATTTCTTGTTTACAGAATTTAAGATATTCTTTATCGTTATGAACTAAAATCATATCGTCAATATAGCGAACGTAATACTTTACTCGTAATTTTTCTTTAATCAATCTATCAACTTTGTTTAAGTAAAACAATGCAAACCATTGGCTTGTTTGATTGCCAATAGGAAGTCCAACTTTTGTGTCGTTGTTTTTACTTTGTAATATAGTATTTACAAACCACAAATCTTCTTCATCAAGTGAAGTTTTTGCAAGATTTTTAAGTAAAATTTCATGATTTATGCTTTGAAAATATTTTTTAATATCACATTTCAAAAAGTATCCAGACTCGCCAAATTTGTGATAATAGTCCTTTAAAAATTTATGCAACCTTTGGATGCCAAAAAATCTTCCTTTGCCTTTTCTGCAAGCAACATTATCATAAATTAAAGATTTTTCTAGCTTTTTCTCAATTATATTTGAACAAAAAGCCATTAAAACAACTCTATCCTTATATGGAAGTGCTTCAATAATTCTTTCTTTGGGTTCAAATATTTTAAATATTTTATATTTGCCCGGTTTGTATTTTTTACTAAAAATATCTTTGGATAAACTAGTTAAATTTTGTGATAAATTTATTTCAAAGGAGATTGTTTCTTTTCTGTGTTGCTTAGAAACTCTGCACTTTTTGTGTGTATCAAATAATTTTTCAAATGTAAAAGCTTCTTCTAACAAATTATATGCTCCTTTTTGTATTTAAAACGATGGTCATCTTCCTTTCGGTAAACTTTCAAAGATTTCTCGTTGATTGCCAAGATGACCGTATTCTTCTATCTCTTGTAAAGAGAGCAGAAAAGAATAAGATTCCTTTGCCTTACACACGGTATTGTTTTACTTAAAACAATCATAAACTGGCTGTTTTTTAACAAGCGGAAACTCGTTCTTCAAAGGCAAATCTGGACACAGCCCAGCGCTCTTTTTGTTTGCATTGTTATTGTTGAGCGAGCCATCATTTTTAACATTGTTTACATTATTCTTAGAGTTGGCCGAGCGCAGCCAAAAGAGACTGGATTAAACAACAATCTTATCTTAATTAAAGCGTCGCCGCTATAATCCAATTTTATTTGCCAAATCTATTGGCATCACTTTTACGCCAAGCAACCAAAAGGTTTATACAATCGGCCACTTGCAGAGAAATTTGTTCATATTGTTTTTTAAGAATACACCCACTTTCCAAAGATAAAAAGGACATATATCCAAGCAGTTTCAATTTTAAAAATGCTTGATGTTGACATTCTTTTCTTCTTTCTTTGTTTTTAGTGTTATCTGTGTGCATTGAATTGGCTTCAATAAGATATTCAAGACAATCTAAACAATAATTTTGTATTCGATTTACAAAAACAGCACGAAATTTTTTTGGAGATTTTTCTGTTATTGTAATCACATAAGCAGCAAGTTTTTTTGTTTTTGTAATGACGAGTAATTCGCTTGAATTTTGCTTTATCTTTGTGTCTTTGTCAATATCTTCGAGTTCCTGTAAAAATGCTTTATCTTCTAAAAATTTCTTTTCGTTTCCCTTTGCAACTCCTTTTGCTGTTGCAATTTTATCTTCATCACTTTCTTTTCTATTCTCGGACATAGGAATGGTCATTTGAAGCTGCAATCCTTTACTTCTTCCCATAAATTCAGTGTCCCTTTTTGTTATTATAACATAATTTTTAAGGATTTTACTCTTTTTTCTTATATCTTAAATTTATTTTATAAATTTATTTTATTTTCTAATTAACTTTATTATTTTTAAATACTTTTTCGACTTATCTGCCAAAAAGTGTAAATTTCGACAAAAATTATGTGCCAAAAAGTGTAAAAAACGGTTGCAAATTCACACAAATTGTGATATGATATGTTTATCAAAGGAGAAATTATGGAAAGAAAGATATATAAAGAGTTGGTTGAATGGAAAAATTCCGCATCTCGAAAACCTTTAATTTTACAAGGAGCAAGACAAGTTGGAAAGACATATATTGTCAATCTTTTTGGTTCAAAGGAATATGCCAACACTGTCTATTGCAACTTCGAGCAAGAGAAAGATTTGAGAGATTTTTTTGTGGATTTAAGACCTCAAAGAATTTTAAGTAAACTTTCTAACTATAAAAGAAAAGAAATTTTGCCTACTCACACCCTTATAATTTTTGATGAAATTCAGGCGTGTCCTGAAGCGATAACTTCTTTAAAATACTTCTGTGAAGATGCAAACGAATATCATATTATTGCACTCGGTTCTCTGCTTGGCGTTTCTGTCAACAGAGGCATTTCTTCTTTTCCTGTTGGAAAGTTGCAGTTTATGAATATGTATCCAATGGACTTTGAGGAATTTTTGCTTGCAACGGACAACAAGTTCTTGATTGACCAAATTAAAGAATGTTATGAGACCAACACTGCACTTGCCAGACCTTTTCACGAACAGGCACTTGAACTTTACAAGAAGTTTTTGTATGTTGGTGGAATGCCAGATGTTGTGGATGAATTTGTCAGAACGAACAATTTTGATATTGTCAAAGTTAAGCAAAATGACATATTAAACGCCTATTTTGATGATATGGGAAAATATAACAAGCAAAGCGAAATTCCAAAAACTAGAATGGTTTATAAAAACATAAGCACTCAACTTGCAAAGGAAAATCACAAGTTTAAGTTTTCTGACATTAAAAGTGGTGGGCGTTCAAGCGAATTTTCTGGTGCGATTGAGTGGCTGTGTCTTGCTGGAATTGCCAGTCAGTTATATAGAATCGAGCAAATTAAACTTCCGTTAGAGGCTTACAAAAGTTTGACAGATTTTAAATTTTATATGAATGATGTTGGTTTGTGTTCTGCAAGCCAAAATGTACTTATTGATGATATTCTTTTTGAAAATACGAATTTTAATGATTTTAAAGGTGGACTTACTGAAAATTATGTTTACAATCAATTAAAAATAAATCATCTTGACTCTTTTTATTGGAAAAGCAAAAATCAAGCAGAAGTGGATTTTATCACACGCTTAGGCAAAGATATTATTCCAATTGAGACAAAATCAAATGATAACACTCGTTCAAAAAGTTTAAATGAATACATTCAAAAATTTAGTCCAACCTACTCAATCCGTATATCATCAAAAAATTTTGGTTTTGAAAACAATATAAAGTCCGTTCCTTTATATGCTGTGTTTTGCATAAAATAGTAAAGTGTTGAAACTTTTCGAAATTGAATACTTTAAAATTGAACATAAGAAACATAAATTTTTAAGTAATTTTTACTTATGTCTACGAATTTATGCTTAATTTTTGCAAAGTTTGTGAAAATTGTGCCGTTTTATGATGTGTTTTTATGTTTTGCTTTTGTTTGGTGTTGTATGTTAAAAATAAAAGCTTATTTGCCTTATTTTATAAGGAGTTTAGGCTTTTGACTAAATGATAAAATACGATAGAAAATGGTGAAAAAATAGCAAAATATAACATTTTTAGGTACTTGCTACGGAACCGTGTCGTTTGTAGCCTTTTACTCATTTGCTCTCTATGTTCGCAAATTTCGCTTATTGGCTCAAACTCCTTATTCCCACTGCGACAGTCGTCTTGTGGTGACCTAATTGACCTTTGGCTCCTTGCTGGGTCGCGAAGTTTATCTTAATATTTATTACGCGTTCATAGCTCAGCTGGATAGAGCGTTGGTCTACGGAACCAAAGGTCGGGGGTTCGAATCCCTCTGGACGCACCAGAAAAAACGATTCGCCCTTTACTTACTGCAGTTTTATGTATAAAACTGCATCGGTAAGATTCGCGGGCGTTCGTTTTTTTTAACCCCATTTCGAACTAGTTCTTATGGGGACCCTCGTCGCAACTTGATCCTTTGGCAAATTGCATGCGCAATTATTGCCTTTTTGATCTGTTGCTCCCCTTCCCACTTCGTACCCTTTGGATATTTGTGGGAGTTATATACTTTTTCATCGCCGTTTTTTATCGTTTTGCATACGAAAAACTTAACTTATAGGCGTATTTCGCCGTTTCCCACTGCGAACAAGTTCTTGTGGGAGCCCTATTTTTGCATTAGATCGCTTTTTTGACACAGCGATTATGTAAATAATCGCAAAAGTGTCATTACAAGCGTTCGTTTTTTTAACCCCATTTCGAACTAGTTCTTATGGGGACCCTTTTATTTTCGACGAATTGCATTTTTGTAAAATTGCTGACGGGATAATAAACTTAATGAACGGTCGTTTTTTATCTCATTTCATCATTCGAATTATGGATTAAGTTGTGTTAAAAGACATTTTTATTATATTGCAAAAAAATAATTTGACAGTCGTTTTGTTTGTCAGAAAGTTATATAGAAATATTTATTGAAAAAGTGGCGTTAAATTTTTTTATTGAAAATGTTATATATTCCAATCTAATTGTTAATAAATTCAAATGATGATATAAAAGTTAAATGAATTATTTTACATTTTTTTCGTTATGTATTATAATGCCTTTTGTAAGGAGAACTAATGGATACCAATATTACACCATCGAATTTTATCGAACAGGCTATAGTGGAAGATATTAAAACTAAAGGGTTGAAAAAGATCGTCACACGTTTCCCGCCTGAACCGAATGGGTATACCCACATCGGGCATGCTAAAGCAATCTGTATCGATTTTTTGACTGCTGAGAAATTTCACGGATATACAAATCTTCGCATGGATGATACTAATCCAAGCAAAGAAAGTGAAGTCTATGTAAAAGCTCTGATGAACGACATAAAATGGCTTGGCTTTAAATGGAAACATCTATATTATGCGTCAGACTATTATGAATTTATATATCAATGTGCAATTGACTTGATCAAACAAGGAAAGGCTTTTGTATGTGATTTGGCCGCAGACCAAGTCAGCAACATGCGTGGCACTCTGACCGAACCTGGACAGGAAAGTCCATATAGAAACAGGTCAATAGAAGAGAACCTAAAATTGTTTGAAGAGATGCGTGCAGGGAAATTCGCTGACGGTGAAAAGACGCTCAGGGCAAAGATTGATATGTCTCATCCAAACATCAACATGAGAGACCCGGTAATTTACCGTATCATGCATGTCAGACATTTCCGACAGGGGGACAAGTGGTGTATCTATCCCATGTATGATTTCGCGCATCCATTGAGTGACGCTTATGAAGGAGTGACGCATTCACTGTGCAGTCTTGAATTTGAAGATCATAGGATTTTGTACAATTGGGTCATAGATAACTGTAGAATTTTACCGGGGGTAAAACCAAGGCAAATAGAATTCGCTAGACTCAACATTGACGGAACGGTCATTAGCAAACGATATTTTCATGAACTGGTGGACGGCGGTTATGTGGACGGATGGGATGATCCTAGACTGCCAACCCTAGCTTCGTTTAGGCGAAAAGGATATACGCCAACTTCTATAAGAGAATTTTGCACAAGAATCGGGGTGGCAAAATCCAATAGTGTCGTTCAGCCACATATATTGGAAGCCTGCATTAGAGAAGAATTGAATAAAAATGCCGTGCGAGCTGTCGCAGTCATAGATCCTATAAAAGTAAATATCACAAATTATCCAGCGAACAAGACCGAGAAGATAAAGGTATCGAACAATCCAACCATAAATAACAG
Organism: uncultured Clostridia bacterium; assembly: GCA_944384465.1. GTDB lineage: Bacteria > Bacillota > Clostridia > Christensenellales > UBA1242 > Onthoplasma. The sequence continues at coordinate 7,162 of CALWTK010000019.1, forward strand.
TAAAAAACACGATATGATTTTCAGCAATGAATTGTATATTGAAAGAGAAGATTTCATGGCGGAACCTAGTCCTAAATTTTTCCGTCTGACACCAAATGGGTATGTTCGTCTGATGGGCGCATATATAATCAAATGTGATGAAGTGATATATGATGAGAATGGAAATATTGACCACTTGAATTGCAGCATAGTGTATGACGCGAAAGAACAGGGGATTAAGCCAAAGGGAACAATACATTGGTTGAGTAGACCGCATGCAATAAAGGTCACTACGAGAAAGTTTTTCAATTTGTTGAAAGAGGGGGAAGTCTTTGAAAGCGGAATGTTGGATAAAATAATCAATCCAAATTCAATGGTTGAGCATACTTCTTTCGTTGAGCCGTTTGTCCTAAAACAAAAAGGTAACATGCAATTTGTCCGCATGGGATATTATATTGAAGACAGCAAATTGTCTAAAAAGACGGACAGATATTACATTGAAACTGTGTCATTAAAGGATAGTAAATAGCTATCCTTTTTTCGTGAAATCGGCAAATATGTTTGTAAAAATTTTCCAATGTGGTATAATTAAACCATGGGTACTCGTCTAAAGCGAATCTTGTTAAATATCCTAAATTCGATAATTACAATTATCATCATAATTGTAGCATTATTTGCTTTGGTCAACATTGTATTTAATTTCGTCTATATTAAGACTAATGTCAGGGGATTTTCAATGCTTCCTACGCTCAACGCTAATGTTTTGACGGACGACCAAAATGGAGACAAGGTATATATTAATCCAAATAGAGAATATACAAATGGAGACATAGTCGTAGCAGAAGTCTCTTGGTGGAATAGCGGCTATATAATAAAGCGCCTAGTGGGCATGCCTGGAGATATTATACAAATCAAAGAAGAAGAGACACAATATGTGCTTTTAGTGAATGATGAAGTGTTCTATACAAAAGATAAAATAAACAGCGCGACAAACGAGATTGACACGGGTGTGAGATACTACTTTGAGGACTATTTATCTTTTATAAACAATCCTTTGAACGCTGATCATGTAATAGTAAATGACGCGGGCGAGAGATGCATAAAACTAGGTGAAGATGAGTATTTTTTGATGGGGGACAATTGGGCGGCAAGCACTGATTGTATAGTGCATGGACCAGTGAATAGAAATGAAATAATAGGCAAGGTTGAGATCATTATTCATTATGGTGAAAATGAGTTTAGAGTGATGTTAAAAAACATGTGGGAAATATTGTTTTAAGGTGCGATATGAATTTGGTAATTGACAGTTGGACGCTAATAGATAAACAAAATTTTTTAGTCTTTTTAGAAGGATTGAAGCGAGAAGGAAAGATAGAGTGGACGCGCAAAATTTTGAATACTGATATGCCTCTGCTGGCGCTGACTACCAAACAATGCAAAGATATTGCAAAGCAAATTTCTACGGGAAATTTTTTATCTTTTTTGGATCTCAATCTTCATACATATTATGAAAATGTGGCAATAAACGGGTTCTTGATAGATAAAATAAAAGATTTTGCCACGATGAAAAAATATCTAGATAATTTTGTAAAAAATGTGGACACTTGGGCTAGTTGCGATCTTTTAAAATTCAAATTTTTCAATAAAAATAAAGAGGGATTTTTTTCACTTTCATAAGAGTATATTAAATCAAATATGCCGTTCAAAAGGCGGATTGGCGTAAATATATGGTTCAAGTTTTTTGATGACGAAAAGTATATTGTGCGCATATTAGATTTGATTGATATATTAAATAACGAGACGCACTATTATGTAAATATGGCTCTAGCTTGGTGGGTGGCAGAGTGTTTCGTGAAAAGGCGAGATGTCGCCATTAAAATATTCGAAGAAGGTAGACTAAATACTTTCACTAACAACAAAAGTATTCAAAAGTGTAGAGACAGTTTCCGTGTGAGCGAGGAAGATAAAAATATGTTGCTGAAATTTAAAAAATAACGTTTATATTATGAGATTTATTAATATATACTAATCAAACTATATTGGCAAGTTGTTTTGTATCTAAATGATTACAAAAAAGTTTGTTAAAGTCATTTGTGCTGTATGGCACATATTTTTTTAATTTTAACAAAGAATAATGAAAAGGAGAGTGTATGAAAAAGAGAATTTCTATTGTCATGATTTTGCTTATGTTTGGATTATTGTTCATTCCGCATAAAATTATCACTGCAGACGCGAGTTTTTCGTCAGATGTGAACTATAAATCCGCTGTATTGATTGAAAAAAATTCAAACAAAATCCTGTTTGAAAACAATTGTCATGATAGACTACCTATAGCAAGCGTTACAAAATTGATGACTGTACTACTTACCATGGAGAAAATAAACAACAATGAAATTAGTTTAGATGATAAGGTCGTGGTAAGTGCGACGGCTAGTGGCATGGGCGGGAGCCAAGTGTTCCTAGATAGCGAAGAAGAATATACTTTAAAGGAACTATTGAAATCAGTGATCATAGCGAGTGCGAACGATTCTAGTGTTGCCATTGCCGAACATATTGCTGGTAGTGAAAATAATTTCGTGAAGATGATGAACGAAAGAGCAAAAGAACTAAATTTAGCTGACACAAATTATGTGAATTGTACAGGGCTACCTAGTCCAGATGGATACTCTTCCGCATATGATCAGGCGATAGTCTTGAAACATGTTTTGGACTTTGACCTTTATCATGAATATTCATCAATTTGGATGGAAGATTTTGTGCATCCTAGTGGTAGGACCACTCAAATGGCGAACACGAACAAGTTGTCCAGATTCTATGAAGGATGCATTGGCGGAAAGACGGGATCTACAAATCAAGCGAAATATTGCCTAGCTGTCGGGGCGTCAAGAAATGATGTCGAACTGATCTCTGTGGTTTTAGGTGCAGAGAACAGCAAAGGACGTTTCAAACTGGCGAGCGATTTACTAAACTATGGGTTTGAAAATTTTGAGACAAAAACATTGTTTGATAGTTCCATGCTAAAAGATATGACGATCAAAATCAAAGGGTTAGATAGAGTGACTCATCTAAAGGCAGAACGGGATTACACTTATGTGACTAAAATTGGTGAAGATGTGAACTTTAGTCTGAATTATAATTTACCCAACATGCTCACAAAAGTATATGAAAATCAGGTCGTAGGAAATGTTGAGATAGTCATAGACGGAGTCGTTGTGGACAAAATCAACATCCTATCTACAGAGACTCATGATGAAGTGACGGTGTGGGATTATATAAAAGAAATTACAAATAGTTAGTGCGGTATGCTACCGTATGGAGAAAACAGGTCTAGATATCTGGGCCTAGTTTTTATCAGTGTATAATAAATATATAATTGCGTGAAAGGTTAGATATAATCAAATTTATTACGATAGATAGCTAAAAAGAAAATATGAAGGATAAAATATTTTTATTTAAGACTTGATTTATTTTTCTTTGTATGGTATAATTCATGTGTTAAATTTATTTAACCGCGCATTTAAATAAAGTCGAGATAGTTTATTTGCGTCCTTGCCTAATTTTAGGCCATTAGTCCATAAGGAGGTATTATGAATAATTACGAATTGATGTACATCATTCCTAGTCAGTCTACTGATGAAGAAAAAGAAGCTCAAATCGCTCTTGTCAACAGTATGATTGAAAAAGATGGTGGCAAGATTGAGTCGGTAGAGCGTATTGGCAATAGGAAACTTGCTTATGAAATTCAAAAGAAACGTGAAGGTTTTTATGTACTTGTGAATTTCACAGCTGACGAAAAAGTGCCTAATAGATTGGCTTCATTGCTTTCAATCACAAACGGCATTTTACGTTATATCATTGTTGCTAAATAGTGCGACATAAGGAGAAAATATGAACAAAGTTTATTTGATTGGTAATTTGACTAGAGATCCTGAGCTTTCTACTACTTCAAGTGGGGTTTCTGTATGTCGTTTATCTATAGCAGTTGGCAGAAGATTTTCCAACGCAGACGGTGAAAGAGAAACGGATTTCTTCAACATCACCGCATGGCGTGGTACTGCTGAAAACTGTGCAAAATTTTTGAAGAAAGGTAACAAAATTGCTGTCTCTGGCTCAATTCAAACAAGAAATTATGAAAGAGCAGATGGCACTAAAGGCTTTGCTGTCGATATCATAGCCGATGAAGTAGAATTCTTATCATCAAAAAATGATGGCAATAGTGATGGCGGAGTGGGCGCTACTCCAGCTCAACCAGTCGCTGATTTGCAACCTATTGATGATGATAATTTACCATTTTAATATAATAGGAGAATAATTTATGGCAGAAGAAAATATTGAAGTTGCTACAACCGAAGTTAAAGAAGAGCCAAAAACTAATGTTGAGAAAAAGAAATTTTATAAACAACACAATAAGAATAAGAAAAAAGTTTGTGCTTTCTGTGAAGATAAAAATTTGAAATTCATTGACTATAAGGATGTCAATAGATTGAAAAAATTCGTTACAGAAAAAGGTAAAATTATACCTAGCAGACAGACTGGCACTTGTTCACATCATCAACGTGAGTTGACTGTAGCGATCAAACGTGCTAGAAATATGGCTTTGCTACCATTCAGCGGTGACTAAAAGTAGTGTTTATTCACTACTTTTTTGTCGGCAAAATTGTTTTAGGTTCTATTTATTCGCGACTTTATATAAATTTAAAACAGTTGATTATAATCTAAACATTTGATATAATATAAAAGTATGAATATAGAAAATATTGGTGATGAATTAACTAAATTAGTGGATAAATTCGAGACTACAAAATCTTGTCTTCATTTAGACGAATTGCAGGACAAACTTGCAAAACTTATGAAAGAGAGGGAGTCTCTATCTTTTTGGAACAATCTTGATTATGCCATGCAGACGAACAAAGAGATTAAATCTATTCAGGATCTGTTCACCGAAGTGCAGGAACTGCAAAGTCAGATAACGTCTCTCATCTCTACCGTAAAGGATTTGGAGACAGAGACGGATATTGAGTTGCTGAATTTGGCTTTAAATGAACTCATGGAGTTGAAAGACAAAGTAGATGAGCTGAACGTGCGTACTCTGTTGGACGAAAAATATGACAACAATGATGCGATCATCGCTATTCATGCTGGAGCGGGCGGTACAGAAGCTCAAGACTGGGTGGTGATGCTTGCTAGAATGTATAAAATGTACGCTAGCAAAAACGGCTTTGAATTTAGCATTGTGGACAAGTTGGAGGGCAATGACGCGGGGCTAAAAAATGTCGTCATTTGGATAAAGGGGGAGTACGCTTACGGGAAATTAAAAGGCGAAATGGGAGTGCATAGATTGGTTAGGATCAGTCCTTTTGACAGCAACAAACGCAGACACACCAGTTTTGCTTCTGTAGAAGTCGTGCCCGCCATCACCAAGGAAACGGATGTCAAAATCAGGAATGAAGATCTGCGCATAGATACGTATAGAAGCAGCGGCGCGGGTGGACAAAATGTGAATAAGGTTGAGACCGCTGTTCGAATCACGCATATTCCGACAGGGATAGTCGTGACCTGCCAAAATGAGCGCAGTCAGTTGCAGAATAGAGAAAATGCTATGAAAATTTTGACTAGTAAATTGGTCGCTCTTGAAGAAGAAAAACAGCGTCAAAATATGAATGAGATCAAAGGCACGCTGAAGAAAATCGAGTGGGGCAGTCAGATTAGAAGCTATGTATTCCAACCTTATACTATGGTAAAAGATCATAGGACGGATTATGAGACAAGCAATGTGGAAGCGGTAATGAACGGAGATCTGGCGCCTTTTATCAATGAATATCTGAAGCAATCCCATTCAACTGCAAAATAGATTTTGAATAAAAAATGAGATGAACTCATCTCATTTTTTTGTGCAGTTTGACAATTTGTCCATTGACTGTTTTTTGATTGATGATTGTCAATTAATGTTTAAATAAAATTTAAATCAACATTTAATCAATAAAAAGTATTTGTTGACATTTTTATTTACTTGAATTTTTTTATGCTTTGTTATATAATACCTGTGTGAAAAAAGATTTTAAGATTTTATCTATTGAGAGCAGTTGTGATGAAACTAGTTGTGCCGTCGTTGTAGATGGCAGAATTTGTCTTTCCAATATAGTGTCTAGTCAGATTGATATTCACACTAGATTTGGTGGAGTGGTGCCAGAAGTCGCCAGCAGAAATCATATCACTGCTATTGACAACGTGGTGAAACTTGCTTTAAAACAAGCGAATTGTACACTTGATGATATTGATGCAATTGCAGTGACTTACGGAGCAGGGCTCGTAGGTTCATTGCTGGTGGGAGTGAGTTACGCCAAAGGACTAGCATATTCGACAAAAAAACCATTGATTGCCGTCAATCATATTTACGGGCATATAGCGGGCAACTATTTGACATTCAAAGATTTGACGCCACCATTTATTTGCCTTGTGGTGAGTGGTGGACATACGGCGATAATAAGAGTGAAAGACTACAATCATCATGAGGTAATTGGAACGACTCTAGATGATGCGGCTGGAGAATGCTTTGACAAGGTGGCGCGTGTGCTAGGGCTTGGCTATCCTGGTGGACCGAAGGTCAGCAAAATGGCAGAAAATGGTAGGGAAAATATAATATTTTCTAAACCAAACGATAGTTTAGGTTACAACTTTAGTTTTAGTGGTCAGAAGACAGCGGTCATCAACTATATCCATAAATTAGAACAAAAAAATGAGCCTATTCCTGTAGCGGACATTTGCGCCAGTTTTGAGAAATGGGCAGTTGATGAGTTGGTGGACAAAACTATTAAGGCTTGTCTAGATTTTGACTACGACAAAGTGGTAATAGCGGGTGGTGTCAGTGCGAATAAACGGTTGAGACACGATTTGAAAGAAAGAGCAGAAGAAAATGGAATCACGTGTTATGTGCCTGACTTTCAATTTTGTACAGACAATGCTGCTATGATAGGTAGTGCTGCCTATTATGCTTATAAAGCCGGGGTAGGTATCGCAGATTTGACACTCGCTCCGAAACCAAATTTAAGTTTGTGAGGATATGTATGATACATTATATGCAATTAAATCATGAACCATTTATGTTGATTAAGTCAAAACAAAAATCAATAGAAATGCGTCTAAATGATGAAAAAAGACAAAAGCTAAAAGTCGGCGACCAGATCGAATTTACAGACAAGTCTACCAACGAAAAAATTGTTGTACAGGTGGTCAATCTTCATAGATTTTCATCTTTTCAAGAATTATATAATAATTTTGATAAATTGAAATTGGGTTACCAATCTGACGACGTCGCAAACCCTGAAGACATGGAACAATATTATAGCAAAGATGAAATAAAAAAATACGGTGTTGTAGGTATTGAAATTAATTTGTTGCATGAGCTTGGTGAGCATAAATTTCTATAATTATAAAGAAAATAGTGATAAAAAATATTTTTGTACAAAAATAGATAATTTTGTACAAAAATATGCTCCCGTGGTGTAAGGGATAGCACAATGGTCTTCGGAACACATATTTTTGGGTTCAATAATCCCCATAAAAAAAATTATCATTTTGCTCCACTAGCTCAACTGTATAGAGCATCGGTCTTCGGAACCGAGGGTTGGGGGTTAGAATCCCTCGTGGAGC
>CALWTK010000020.1 GCA_944384465.1 uncultured Clostridia bacterium
TTTTCTTCTCTTCTAATAATTTCTCTAATTTTTCTATATCATCATCTATTTCTTCTTCACTTTGCTTTTCTTCGGTTTTATTAAAAGACAAAGCCTTGCTTAAAGCATTTGCACTTTCATATTTAGAAGAATAATCTAAATGTGAATATACATCGGCAGTGGTGTTAAAATTGGAATGTCCTAACCATTCTTGAATGTTTTTCATAGGGACTTTGCTTGCAACTAACAAACTAGCACAACTATGTCTTAAATCGTGAAAACGAATATGTTTAAGATGATTTTTTCTTAATAATGTTCTAAATCTATTGGATATGATATCGGGGTTTATTAAATCCCCAATATCATCGACAAAAACATGTTATGTAAATGTTCGTATAGATTTTCTTTTTGTTGTTTAGTTAGTTTATTATACATCTTTAAAAATAATTCATCGTCCAAAGCAATTGTCTCATAAAGTAGTCCCGACATGTAAGCTACTGCTAAACTTTTTTTAAAAGCTGATATACCAAAGGTTGTGAAAAGTTTTAAATCTAATAAATCCATATTTTCTCCTTAGATAAATTATAACATATATTCAAATAGAAACACAAGGGTATAGAGTTTTAGGAGAATTATAATTTATTAGTTCTTAAGAGACAAGGTCAATATGGACATCGCCATTATTACAGTTTACGTTTAGACTTTTTTTGCCATCTGTTTTGTTTTCAGGGAGATTGGTGTCTCCTTTTTTAATCTCACATGTGATGGCAAAGTTATCCCAACTGCCGACTATGGAACCATTGATATTGCCATTTTTTGTAGTCAGATTGATGTTGTTGCCGACTGACACTTCAGTGAAATGGATGTTCTCACCATTTGCGTCTAAAGAGATGCTGTCTAGCATTGAGAGTGAAGACAGGTTGATATTTTCATTTGTGGTTGTGATTGAGAGATTGTCTATCATATTGCTAGGAATGGAAATCCTAATTTTTCTATAAGATATTGATGGCTTACTACCAATATAGTCTGTCCAACTTTTATCATATTTTATAGTCATAGATAGAGTTGAGTTGTTTGTAGAGATATCATAGTACTCTTTCTCACTTTCAAAATAGTTTATGTGGATTTGGTCGTCGTTAGATATGTCGACAGAAATGTCTCTATCTTCAAGGTTAATGACAATAGAATTTATGTTGTCAGTATTGGAAACATAATTTTGTTCTACAAAGTTTTGGTCATTAGAACAACCGGTCAACAGCAAGACACAGGCTAAACTGCATAAAATTAGCACAGATGTGATAAATTTTTTTGTAAATGTTTTTTTCATAATTAATCTCCTTTTTATTATCATTGACATGCCTAAACATGTTTTGTATAATGAATATAAACCTTTGTGTTACACAAAAGTCAAGGAGAAAATAAAAATTATGGAAAATTTATTTTCAATAAGCAAAACCGCAAAAATGGTCAACATGACGGCGGAGACATTGCGTCATTATGATAGGATAGGACTTGTGCATCCGCATAAGGTGGATGAATGGACGGGATACCGATATTATTCGCCAGAAGAAATCGTGAGACTGAATACCATTAATGCTCTGCGTTGCATGGATATGCCATTAGAAAAGATAAAGGAAATTTTGAATTTTAATGATTTTAATAAAATAATTGATTTTTTAAATCAGGCAGAAATTGCCGCCGACAGAAAGATAAATGAATTAAACAAGGCTAAAGAGCGCATTGAACGAGCAAAGAAGCACTATACATCTAAAATTTCAGCGGACACGCAGAACGGAGAAATCTTTGTGCAAAAACTTCCAAAGCGTGTGATAATGCTCGCTGACAATTTAGATAAACCGACGATGGACAATCTGTGGAATTATCATAGACATTTTTACGCGCAAATCAACGAAGGTGAAAGAGACAAATTTTCATTTGAAGACACAGCTGGAGTGTATGAAAAAGATGGCAAAAAAAATATGTTTGCCATTAGTGATAAATATGTGCCTTCAAAAAATTTAATTGAATTGCCTGCGGGTGATTATTTGTCCGTCAACTGTGGTGAGAACAAGCGAGATGAGTTCACTAAAAAACTCATTGAGACAGCTAAACAAAAATATTTCGTTTGTCCAACATTCGTTGTAAGTATTGTAAGGTTGACAGGGATATTGCAGTGGGATTATCAAATACAGGTATTGATAAAAAAATAGCAGTGTTTGATTATAAATAAAAAATAAACGTACATGTAAATTTAAAGATAAAGTTATTAAATAATTAAAGATTAAAGAAATTAAAGTGTTTAATAATTTAGATATATTGTAAGTGTTTAATCTAGTTGTCGCAATTGGGCATATTGATGCTATAGAATTGATGTAAATTTAGGCATACTTGCATTTTATTATAATATATGCTATAATATATATTGAAGATGCAGTATTCTAGTCAATCCACATAGTGAGGAGGACGAAAATGATAGCGTCGAAGGGCACATCGATGAAGTTCCTGGTGCGTGCTTTGGTTGCCCAAACTGGGGTGTGTGCTGGGAGTTAAGATTTTTGGGCGGGCTATAACGGCATATAGTTGGCGACCCAATTATCGTGGAGACCCAACAGGGTGCTAATCCACTCTCTGGGAAGAACCTGCATTGCGGTAAAAGCCGTGTGCAGTGTAGCCTACTTTGAGTGAATATATTGGGATGAAATGTATACATATAATGTTCTATTGGCCGATAGAACTTTATATCTGTTTCTGAAATTATATTTGCAAAACAAGAAAATCATTATGTGTTTGCTAAGGAAAACTTCTAGACTGTTGCGTATGCAGGCAAGATTAGGATTATAGTGTGTTCTGAGTGGCGATTCGGTGTTATGTCTCGCTTGAAAGGAAACTGCTCTAATGGCGACATTGAGTGTGGGACTGGGAAATCCGACCGAACCTATGACACAAGGTTTACTGATTTTGTTGTCTTCAATAGAGCCTATCAAAAGGCTCTATTTTATGTATAGAATAAACTTTAAGGAGATTTATTTAAATGCAAAACGATGAAGATAATTTATCAAATGATAACGATTTAAACATCAGAGATAATGGCGCTATCAGTGATGAAAATAGTAATATTTCAGATGAGCAAGAAATAGTCTCGCCAGACGTTTCTAATGAGAGTGAAAATGACGACTCTGGGATAATAGAGAAGAAGAAAGCAAAAAAGGAAAAGAAAATTCAATCAAAATTTGCCAAAAATTATAGATGGCCGTTAATTGTTCTAGTCACCGCTTTTTGTATATCAATGGTATTCGGGGTCCTGAGCGAAGTGGCGCTAAATGGGGCAAATATAATAATCTCTATTGTGGTAATTTTGGTATTTTTAATAATAGCAATTATTACTGATATGATAGGCGTGGCAATTACTTCATGTGATGAAAAAAATCTGCGTGCCATGGCAGCAAGAAAAATCCGTGGAGCAAAAGAAGCTATTGTATTACAAAAAAATGGGGATAAAGTCTCAAGCATTTTCGCAGATATATTGGGAGACGTGTGCGGAATCCTGAGTGGTGCTGCTGGCGCTAGTGTGGCTGCTGCTTTGATTACACAAAATATGTCGTCCTTTACTGGAGTGGTGATTGCTTCGCTTGTTTCTGCAGTCATAGCGGCTTTGATAATTTTCGGCAAGGCTCTAATGAAAAAATATTCGATGAACCATAGCGAGCAGATCATCCTCATCATGGGTAAGGTTATGAGCGTTTTTCATTTTTCTAAAAAAGAAAAAAATTCAAAAAATAACAAAAAAATAAAAATAATTATAAAAAATAAAAAAATAATTAAAAAATTTAATAAAAAAATGAAAAATTAATTTTTTTGATAAAAATCAATATTAATTTGATAAAAAGCGAATTTTTCGCTTTTTCTTTTTTACATTATTTTTGAATAATATCAAAATTTCAGGTAAAAATTTGATTGGAGGATAAATATGAAAAAAGAAATAACGACTAAAGATATGATGGCACTTAATGAATTGATGACGTTTGAGAATTGGATAGCGACAAAGATGTATTTCTGTGCTAACGCTGTTCAAGAAAAGTCTTTGACGACCATATTCAAAGACATGGCGAACAAACATCTAGAGAACCACAGCAAATTGTTAAACTATTTGAAAACTAATATGGAAGGAGGGAATTAATATGGAATTTACCGTTCAAGAAACTTTGCAGGATGCATTGATCGCGCACAAGTTTATGATCCATATGTATACACAATTTGGGATAGAGTGCTCAAATTCTCAACTTAGAGATTTGTTCAGTGAATTGAGAAATATTGCAGAAGAACACGATTTTAAAATATTCACTATCATGCATCAAAAAGGACTATATCCAACCACACCTGCGGCGAGCAAAGATGTAAAACAAGCGGTCAAAATGCATACTGAAATGCAGACAGAACTAGAAAACAAACTGAAATCAATTTAAAAAAATAAAAGCTTCACTTGATTTTGATATTTACATTGTGTGACTCAATAATTGTGGCCAAAAAAGATTTGGATAAAACAATAAATAATGTTATCATATATATATGGATACTACTTTGATAAAGAAATATGATAAAGTGAGTGATTTTTCATATACGTTTGGCGCCTTTCCGACCTTTGAACTTGTGCAACATAAACCTGATATGGTGGAATGTGTCCTCGTGCATAGCAAACTGCAAGTCAGCAAAGAGATTGAAAAGTTGTTTGATTTATGTAAAGCAAGCGGGATTGAAATAATATATAACGACAAACTTATCCACAAAATTGTGGATAAAGAGAATTGTTTTTTGGTGGGCGTGTTTAGAAAATATGAGATGACAAGTGTGGGCGGAAATAATCTCGTGCTGGTAAATCCGAGTGATATGGGGAATTTAGGTACAATCATGCGCACAATGTTGGGGTTCAATTTTAGAAATCTTATCATTGTGAAGCCGTGTGTGGATTATTTCAATCCAAAAGTTATCAGGGCAAGCATGGGAGCAATATTTTCATTGAATATTGTGGAAATGGATAGTCTAGATGAATACCTTGCTTTTAGCAAAAATAAAAAATATCCTTTCATGTTAAAAGGGGAAAACATGCTGGGCAAATTCAAATTCACGGACGCACCTTGTGATCTGATTTTTGGCAATGAAGCGAGTGGACTACCAGACAGCATGCTAAAGGTGGGGGATACAGTTGTGATAAATCACAGCAAAAATATAGATAGTCTAAATCTACCAATCAGTGTCGGCATCGCTCTATATGAATTTAATAGGTAATCGCTTATATTGCCCGCAAAATTTAGATGCGAGATAATATGGCAATGATTTGACATCACGTGGGTTAAATGATAAAATATTAAAATATAGGGGGAGAGGTAATGGCTAAAATATCTAAATTGAAAGAGGACGAGATAGATCGTATCATTGATCTTGACACAGAGGCAGATGTAGACAAACAGTTTGATTATAGTTCTAGATCTTGCACTGAAATTGCAAGTTTGGTCAACATCGTAAATGACGGGCGCGATATAGAGAACAAAAAACAGGCAAAGCTGGTGATCAAAAATTTGATTAATAGTGGTTATAATTTTGACGCTGTGAGAAAGGTCACTGCGCAAGCTTTGCTACAATATACACAAATAATCTATGAGAAAAAGAAACAATTGCAAGCATTGCAAAAAGCAGGTAAAAAGAATATAGAAGCGCGTATAGATTACGAAGAAGGCAAAGTTGAATGGGAGAATTGCATCAAAAAATATGAAGAGCTTTTAATGGTGGACGACTCTTTGAATGAGCTTGAGACTCCTATAGATAAAGTCTTCGACGTGGTGAATAAAATTGATAAACTAAACGTTAAATATTTAAAATCTAGAGCGTTGGGCGCGGACACTTTCGAAAAATTGAAAACAAGGACGTATAAAAAACGTTTGCAACGTTTGCAAGACAAGTTGAAAAAATTGTTGGCAAAATGCGATGTGAAAACTGTCAATCAAGCAATTGAAGACAGGGTTAAAATAGATATGATTCAGCAGGCGACCGCATTAGCGGAAAAAGGCAAAACTATAGTTTCTGTCAAGACAGCAGAAGAGGAGTCAAGAGCAAAATATGCTTATATCAGTGAATATCTTGAGCAAAAGGCGGACAAACTTCAAGCATAATCAAAAGGGAATAACGACAGTTAGACGATCATTTATTAGATAAACAACTTGAAGAGATGATCAATTCTTTATCTACAAACAAAAATAAAAGTTTATTTGATTTTTTGAAATAGAGGTATGCATGGATATAAAAGAAATTTTGACAAGAATTGGTTTTGTTCGTAATACTGCCAAATTATCAGAAAAAAATTAAGCGAATTACTAAATAAAAGTCCGCAATATATTGCTCAAATAGAAAGTGGTAGAATAGTATTAAGAATGGATCTATTGCTGCGAATTTTAAATATTTGCGATTTCCCTATTGAAAGATTTTTCAGCGCTAATATTTATGATTACGAAGAAGATATAACAAAATATGCCGGAGGATTAGATAAAGGCAAATTTTAAATGTCTATCGTAAAATTCCCGTATTCTTAAGTAAAGACAATAAAAAATTTCAAATTTCTAAAGTTGGAACAGGTTCAAGAACTAGAAATTATATTGGCACGATTGAATGGTTGCAAAATGCCGGCATAATCAACGTTTGTTATTGTATGGCTCAACCAGAATTGCCTTTAAAAGGCAACTATTCTCCAGACAATTATAAAATCTATTTTAAAGACACAGGTCTCTTAATTGGCTCTCTTGATGAAGAAGCGCAAGAAGATATAAGGTTAAACAAAAATTTTAACACGTATAAAGGTGCAATATATGAAAATGTTGTTGCAGAAATGTTAGATAAACAAAATCTTCCTTTGTATTTCTATAAAAATGAAAAAGGAACAATCGAAATTGATTTTTTACTAAGAGATAAACAATCACTTATTCCTATTGAAGTGAAAGCAACAGATGGAGCAACTCCGAGTTTAAATAAATTGATTAAAGACAATCAATATAAAGACATACAATATGGTATAAAATTAGGATACAAAAACATAGGTTTTAATGGTTTGTTTTATACCTTCCCATATTTCCTTACTTTTTTACTAAAGAAATTTGTAGCAAATAAAAACTAGTTTTGTATTGACAAAATTCTTTATTTATTTTATATTAATCGAATGAAGAAAAGTGTTGAAGCAAAAGCAAATAATGGGTTTAAATTATGGAATTATTTTAAACCATATAAATTTTTAATATTTTGTTCTGTAATTTTACTAATTTTAGACATAGTTTTTACTACAATATCAACTATTTTAAGCGCGGACTTTTTGGCATTAGTTACTGAAAGAGAGTTTGAAAGCGCTTTAAAAAAATTGATAATTTTAGTTGTTATAGCAATTACTTATAATTTGCTTGACATACTATCTTCCAATATTATAGAAGTGTTAGTTAGCAAAATATCTAGCTCAATAAAAGTTGACCTTGCTAGCAGATGTTTTGAATTGTCAAGCAAGGCATTTTCGGACCATAATTTAGGTAGTTTTACCTTGCGTATTTTAGAAGACCCTAACACAATAGTTGGTTGTGTGATTAACATTGAGTATCAGCTTGCTTATTTTATACAGTGTTTAATTATAGTAATTTATATTAGTTTTTTAAATATTTTTATAGGATTACTTACAGTTGCAATAGTTGCATCATCTTTTATATTTATCATTTTAAGAAAAAAACTTCGCAAACGTGATATGAAAGTTTTAAATAACATTAGCGAAAAGAACAACTCTCTTATAACTGAATCTATAAAGGGCGAACGTGATGTTAAGTCGCTTTATATGGAATCTTCTATAAAAGAAAAATTTACAAAAAATTATGAAGAATACAATAAAAAGAATATAAATTCAAATTGTAAAAGAAATGCTTTAAATACTTCGCGAGTTTTACTTTCACGTTTGTTAATGTACGCAAGTTTATTATTAGGTGTTATCTTTATTGATAGGGGACTACTAGCAATGTCATCATTCCTTTTCTTCTACTCAAATCAAGAAAGGTCTATAAATTTGGCACATTACCTTTCTTATATTATAGATAATGTTACAGATATTAAAATTTCGCTAAAACGAATTAAAGAGTTGTATGAAAACGTGGACTATGAATTGGAAAGTTTTGGCACGCGTCATCTTAAAAACGTTAAAGGAAAAATTGAGTTTAAAAATGTGGAGTT
>CALWTK010000021.1 GCA_944384465.1 uncultured Clostridia bacterium
AAACAGCAAAATATTTATTATTACAATCAATGTAAAAAAATTCCTGTCTAATAGACAGGAATTTTTTAAGGTATTACCTTGTTATAAAAATAATATTTAAAATAGATTTTAGGCATTAATTATTAATTTGGTTTGATATAATTAACGCAGTCCTTTTATTGAATTGTCAAATATTTGGTGGACGATCAGGGACTCGAACCCTGGACCCACTGATTAAGAGTCAGTTGCTCTACCAACTGAGCTAATCGTCCGTATGATATTAAGTTGTACTGGCAGTTGGTAGAGTGAACTTTTCCCACTCGTGTAAACACTCGTACTCGTTACGCTAAAACATACTAATTGAAAACCACACTAAAAGTGTGTGTTTGATAGGGGTATGTTTCTTTGCGCTGCTTGGCAACTAAAGCTAATCGTCCATATTCTAAATAAATTAAATTTACTCGAATATCTAGGTTAAACATGTATATTTTATCAAATCTAGAGTTTAATGTCAATAGATTTTTTAATTCTTGCATCTAAATTTAAAATTGAAAAGTCACTATCTTTAAAATAGTGACTTTAATTTAAACTGATATTCTTATTTATCTATCTTTTCTATCAAACACATATGATAAAACTACAGGGCATATCAGTACTATACTCAATACTAGATTGGTGATATTCGCCCAGCCAATATTGGCGTTATAATTGGTCATCAAATTTTGCAATACATATTCTGGAGTGACGGTCATACCCATTTGAGTCAATGACTCGGTGGCGGTTGTTGCAATTGACATGTCAAGTCCGTTATTTAGGTAGCCGGCAGTGCAAGATATGGCGATTATGGCAAATATTGCAACAAGACCTGCCAAAACGATATTTGTGATATTTATACCTTTATTTAACTTTTCATTATTTATTTTTATAACATTCAAGTTGGTCAATAAATTATATATTGAACAAATTATGACCAATCCAGCAAAAATGGATATTATAAATAGTGACACTACCATGCAGGTAGAAGTCATTGTGCTGTCTCCGCCTTCAAACAATTGTCTAATCAATTGGTAGCCCGTTTGTGCGCCAGTAGTAGAAGTTCCTGCTACATTGACAGAATAAGAAAAGAAATTTTGAGATAAGAATACATAGATTAATATACCTATTATGATTGAAATAGAATTTGTTAAAATTGATTTAATATTTTTCATGATTTTCTCCTTAAATAAATTTTTGTTTTATAGTTTTTTCTATTATTTATGTAATAAAACTCAACACATGTCTATAATTTCACCCCCCTTCCATTTTAAACTAACATAACTATAATATAATGTCAAGCAAATTTATATACAAAATTGAACAAGTGTTGATTTTTATTATCTATTAACTTACAATTTAACAACAAAAAAGGACAAAATCCGTGTATTTACTTATATTATTGACGATTTTCTCATAAAATACAGTATGGGAAAGAAGGTTATTTTTACTGGTGGCGGGACGTTAGGACATGTGATGCCTAATATGTATTTGATTGAAGATTTAGGGGATGATATAGAAAAAGCCTATATTGGAAGCACAGGAATTGAAAAAAACGTTGTAGAAAAAGAAATAAAATACTATACAATTCCGAGCGTGAAACTTGTCAGGGGGAAGATTTTTTCAAACTTAAAAATTCCTTTTGTTTTATTTGACGCAATCATAAAGTCAAAAAGAATATTGAAAGAGATACGTCCGGATGTCGTTTTTAGTAAAGGTGGGTATGTATCCTTGCCGGTAGTGATAGCCGCTAAAACGCTAAAAATACCCATTATTGCACATGAAAGCGACTATAGTTTTGGTTTGGCGAACAAAATAATTTTGAAATTATGCGACAAAATGTGCGTGAATTTCAAAAACTTGGAGTCAACCAATAAAAAAATTATTTATACTGGACCTATTTTTAGTAAATCGTTTGCAAATACAAATATTAACAAAGAAGGTATTAATTTAGATGAAAATAAACCCACATGTTTGATAGTTGGAGGCTCTCTAGGGTCAAAAAAAATAAATGAAGTGGTTTTCCCATGTATAAAAGATTTGTTGTACTATTTCAATATAATACATATCACAGGCAAAGGGAATCTGAAGATAAAATCATATGACAATTACAATGCTTTTGAAATGCGGGATGATATGGCTAATTTGTACAACATTGCCGATTTTGTCTTGGGGCGAAGTGGAGCAGGGGTTACTAGCGAAAGTTATTTCAAAAAATTGCCAATGCTACTAATTCCATTGCAAAACAAAGCTACTAGGGGAGACCAGTTTGAAAATGCAAAATATTACGAGAATAAGGGAGTGGCTCAAATAATTAAAGAAGCGGATTTGACCCCTACAAAACTATTGCAAGAGATGATAAACTTTAAAGACAAGTTAATGGTAATTGATAAAATATATTCTGAACAAGATGTGAAAAATGGTAAAGATATAGTCATAGATTTGATAGAAAAAGAGTGCAATAAACATTAATATTTACAAAAATATTAATTCTTGATAAACAAGCGCAAGGGCAAAATAAAGTTAAAAAAAGAAGATATTTTAGATACAGATTTAGAGAATGCGTGTTTTCATTTTACTAATAAAAAACAATCTTATCGGGATAGGTCAACGAGGAGTTGAGCCAAGAATAGGAATAATACAGATGGTATAAAAACACCCAAAATTTTCTTTGTGAAAGGAGCTAAGGGAGCTTTGGAACTTTGTAATGTATGGATACGTTGGTTTATCTACAAAAAACAATATGAAAACTATCATCACGGGATTGACCACCCAGTAGACTCCGTGTTGGCTAGCCTAAAATTTGATCAAGACTTCATAGATGATGTTTTTATCGCTATTTTATATCATTATAGATTTTTTTTGAAATTTGATAAATTTTTTCACTTTCTTCGTTTGAACAAGTTTTTAGTTTGCTTTTCTTAGGTTGTCCCCATATTCCAAAAATTTTCGGACCTATCCATTCATGATAAGCGCAGTCATCAAATATACCTTTTATAATAGATAGGCATGCTTTTTTTGGAGACATGAATATTATTTTCATAGGATTTTTTATTATTGCATAAATAAATTTAGGGTAGTGGTTTGTTATATTGGTAAATGTTATACCTGGGTGGCAAATGGATAGTTTAACTTTTTTATTTTCTTTAAATAGTTCGTATAGCGAAAACATCAAAAATCTCTTTGAATTGCCGTATATTTTGCTGGATTTTTTGCGAGTAGAAAAATCAATGTCATTTTCATCAATTTTCGAATAATTATGTGCAATGCTTCCGACTGCAATGACTTTTGGATTTTCACTTTTAATTAGTAGTGGCAGAAGTTGTTTTGTTATATAAAAAGGGGAGATAAAGTTTACTTGAAATACATTATTGTAACCAACATCCGTCTTTACTAAAGGGACATTATATATCCCCGCATTGTGAATGAGGACGTCAATTTTATCCAATTTTTTTAAGTTTGCCACACATGCTTTTACTGATTTCATACTAGATAAATCTACGTCTATAATATCAATATTTATATTAGGGTATTTTGATAAAATTTCGTTTTTTAAATGGTCAGATTTTCCATAATCTTTGCCTAAAAAAATCAAGTCGGCATCCAAACTTGCTAGAATAAAAACTATTTGTCTTCCTAGTCCACCAGTAGCGCCAGATATGACAATTTTTTTATTTTTTAATGATTTACAGTTATTTTTTATCCATTTCTCTACGTTCATATTTAAATTTTATCATTTTTTTGTAATATTTTCAAATATTTGAATAATTTTAATAAATAATCCTTAAATATTTTTTAAGTTATATTGTTATATTGATTTGGTAAAGTCACCTATTTTACAAATCTAATGTAGTCAGGTTTACGTGGTTTTGCTGCCTTGTATGGAGAATTAGGGTATCCTAATACACAATGTCCGACCCCAACATAATTTTCGGGTATATTCCATTTTTTTAATAGTGCTTTTCCTTCGTCTGTTTCGAATTCTTCTTTAGCTCTATGTATCCAGCACGAACCAATATTAAGACTATATGCAGCGTTCATCATATTACCTAAAACAAGGCTCGCATCTTCTTTGTAAGTTGGGATATCTTTATCTGCCATAACAATCAAGACAGTAGGGGCATTGTAAAATGGGTCTTTTTTCGCATTCATGATTTTTGCATTTAGTTTTGATAATTTTTTAATGGTCGTTTTGTTTTGCAATACCAATATTATTGGAGACTGCATGCCCATACCACATGGGGCGAAAGTGCCCGCCTTTAAGATGAGGTTCAAATCTTCGTCACTGATTTGTTCATCTTTAAAATCTTTGCAACTTCTTCTTTCAATTAAATTTTTTATAGTTTTGTTCATATTTTCTCCTTATTTTATTTTTATAGATACTTCAATTTTTTTAATAACATTGTCGATAAATATTTTTTCAGCATCCTTTTTAGCTGTTCCTTCTATGCAATTATAATGGGTAGGTATTGCGACTTTTGGTGATATTATGTTTGTTAGGACTGCTGCCTCTTTTGCATCCATAGTGTACGTTCCACCGATAGGCACCAACAAAACGTCTGTTTTTATTCGCTTTAATTCTTCCGTAGCATCTGTGTCTCCACAAATAGTGTATTTGATATTATCAATAGTTAAATTATATCCAACATATCCCAGTTCCTTAAAATGATGATGCCCGTAGTTGTATGCAGGGAATGTGGAATATTCAACATTTTCAATATTACCTTTTAGATTAGGGGATACAACTATGATTTTATTAGCAAGTTCTTTCTGGATAATCTCTTTTGATGATTCGGTACATACAATTATCGTATCGCTGTTGACTAACTTTTTGATGGATGACATGTCAAGATGGTCGAAGTGTGGGTGAGTGATGAAGATAATTTTTGCATTATTGGTCTTTTCCTCAATTTTGAAGGGGTCAATATAGTAAAATTCATTTATACATATTGAACTGTGGCAATTGATTTTAATATCTAAATTCATAAATTCTCCTAAATATATTTTAGCATGATTAAACTTAAAATACCAAATAAATTTAAAAAAAGGTCCTATCATTGATAAGACCTTATATTGATGGGGTGGCTAGAGGGACTCGAACCCACGACAACCAGATCCACAATCTGGCGCTCTACCGACTGAACTATAGCCACCACGTGTGGGCAGTATGCCCTTTTTCTTCGTTTTGCTATTCGCAAAACTTCACTTATGGGCGACTGCCCACATTAGCCCCACTACGTATCTTACGACACTTGTGAGGACCCCGAATTAATCCCCACTGCGAACAAGTTCTTGTGGGGACCCCTTGTTTTTGTCTGGTCGCTCCTTTTTCCCATTTCGACGATCGTCTCATGGGAGCCCTTATTATTTACAATAGCACCTTTTCGTTTTGCTATTCGCAAAATTTTGCTTTTGGGCGACTGCCTTGACCCCATTTCAACATTCGTTTCTTGGGAGACTCGAGATTTAGCTCCATTTCATACGAGTTTTTTGAGGGACCCCAAGGATGAAACTCCACTATGTAGAATTTCTTTTTGGAGAAACTTGCAATAGCATTGTTTGTGATACTTATACAAAGATTTTAGGCGAGCACACCCATTTTAATATTTAATTATCTGTATTTCTGCTATTTTGCAAACATGGTAAAAATCATATTTATTATACACCATATCTATTAAATAGTTGGAGCGGGTGAAGGGAATCGAACCCTCGTAACTAGCTTGGAAGGCTAGCGCTCTACCATTGAGCTACACCCGCATTGCCATGCCGACGTGTGTATGATAGCATATTTCAATTTTAGTTGTCAAGGCAATTTTTTATTTTTTATTTTGGTATTTAAAATTTTTTTGAATTTTTTTATAAATTTACTTGTTTTTTTCATTTTGTTAGTGTATAATACAAAAGTCGTCAATGGATATGGGAGATTGAATAAGTTTAAAGACTCGAGCTCCCGGGACACATTATCTTAATATATCAATCAAATATGGTTCATTAGCTCAGTTGGTAGAGCACATGACTTTTAATCATGGTGTCCCGGGTTCAAGTCCCGGATGAGCCACCAAAATAGTCCGTCATGTTAAGACTAAAAACTAAACATTGTTATAAGTAGAAAACTCTAATCAAAAGAGTAATAAATCTAAACAATATCCTTATTGAAAGGAAGTAATGAAGGAAACTTTTAGTTGTCCTTCATAAAAGGAGCAACAGAGCAAAAGGATATAATTGCGAGTTAAAAGGAAGCAATTTATCAATAGCGAGAGTTGCGACGAGCGGATGTGGCGAAATTGGCAGACGCGCACGTCATAATGCGCCTTTTAGTCAATTTGCATACGCAAATATAGACTTTTTGGCGATTATTCCTTATCCCTATTTCGACATGGTCTCATAGGGGACCCCGATTTAACCCCATTGCGCACCAGTGCTAATGGGGACCCCGAATTAAGCCTCACTGCGAACAAGTTCTTGTGGGGACCCCAGATAAGTCTAGCGCTTATCAGTCCAAAGGTGTAAAGACTATAAACTTGCTACCATTATAGATATGCGGATGTGGCGAAATTGGCAGACGCGCTAGACTTAGGATCTAGTGGGCGACCGTGGGGGTTCAAGTCCCTTCATCCGCACCAAAGAGGAGCAATCCGAACCGCTGGGTTGCTCTTTTTCTATTTCTTCAAAATCTTCTGGATTGTCAAGTTTAATATTCTTGCTTTCATCGTCCGAAGTGTTGAAATATATGTCAAAATAATCGTCATACAAAACAATTTTGTTTACAAACATATCAATCATTCTTTTGCAAGCAAGTTTGTCGGTTGTATCAATGTTTTGAAAAGATAAAAACCAACTATAAACTTTGTCAGCATCAAGTGGAGTGATTGTCTTTGCTTTTTGTCTTGCAATTTTAATTTCTAAATCTTCTTTTTCTTGTTCGAGTTCGTTAAGTTTTTGATTTGTTGTTTTTGAGAATATTCCATTTGCCACTGCATTTGCTAAGTTGTTAAGTTGTCTATCTAATTCTTTCATTTGTGCATTAAGAGAGTTTAACACCACATCTTTGCCGATATATTCATTAAATATATCAGCAACTGCTTGTGATAGTTCTTTCAGTTGTCTATTGTGTTTTAAAAACTCTTTCACGGCACATACGATATAGTTTTCAATATAGTCCTTTTCAACACTCTTCTTGTCGCAAGTGTGTTTTCTTTTTCTATTCACACATTTGTAATAATAGTGAATGCCATTTCTTCCTGTTCCGCTGTCGCCAGTCATATTTGCTTTACATTTACCACAAACAAGTTTACCTGACAAAATAAAAGGAATTGGTGCTTTCTTTTGTGCCGCTGTGCGTTTACCTGTTTGCAAACTTTTGTTAACTCTGTCAAACAACTCTTCGCTAATAATCGGTGGATAGATATTTGTATAAACTGTGTTGTCAGCATAGACCTTTCCGCAATAATACGGACTTCG
>CALWTK010000022.1 GCA_944384465.1 uncultured Clostridia bacterium
TTGATTAAGTCATTCAATGCACATTTTTGATAAATTTTTTGCGAGTTTGTTCATCATATTTTTCTTATGCTCTAACATAGAATGTACATATCTATTGAGCGTAATAGTTGCATTTTTATGCCCTAGTATTTCTGACAATGTTTTCACATCCATACTGCACTCTAAAGCTCGAGTAGCAAAGGTGTGCCTTAATGAATGAAAACCTTTATGCTGTATTTCTAATTTTTTCAATAACAACTCAAATGTTCTTTGATAAGAACGAACAGAAACCGGCTTATTGTTATCTGCAATCAAATAATTACATTTTGTATAATTCTTTAAATCTTTTATCACTTTTAAAATTTGTTTTGGCAAAGGAATTATCCTATTTGAAGAGTACGTTTTAGGAGATTCTTCAACGCGACCGCATGGACTATCGTAACAAGTCTTTGTGACATACATAACTGATTTGTTAAAATCTATATCTGTAAATTTCAAAGCAAGCAATTCTCCTATGCGAAGCCCAGTATAAAGACAAATAATAACCCCGTAAAGTTTTTTCTTTTTACACTGCATACAATATTCCTCTATCTTCCTTTGTTCTTCAATAGTGAAACATTTAATCTGCTTTTCAATTACTTTGGGACGTATAATTTTATCAGCCATATAGGTATTGGTGTATTCAAACTTATACGCAATTTTCAAAGAATTTTGAAGTATGGAAATAATACAATTTACAGTGTTTGCTGAAAGTCCTTTATTGTCCTTTAAGTTGCCATTATGTAACAACATTGCAACAAAATTTTGTAAAATTTTAGGGGTCAATTTATCAAGTTCAATTTCTCCAAGACATTTTATTATGTGTTTTTCAATAGCCTGAGTGTATCTTTCATAAGTTCTAATTTTACATGTCGGTTTTATATAATTATTTAACCATTCATTTAACCAATCTTTATAAATCATTTTTTGTCTCCTGTATATAAATTTTAGAATTGTCAGTTTACCATTATAATTATAAATCATCTTTATTCTAAGATTGTATTTATGATATAAATTTATTAATAAAAAGAGTATATATTATTTTGCTGTTAAACGTGTACTTGTTTAATTCAACTGATCATCGAAATATAACAACTCGCGGATGATTTTACCAACACAAGAAATTCAAACAATTTTGCACATTAAATAAAATCTAAAATGAACAATGATAAATTTGATAACAGCTAATAAAATAAAAAGAGTATATTTTAAGATAAAACTTAATTTATACTCTTTTCTTTCTCTAAAAAAAACGCTAATATTAAAATATATGACTAATAATTAATGTATTTTTTATTACACTTCTTCAAATTGACTGTTGTACAAATCTGCATAGAAGCCATTTTTCTTGATGAGTTCTTCATGGTTGCCTGTTTCGATGATATCACCATCTTTCATAACCAAAATTATGTCCGCGTTTTTGATCGTAGACAGCCTATGCGCAATGACAAACGATGTCCTATTTTCAGTCAGTTTATCCATGGCCTTTTGTATCAACAATTCAGTACGAGTATCCACGCTACTTGTCGCTTCATCTAGGATCAACATTGGAGCGTTTTCTACCATAGCACGAGCGATGGTCAAAAGCTGTTTTTGCCCTGCGCTGATGTTCGTATTGTCATCTAGGATAGTATCATAGCCATGCTCAAGCGTCCTGATAAAGTGATCTATTCCACATTCTTTGCATGCTGCATAAATTTCCTCATCCGTGACGTCCGTTTTGCTATATCTTATGTTCTCTTTCACGCTTCCTTGGAACAACCAAGTGTCTTGCAACACCATTCCAAATATGTCATGTACATTTTCTCTAGATATGTCGTTTATTGATACACCATCAATCAATATATCGCCGTCATTGACATTGTAAAATTTCATCAACAAATTTACAAGCGTAGTTTTGCCCGCTCCTGTCGGTCCCACTATTGCCACCTTTTGCCCCGCACGAATTTTGACAGAAAAGTCTTTTATGATGATTTTTTCAGGAGTATAGCCAAATTTTACATGTCTAAATTCCACATCGCCTTTAATTTTTTCTAATTTTTTAGTGAGCATACTCTCGTCAGGCATCTCTTCTTGTTCCAAAAATTCGAACACACGCTCACTTGCAGCAGCAGTCGATTGTAAATTGGTGACCCCTTGCGCCAATTGGGACAATGGTTGTGTAAATAGTCTGATATATATCATAATCGCTATAATCACGGCAAAATTTATGATATTATAGTGGACTAAAACTGCGCCGACTACACACACGACAACATAACCAAAATTTCCAATAAATCCCATCAAGGGTTGCATGAGTCCAGAATAAAATTGAGATTTCCATGCACTTGAATACAGCTTTTTGTTAACGACTTCGAAAGTGTTTGTTGTATCTTCTTCAGCGTTGTATGCTTTGATTATTTCTTGACCTGAATACGCTTCTTCTACAAAGCCATTCACCTGTCCTAACACATTTTGTTGCGCGACGAAATATTTTTGTGATTTTGAGATGATGACTATCATCAATACAAAACCAATAATTGTAGCCACAATACCCGAAATCGCCATGATCCAATTGGTCACAAACATCATGATCAACGAACCTATAAACAATGCCGCCGCCCCTATCAAAGTGGTGATAGAATTATTCAACGTCTGCCCAATGGTGTCCACATCGTTAGTCACCCTACTCAACACCTCGCCGTAACTCACTTTGTCAAAATATTTCAAAGGTAATTTATTGATTTTTACCGAAATTCTAGAACGCAGGTCCTTGCTCACGCGCTGATTAACTGTCGCCATAATTATACCTTGAATAAAGTTCACAACGTATGCGACAAGATAAATTACGACCAAAATCATACAAATTTTAAATATATTGTCTAGATTTATTTTAGTCTCTGTATTTAAGTATATACTCAACACTCCCTGACTATAACCTATACCCATCTGCATGTTATCAAAATTTACGTATCCGCTGTCTAATAAAAGTTGATAATTCGTGCTACCTATGTAAATAGTGCTTTCTACACCATCTGCACTGGTTACCACACTTAACGTTACCGTGTCGTCTTCTGTATTTTCATTATTGTAATCTTCAAATTGTAGCAAAAATGTAGCTTGTTCACTCTCTAGACGAACTAATTTTTCTGATTTCAATGTGCTCAACTGTTCGCCCGTTAGATCGATATTAAAGCTGACTCCTTCTTCAATGATATCAGTCACTTCACTTAACCGATTTGGTCCAATTAATGTACAAACTGTACTGATGATCACCAAAATAATTGCAATAACTATAGCGAACGTGTAAGGTTTTAGATTGTGAAACAATTTTTTTATAGAGTCCTTAAAATTTTTAGGCTTTTGATAACTTCCCGCTCTGTTTGGTCTATTTGGCATTTTTAAGTTCCTCCTCACTCAGTTGAGACAACGCGATCTCTTTATATATATCGCAATTTTTCAACAACTCCTCATGTTTTCCCATGCCGACAATTTCACCCTGGTCTAGCACTATGATTTTGTCAGCATCTTTGATTGTCCCTATTCTTTGAGCGACGATCAATATAGTTGTACCTTTCTTTTCTTGGCTTAGTGAAGATCTCAGCGCTTTATCCGTCTTGTAATCCAAGGCAGAAAACGAGTCATCGAATATCAATATTTCAGGATTTTTCGCTAGCGCCCGGGCGATGGATAATCTCTGTTTTTGTCCACCACTCACATTTTTTCCACCTTGACTGATGTTTGAGTTCAAGCCAAATTCCATTTTTGATACAAAGTCGCTACTTTGTGAAACTTCAAGAGCGTGTTCGACGTCTTCTTGAGATGGTTTTTCATCCCCAAAAGCGACATTTGAAAGCACACTCCCAGTAAATAAAACAGCACGCTGTGACGCATAGCCAATCCTATCTCTTAAGTCTTTTAATTTATACTCTTTTACATTTATACCATCTACTAAGACTTCTCCTTCTGTCGCATCATAAAACCTAGGAATAAGGTTGATCAAAGTGGATTTCCCGCTTCCCGTTGAACCTATAAAGGCGACGACATCCCCTTTGTTACATTTAAAATTTATATCTTTTAAAACATATTCATCTGCGTCTTGATATTTAAAACTCACATTTTTAAATTCCACTTTGCCCTTATTTTTATCATCAACTACCACTCCTTCGCCATTGTATATACTTGAATGAGTATTTAAAACTTCGTTGATACGTTTTGCTGACACGCTGGCACGTGGCAACATAATAAACACGACAACTAAAAGAACAAAAGACATGACAATTTGTATAGCATATGAACTGAACACGACCATATCCGAAAAGATTGTCAATTTATCAACCGCACTTGCCGCATTTATCAGATAAGCACCTATCCAATATATTGACAATGGCAAAAAACTCATGATAGCTGTCATCAAAGGAGACATTGTGGATAGAACTCTATTCGCTGTCAAATTTGTTGCTGTCAATTCATCATTAGCTCGCTCAAATTTTTCATTTTGATAAGCCTCTGCATTATATGCCCTGACCACTCTTAGCCCAGTCAAATTTTCACGTGTGATTCTGTTTAGATTATCCGTCAAAGTCTGCATTTTTCTAAACTTTGGAATGACCACAGTCGTAATTATAACCACAGCTATCACCAATACACCAACAGCTACTGCGGTAGCGATTGACCATTGATAGCTCTTCCCACTGATTTTAACGATAGCCCACACAGCCATTATAGGTGCCTTTATTAGAGCAGAAAGTCCCATCACTACAAAATTCTGTATTTGAGTGATATCATTTGTGGAACGCGTAATTAAACTAGCTGTAGAAAATGATTTTATTTCATTTGAAGAAAAACTTTGAACTTTATTGAATAAGTTGCTTCTAATCTTTTGTGCGACACTCGCTGAAATCCTTGCAATTATAAAGCCTGTTACCCCTGCCAAAATTGCACTAACTATAGCACAAAGTAGCATCTTTGCTCCTACAACTAGGATATCACTAATCAAACTACCTTCTGTCTGGACTAGCACCGTTATCTCACTCATATAGTCTGGTATCGTCAATTCTAGCCACACCTGCATAACAATTAAACCAAGTACGACAATCATGCTTAGCCATTGTAATTTGCTCATCTGTCTTGCTATCAATTTAATCATCAAATTTACTCCTTAGGTTAAAATATACCATGATTTAAGTTGAGTTGTCAACCAATATTATATATATTCGAAAAAATAAAAAAGATGATATGAAAGAAAGAGATTAGGCGCTAATCTCTTTCTCTAATATATATTCTATCTCTAGGCTCATCTCGCCATACGTGATGTACTCTAGCTCTAGGTGGGTACCTGTTTGGCTTAGCTCGTAGGTGTTTCCATCTATCTCCAGTATGCCGTCTGTTAGTGCAGTCTCTTCTCCGTCTACTGTCACTTTTAGTCCGTCTGCTCCTAGCTCTAGCTCTATCACTCGGCCGCTCTCCTCTCTTAACTCTAGTCTATACAGTCTCGCACTCTCTCCTTGATGCTCACTCGTTAGTCTCACTCTCACTACGCTTCTCTGACCATAGATCTGCCCTTCTTTCTCTATGCCGCTTATC
>CALWTK010000023.1 GCA_944384465.1 uncultured Clostridia bacterium
TTACAATTCTAACTATTATTATCATTATTGCATATCTATTTATTGCAATTTATATAATGTCTTTGCCAAGTAATTAGCCAAGATGTAAAAATTTTTATTGTAATGATATATAAAAAATGAGATTTCATCAATCGATGTAATCTCATTTTTCTTTATATTAAACATTAAATTTTTTAAAAGTGGTAAAAAATCTAGACAATATAATTTTGGGGTAAAGACTAAATCAACGAAAGAAGTTAAATTAACAGAGCATAATGAATATAAATGGCTTAGAATAGAAGAATGCTATAAAGACAAAAATATAACTTCTAAAACCATGATGACCGTCTATATTTACGGATTTAATTATCTTACAATACATTAATAACAAACTGCAACAAAAAATTCCTCTTGCTTTGTTTCAAAAGATATTTAATTGTGCTGAAATCTTTATAAAAATAAAAAAGCAGCAGGTGTCCACCCACACTTTTAAAAAAACTTTTCCTGATGGTGGGGGCGCTTTTACCCTTAAAATTATTCAATTTTTAGTAAACCCGAATTCGAGTCCACTTATCTTTACCACGAAACGCAAGAATTGCATCCAGCAATTCTTTTTTATTTATTGAGCGTTGAAAATTTATTTTCAAAAGTGAAAAGAAATAAAAAAGATTTTTAGCATTAAATTAGATATAAAAACAACCGAAAGTTAAAAATCTTAACTTTCAGTCAAATTCTTTCTAAAACTGTATAACACTAATATACTTTCACGAGTAAACCTTATCTCAAAAATTTTTAATCAATTTAATCAACTATTATAGTCGTAAGGTATTTTATTTTTTTTCTTGCCATTTAAATTTAGGATATAGCCATCTTCTACCTTGCACCACCAATCTTTATGATTTTCAGGCAAACTCTCTTTTATTTTATTATCAGGATAATGATTATCTTTTACCAACTGCAAATCTTCAATTTTTACCCCACAGCAAATGTCTTCACTTAATTTAAATATGTTCTCTTTTTTGCTCATAAACTCTTTGTCATAAACTCTTTGATCTTGAAAACAGACATAAAATTCACCCCATCTTATATCAGCATCTATAATTGTCCCTATCATTCCAGCAAATATATTTTGTTTTTTGTAATCATCTCTATCTTTTATAAGTTTGACATCGTCTAATAGTTTCATTTTTGCCAACCTCCCAAAGGCGTGTTCATTTTAATTTTTCCATTTGTAAAAATCATATAATTTGTTTTAACTTTATAGACTTTGCCTATCTTTTCATTTTTACCTGGAATTTCAATATTTAAATTTATTTTATACCCATGCTTTGTATGATTAACGTTATAATAATTTCCATAAAAATAAGCTTCTTTTGTCTTTTGTTTTAAAATTTCAACAAATTCATTAAAGTTAGATTCTTCATATCCCATACTTTTAATCCAATTTGATTTGCTTGCAAAAAGATAATCTATTTTGTTAGGTGGAATAATAAGTTGTATACTATTTATCGACAACAAATTAATAGGAATTTCTTTACAATGGCATCTAAAATGCTATCTAAAATATCTATTCTTGTTATATCAAATGGTTTTGGTTTTTTATTTTCCTCATTTTTAAAATAGCATCGGTTGACTGTTACACATTTTACACAATGATTCGCTGTTGTCCCCTCTATAACTCCAGTATCATATCCATAATCTTCTATGGTATAGTTACTTTTATCATCTACAACTTGAATCCAACTCCCTAATATATCATTAAATACATTCATATTATATCAAATCTCTTTTAAATACGCAAAAGATTGAAGAGGCTTTCTCTCTACAATCTTTTATAATATTATCATAAAATTTTTGTATTTCAAGATTACATGCCATAATCTTGATTAGTTCTCAAAATCTTTTTGTTTTTCCACAGACGAAAATATTTACACATTTATAAAAAAGTTAGAGTTTTATAGTTAAACTTATAATAATTGCTTGGCAATTTTATGTTTTGTGTATTAAAATACTAATAGGAAATTATTTTAAGGATAATTTTGAAAAAAGTTTAAAAATTTTAATAGATAAAGGAAGGAGGATGATATGAAAATAGAAACTTTATTAGAAGAAAAAGCTAAAGAAGATGGGATTGAAAAAATTGTAGTAGGAGGCGTAATAACCAACGAGAAAAATGAAATTTTGATTCTTAGACGAAAAGTGGATGATTTTTTGGGAGGCATCGACGAATTGCCCAGTGGCAAACTTGAGGAGGGAGAAAGTATTTTTGAAGGATTAAGTAGAGAGATTAAAGAAGAGACCAATTTAGATGTGGACAAGATATGTGGTTATATAGACTTTTTTGATTACTTATCTGGAAGTGGTAAAAAATCTAGACAATATAATTTTTGGGTCAAGACTAAATCAACGAAAGAAGTTAAATTAACAGAGCATGATGAATATAAATGGCTTAGAATAGAAGAATGTTATAAAGACAAAAATATAACTCCTAAAACCATGATGACTATCTATATTTACGGATTTAATTATCTTACAATACATTAATAACAAACTGCAACAAAAAATTCCTCTTGTTTTGTTGCAAAAGATATTTAATTGTGCTGAAATCTTTATAAAAATCAAAAAGCAGCAGGTGTCCACCCACACTTTTAAAAAAACTTTTCCTGATGGTGGGGGTCGCTTTTACCCTTAAAATTATTCAATTTTTAGTGAACCCGAATTCGAGTCCACTTATCTTTACCACGAAACGCAAGAATTGCATCCAGCAATTCTTTTTTTATTTATTGAGCGTTGAAAATTTATTTTCAAAAGTGATAAGAAATAAAAATATATAATGCGTAAGCATTTGCGTTTTGTTAACATATGGACGAGCAACACATTAAAAAAATTATAGCGAAAACAAAATCGCCATAATTTTTAAATTCTACCTAAACAGTCTTCCACCTTACAAGATTCACATTTTGGTTTTTCCGTGCATTTTTCAAAATATTTATCAGCACAATACTGCCACAAAATCGAATCAATGACCACTTCGTAACTGCCAAATTCTTTTGCAATATCTTGGCATATTTCAAAACACTCTTTGATGCTCGCTGGCGTATTTTTTGAATAACCAAGTCTTGCGAGAATTCGCCTGACATGTACATCCGGTTTAATAATATCCAAACCTACATTTTTTAAATATTCGGCAGTTAGTGGAGTAGCCATCTGTTTTAGTTTGAATTTCCCTTGGCTTAGCTCTTTTAATAGCGAATATTTAGGAGTTTTATTAAAATATTCGTCAATTGTTCCCTCATCTTTTTCTATTCGCTCCAATGTCTCGATATTATCTTTCATTGCAGATATTTGTTTGACGATATATTTATTCCCGCATTTAATTTTCTTGATATTTTCTACAAATACGCTAGGATCTTCATTCTTTATGTACTCAGTATCAAAATTATGGAAAATTTCATCAATATCCGCCCTATGTTTATTTATTTGGTGCCATGGTCTTTGGTTTGACAAAAGCGAATACAGCATGCCCCTTGTATGATCCGATAAAGAAAAAACTCGTCCATTCAAGCGCTGTTGAATCAAAGTCAACGACCTTTCATACCCTTTTTTATAATCATACTGTTCGCCATCCATTGTATCAATAAGTTGTTGAAATTTATCGTATTTCATTCGTAACTCCTTGTTAAAATAATAGCACAAAAAATAAATTATGCAATACCTTTTAAAAAAACTTATGTCTAGCAATTTGCATATGCATCCGACAGAATTCAACACTAGTTTACCAGTTAAATAACTCAACCATTGCCAACCGAATTAAAACACAGTACAAAAGCCCCCAATCAAGCACTTTTATTTACACTCGCACCTTCCCACGTGCCAAAGAATGGATTGACAGCATCTTATTCTTATAGCGACTAAACGTCGGCGATGAATAGCTGTGCAAAATTTATAATATAATGAATTTATCAAAAAAGGTGGACGAAAACATCCTAACAAAGTCGTATAATAAAGACTAAAAATTGAAGATAATCCCCCCTACCTACGAGCCCCAAAATTTTATTGCTCCAATATGATGGAAAGAAGTTTTGGAAATTGCGTGTATCCGGCGTCTTGATTAAAATGACCCCCGCCCGCGATATTTATAATTTTTGCGTTCAACTTGCTAGCGAAATTGTTCAGCGCATCCTGCGTTATATAAGGGTCATTATCGCTTTTGATACAAATAATATTGTTTGCGACATGGCGTGCAATTTCAAGCTTTGGCATAAAAAAATCTGCATTCATCTCATCTACAGTAGGGACGTGTCCGGTATAATTGTTGAACCCGCTTATCAAAATAAGTTTTTTAACCTTAATGTTGTTTTCGTATAAATATCTTATCGAAAATATGGCACCGGTGGACCAAGCCACAACGATATCATCCTTATTTATCTCAACATTTTTGATCACCCCTGACCAAGCATGATAATTTTGATTCTCAGGAGTTGGTAAATGCGGTATCAGAGCATCGACGCCCTTTTTGTTCAATTCCTTTTTTAGCCAAGGTATCCAAGCTGTATTTTCATCACAGTTAGTGCCATAAATAATGATCACATTCATTTTCAATTTCCTCTAGATAATTAGATAATTTTTTTCACTAAATTTAAAATTGTTTTCAAAAAAACACAGAACAATCTCCGTGTCATCATCAAACTAATTTTTACGTTTTCTATTCAAAATTTTATCAGTGTTTGCTAAATATTTGTTTATTTGTAATTTCATTTTTTCAATAATTTCTAACGCAATTTCTTTGGACATAATACCTCCTAATGCATTTGTAAATGTAAATAATTGATTTTAATCCTATATGTTTATATTTGCAAATCTCATTTATACTTCATAGCAATCAATTTGTATTTATAAGAAATGCTATCATGTTATCATTAACATTATCATAATCATGTAAAAATGTCAATCCTAAAATACACTTCTCTTTTGTATAAAATTTATAAAGTGTATTTGTATTCTTAGATTATTTGGTATTTTTATCAACTTTATTAACATCTAAAGCAAATCTAAAAATATAGAATCAACAAATATCATATTAAAAAAGGGGGCAATTATGCCTCCTTTTTTGTATATTCAGATCCCTATAGCTCAAAGTAGTAATACCCTTCGTATGCTCCAGTCGTCTCTTTACT
>CALWTK010000024.1 GCA_944384465.1 uncultured Clostridia bacterium
TTCTATCTCCACGACATAACTCATTATAAAATCATTAGTATCTATTATTATTTTCATATTACCTCCTTATATTTTCCCCAATTCTAGCACAGGGGGGGTATGTCAAGCCTTTTTTTTTATTTTTAGATAGAAATGTTCTTTCAACCACTAAATATTATATTATTTTACGAGAAATGATTTTAATAGATAGATCTTTACAAATTGTTTTAATTTAGCTATAATATAATAGATGTTATATTTTGTATCCACTCCAATAGGGAATTTAGAAGACATTAGCCTTCGTGCTATTTCTACGCTAAAGTCATGCGATGTCATAGCGTGCGAGGATACTAGACATAGCAAAATTTTGCTAGACCATTATGGCGTCGATACCAAGACTATCGCCTATCACAAATTCAACGAAAACAATAGTGCCGACGGCATTGTTGAACTACTTAAAAAAGGAAAAAACGTCGCAGTGATCAGTGATGCGGGCATGCCTGTAATCTGCGACCCTGGAAATATACTTGTTAAAAAACTCATCGAAAACAATCTAGAATACACAATCATTCCTGGAGCGAACGCAGGACTTTCTGCCCTAGTTTTGTCTGGTTTTGATGCTAGCAAATTTGCTTTCTTCGGCTTTTTGAGTGAAAAAAATAGGGAACTTCGTTGCCAACTGCAAGAAATTGCCGATTTCAAAGGGACTCGTATAATATACTCTTCAAAATATAACGTAAATAAGGACCTTTCTAGCCTATACACTGCTTTAGGTGGAGTAAAAATTGCAATTGTTAGTGAAATCACAAAAATACACGAACATGTACAATTCGTTGAACTACCCTACCAATTGAATGAGCCAAAAGGCGAATATGTTTTAGTCATTGAATATGTCGAGAAAACTATCTCGCTACCTAGTGATAATGACATTTATATCGAATTATCAAACCTTATGAAATCTATGACCAAACAGGAAGCAATGCAATTTATAAAAAATAAATACAATTTGACCAAATCATATGTATACAACCTTTATGAAAGACATAAAACTTAGTTTGAGGAGAAATAATGCAAAAGTTAATAGTACAACCTAGCACTGAAAACATGTGGCCCATAGCCTACGATATAATTGCTAGTAATCCAGATTCGAAAAATTTGGTGTTTATGATACATGGCGGTGGGATGGATTTGCATGAAAAATACTTCTACCTCACTGAAGAGATCTCCGATGCAACGGGCAAAAGGACAAAGACATTTGAGGAAATGGTGCAGGGAAACTATGACAAATTGACTGAAAAGTTGATTGAAAACGGAGCGGATTGTATCATCTGCAGAATGGACAATAGAAATCACGGTGAAAGTTTACTTAACGGACAAATGGACACTAGAAACACATCCTTTGTGCGTCTTGCTCAAGATGAAGCTGAACTATTGCGCTACATCATACGAAAATATAATATCGAACATGTAGAAATTGTTGCAACATGTATGGGGACTTTGATCACTCAACTCATGCTCACAAACGAAAACAATCGTGATATCGTCAACAAAGTTGATAGCGTTGTATTCAATAGCCCGCTCTACACTCAAAATTTAGCTTTCCCAAAAGAATATGAGACTTTCAACTATAAAAAATATCAACAACTGATGAACAGCAACGACGATTTCCAATTCACAAAAATGCGTGGAGTATTCGATTCGAAAGAGACTATATATGAGTTGGCAAAATACCCAGATCTACATAAGCAATTTGCCGAGCTCATGATACCAACTCAGTTGTATTTGGGCTTTGGGGATAGATTGTTGCCATACAAACGAGCGAGAGAAATAGCAGAAGAGATAAGGCAAATCAACCCAAATTGCGAAATCATAAAGGTCAGCAGATCTCATGTAAAACTACAAGAATTCGACTCTCTTATAAAAAAGATTATTTCAAAAGACTCCAACCACTGCTTATACGATCCAAAATCTTCATATAAATTCGTTACGAAAGCCAGTGAATATTTACTAAAAAATTTAGAAAATATTCGAACTAAAATTGATTAAATTAATTAAAAGTAAATTAATTAAAAATAAAAAATTTATATATAAATTATAAAAATTTTAAAAAAAATCAATAAAAAGATGATAAAAAATGAACTTTGTTTTAAAAAAGTTCATTTTTTATTTTTTTAAATATAAATTTATTATTTTTTCGAATTTTTGTCCTCTTTAAGCACAATCTCAATCTCTTCTTCGCACAATTTTGGAATTTGTTCTATTAGTTCAGCGACCGCATCTACTATTGAAACTGTCTTTTGATATACCAAATCCATGTATTTCAAAATCACGCGCATTTCATTTATGTAACTATCTATCACTCTAATTCTATCAGACACATTAATAGTGTCTTCATATTGAATGTAATAATTTTTTAAAGTCTGTAAATATTGCATCACTTTGGTACATCGGTTAGTACCATTTTTGTCGTAAAACTGAAATGTCCCTTTCCTGATAAATACTCTTATCATTTTTTCCATCAGTTTCACTATATGGTCTAGTTCATTATCCAATAATGACAAATTGATATTATCTAATTGCTCTATGTATTTTAAATTTTCTCTTATTTTAAATTCTTCACTGATTAATTTATTGTTGCTTTTAAGATATAAATTATCTATACTTTTATTGATCCTCTTTTTTTCTTTGATCATTTTGCTGAGCAATTTTTCTTCTCTTGTGTCAATTTGCTGAATAATTCTATCTTTTTTCATTAATTGACCTCTTCTCCTTTATTAGGTAACATCGACCTAAAATTTTGATTGGCAAAAGTAGTTAATTTTTTATATGCATACTCTTGCCTGTCATTAGCTATACGCAAAGATTTCTCAACTTTTTTAATGACACCCAAGAGTTTATCATATTCTTCTTTTGTACTCACTGTAGACAATCTATAATGTAAGCTATATAATCTTCTTAAAAGATTTTCGTATTTCTTTTCACTATTTACATAACTATCATTATACTTTTGATACAATTGTCTAGTTTCTTCTATAGAATGTTGTTTTGGTATGATCTTCATGTTGAAATGATAGCATACAAGGTAGCATTTGTCAATACAGTTTTATGACTGAAATAGCTTTTATTTTTTAAATATTTTATTCTTTTTTCAAAAAAACAAAAAATTTTACATTAAACACAAAATTTTTACAATTTATTTATAATTAAAAAAATCAAAGCTATAGTTAGAAAATTTTACTAAATTAAATATTTACAAAAATATATTTATACTCATGTCAGTAAAATGTTTTTCTATCTAAATTATCCATAAAAAAAGCAATGTCATGCACTGCTTCTCCACTTACAAAAATATCAATTATCTGACAACCCCAAAATATAATTCACATCAGCCCCTATCACTTCACATATCTTTGATAATGTAGTAATCGACGGCAATTTTATTAATTTTTTATATTTGGTTATCATAGCAATATTTACACCAACTGCTACTGCAATTTCTTTATTTGTCATGCCTGAATTTTTTATTTCTTCTACTAATCTTGTTTTTATTATTTCTTTTCTTACATCATCTTTCATATAATATATTTTTACCCGTTGGGCAATAATTTGCTTGACATTTGCCCTAGGGGCAAATATTATATTAATATGAATTGCAAAAATATATACTGTATTTTTAATGATAATTATTCATGTATAAGACATTCGACAACAATTGGAATAACTGAAATGTGCGAAGATGTATTTCTTCCTACTTTGCCATCAAATTATTTTAAGTATATGAAAAATTTATATCGAAATCCAAAAAATGATACTAATAGTCGACTTGCAAAAAAAGACTGGATAAAATATAAAGCAAAAAAAGATTTTTTAAAAAATCTAGACAATGATGTGAAAGAAAAAGATAAAAATAATTTTTAAAAAGATTAATTATCAGTCAAACCTAAAATATAATTTGCATCCGCTCCGATAACTTCGCAAATCAATGATAAAGTAGCAACTGAAGGCATTTTTAGTAATTTTTTATATTGTGTTATTAGAGCTACATTGACTCCTATAGCTTTTGCGATTTCAGTATTGGTCATACCTGAATTTGTCAATTCTTCAGATAGTCTCGTTTTTATCAATTCCTTTCGTATTGCATCTTTCATAATATGATTATGAACTACAACATAAATTTAATTCTTAATATTTGCCGAGTAGGCAAATTATTACCCTGGATATAAAAAAACAAAAAGATAGTTGTTTAGTAACTATCTTTTTCACATAATTAATTTATAGAATGAAATATTTAAATTAATACCTATTGTTGGAAAAGAAGTAATGAAGGAAGGCGTCACAACTTGCGCTCTTTAATCATTTGCAATATATTGCAAATTCTTTTTTTGCTTAGTTGTTCCTTTTCCCCACTACGTAATACTACTTGTGGGGGTCCCCATTATAATGTTCCTTCATAGAGCATCGAAATAGTCCGCAAGTGCTATTTTTGCAATTTTAATAAAAAAAATCGCACTTTCAAATAAATTCCTATTAAAAAAGGAAAATGAGTAATGAGAGAAAACCTTGGTTGTCTCTCATAGTATGCGAGCAAACGCTTAAAAATGAAAAAATCTCACTAAATAGTGAGATTTTGATTTAAACGAGCGATTTGCTCGCATCAGGTTGATGGCAACGATCTATTTTCTCGGGCCGTCTCCAGCCAAATATCGTCGACGCGTAAGAGCTTAACTTTTGTGTTCGGAATGGGAACAAGTGGAACCTCTTAGCTATAATCACCATCATGGTTCATTGAACTTCAACTATTGTTGAATTAGAACAATGACAACTGCATATTAGTGATACAAATATAATGTAATCTGTCAAAAAATCATTTCTCAAAAGGAAGGTGATCAAGCCCTCGACCTATTAGTATCAGTCCGCTGAATACATTACTGTACTTACACTCCTGACCTATCTACCTCTTAGTCTTAAAGGGGTCTTACTAACTTGTGTTATGGGATATCTTATCTTGAGGCATGTTTCACGCTTATATGCTTTCAGCGTTTATCACTTCCGTACTTCGCTACCCTGCTATGCCGTTGGCACGACAACAGGTGCACAATAGGTACGTCCACTCCGGTCCTCTCGTA
>CALWTK010000025.1 GCA_944384465.1 uncultured Clostridia bacterium
ACTGGTGACTGGGGTGAAGTCGTAACAAGGTAGCCGTATCGGAAGGTGCGGCTGGATCACCTCCTTTTAAAGAGTTAATCTTTAAAGTCGACTTTGATAATATTTATTATCATTGAGTGTATAGTGAGAAAACACTTAAAAACAAATATAAAAAACTAAAGTACCTTTTGAGTTAAGATATAAATTAAAAAGAAGTCGGTCTAAACCACCGACTTTTTTTATTGTGTTAACAACAAAACATATTTTCGTAAGAAAATTGTTTTCTTTTTATTTAAAATATAAATATGTTTTGTTTAAACACACGTAATATGTAAGTAAATTTAGCAAAGTTTTACTAATTATAATAGAAATATGATTTGTTTTTTATGTTTTGTAATAAATTTAATGCAAACAAATTTTAGTTCAGATTTTATATTATGGATTGAAATTTTAAATATTTAGATAGAAATCAAAAAATTAGATATTAACAAATCATGATTTTAGTTTTAATATAAACTATGTGATGTTAAATTTTACTAACGCAAAATTTTATGAATGTTAACACATTCACCACAAATAATTGTGGTATCACGTTTGAATTATCTCGAATTTGCTTGTAAACACACATTAAAACTTGTGCGCTTACGGACAAATTCTTCCGATAATATAAATTATTATAAAAGTTTTTAAAAGGAGTTATCATGAGCAGTATATTTGATATGGAAAATGTATTCGACAACAAAATTATAAGGGTATATCAAAATTTATCAAGCAAGGAAACTGTGAAAGAGATGGTAGATTGTATTACTAAACTATCCCTTGAAGATTTTGAGATGACCAGTTTGAGTAAATATATCTCTCTAATGCCAGAATCAACTATTACAAAGAAAATAGAAAAAGCGTTGTTTATTGTCAAACAAAATAATTTATATAATGTCATCAAGTATATAAATGTAAGAGACATCAAGAAGAAATTAGAAGAATATGACTTGCAGACTTTGATTGATTTTAAGACTTATCTTACAGATAAAATGTATAGATTTACTAATCAAGAATTTGTGATGAAAGTGATAAAATTTACTACCGCTGTAATTAAGCAAAAAAGTGATACTGCTGATGCGATTTTAAATAAATAGATTATGCGTATTAAAATATTTAAAATTTAGTCGGATAATATTTGAAAATAAAAAAGGACTTATGAGAAAATGATTTGGTCCTTTTTTTATTTTAATTTTAAAATTAATCAATAAAATTTTGTATTGCTACATATTTTTTGACATGTCGTGTTTTAATTTGTGTAGGATTTTTTTCTCAAGTCTAGATATATAGCTTTGTGAAATGTGCATGGTGTCCGCCACTTCCTTTTGCGTAAGTTCGTCATAGCCGTCTAGACCGTAACGCATGCACATGATTTTTTTCTCTCGGTCGTTTAGATTGCTGATAGATTGGAGAAGATAACTTTTTTGATCTTTCAATTCTATTTCGTCGTAGGCAAGTTTTTCATCCGGAATTATCTCGCCAAGCGATAAATTGTTTCCTTCTTCATCATTTATCAGCGAGTCATCTAGACTTAAGTCATTGATGCTTTTGTTCACTTTCCTTAGATACATCAAAATTTCATTTTCAATACAACGACTAGCATAGGTGGCGAGCTTTATATTTTTGTCTAGTTTATAACTGTCTACTGCTTTAA
The DNA here is from genome assembly GCA_944384465.1 of uncultured Clostridia bacterium. GTDB lineage: Bacteria > Bacillota > Clostridia > Christensenellales > UBA1242 > Onthoplasma. The sequence goes on from CALWTK010000025.1 coordinate 1,673, forward strand.
TTAAACCAATAGAGCCTACAGAGACTAAATCTTGCATATCTAATTTTTTACTTTCAAAGCGTTTGGCAATGTACATGACCAGCCGTAGATTGTGTTCAATCAGTTGCGATTTTGCGTTCTTGTCGTGGTTGATCTGAAAGGCGCGCACCAACTCATATTCTTTATCCCCATCTAAGGGTTCGGGCAGACTTTCTGCTGAAAAGATGTAGTTTACAATCGTCTCTATGTCAAAAAAATTTCTCCTAAATAATCTGATAAAAAACTGTTTAATTTTTTTAAAAATATTCATATTCCTCCTTATAAAAATAGTGGGGACAAGAGAGCTTGATAATTCGTCTGTTTAAAATTGTTTGTAGATACAGCTATGTATTGATTTTTGAATTTCTTTTCTTCATGGTTTATTTTGATAGTTATCTCATCAATTTTTGCTAGTTTCATTTGGTCGTTTCCTGTGACTGTACCTAGAGAGACAGTCTCCATTTTTGATAGATAAAAGTTAATCAAATTGCTCTTCGTCAGTTTCAAATAAGCGTTGATATCTAAAATTAGGACAGGTTGACCTTGGTAGGACAACAGATTACCTGTGTCTAAATAGGCGTTGAGTTTAAGTTTGCTTTTATTGTCTTTCAAAATGACTGTGTAGATCAAATTGTTTGACTTAATTTTGAATTTGATCTGCTTCACCACCAGTTCATAAATATATGTGATGATGATGGATATGAGTGTGATGAGTTCTAGGCTAACTTTGGATGACATAACCATTCCGAAAGATGTTTGATAACTGCTTGATGTTAGACTAGTTATCGCTCCGCCTAGGGCATAAGTAAATAGGAAGAGTAGGATGAGACTATATGTGAATTGCCGTTTTGTCTGCTTGAATGCAATTTTTGTCATGGCAATAGCGCATACAATTTTTATTACATTCATCAAAAAGTTGTTGGTGATAAACATTGCGGACATCACACTAAAACCTGCAGCGACAATGGATGCCAGCAAGATCTTAAAAAAGCTAGATTTTGCTTTCGTTGTGATAAAAACTAGGCGCAGTAGACAAAAATCTATCAGGATATTTTGCAATAAAAAACTTTCTATATATATTGTCATGCAAAGATTATATAATCAAAAATTTGATTTTGATTTTGAAGAAAATTAATTTCTTTTTCTTTCTTTGTCGAAAAATTATATATTTTAACTATTTTCACTTTTTTGGGATAAAAAACTTTTAATAAGGCACAATATTTACGAGGTGTGTATGGCGAGACGAGTATATATTTGTGGAATTGATACCAGTAGTTTGCCAAAAATTACTCAAGAAGAATCCATGCGATTATTAAAAAAAATCAAAGCAGGGGATGAGCAAGCAAAAGATTATTATGTATATTGCAATATGCGACTAGTACTGTCAGTCGCACAACGTTTTGTTTCATGCAAAGAAAACATGGATGACATTTTTCAGGTAGGCTGTGTGGGGCTATTGAAAGCGGTAGACAATTTTGATATAAGTTTAAATGTGCAGTTTTCTACCTATGCTGTACCTATGATAATTGGTGAAATAAAAAGATTTTTGAGAGATTCATCTGCCATGCGTGTCAGTCGTAGTTTGCGTGATACTGCATATATGGTTTTGAAAAGCAAAGAAAAATTGCAAGAAAGCAGAAACGAAGAAGTGGGACTAGAAGAAGTCGCTCATGACCTAAATTTGACTATTAGAGAAGTGTATGATGCAATTGACGCAATTTCAACACCACTGTCTCTAGATGATTCATTTTTTACAGATGGAGATGAAGAGATGAGGCTGGATGAACACATAGCGGACAATGAACATTCTATAGACAAATGGATAGATCATACCGACCTGTTGGACGCGATCAAAAATCTAGACGAACGCGAACGTCAGATTTTGAATCTCAGATATTTTATAGGGAAGACTCAGATGGAAGTCAGTGATAGCGTAGGCATATCGCAAGCTCAAGTAAGTAGATTAGAAAAAAATGCATTAGAGCACATAAAGAAAAGTTTATAAAAAAGGGCAAGATGAAGTGAACCCCATTTTTGCTACCGCAAAAAAAAAGGACACTTTACTAAAAATTCCTCTTATGGTAAAATTCCATAGGAGGTATTTTTTATGGCTAGTAAAGGACAAAAATTTAATTCTTACTCACCTGCATTAAAACAAGAAGTTTTAAATAAATATTTTTCAGGTAATGGTAGTAGAATTTCTTTAGGTAGAGAATATAATATTT
>CALWTK010000026.1 GCA_944384465.1 uncultured Clostridia bacterium
CAATACAAAGAGATTAAAAAATAGGAAGAAATCTAAAATTTCTTCCTAAGTCCTTTTTTCTTGAGTGACCCCTTCGGAGTTCACTTCAATACCTGTTTTTTGTTTAACCTATCACCAATGGAACTATAATTCCGGCAATGACAATTAGCAAGCAGATGATATATAGGACTTTCCAAACCATCTGTTTTGGTCTAACATAGCGCCATGCTAGAATTGATACAATGACAATCATGATTGCAGTCGCAATTCCTTGCAAAACGCCGACAACAGTAACGTTAACGCCACATGCAGATAAGATCAAAGCTATAGCGTAAAGTACAGTTACTGCAACGATAGTCCAAAATGAAATTTTATTTAGTCCCCAAGAGCTTTTTTTTGAAGAACTGCTGCTTTTTGAACTTTTATTAGCCATATTCTCCTCCTAATTATCAATATTATAAAACAAAAAAATTATTTATGTCAATCTTTTTGAATTCTTTTTAAAAATTTCAATACTAAATTAGGAAAACAAAATTTACTTTTAAATTTACTTATAATTTGATTTTTTGTTCCAAATTAGACTATAATGTTACATACAAACTGTCTGTAAAAATATTAAATGACTAGACAAAATGATAAATTTCTGCTAAAATACTTTATGTCTAAAAGTATTTTTATTAGAAATTATTTAAAAGGATTGATATGGGACTATTTTCTTATTTATTTGCTTCGGACAACAAAAGAAGTTTGATTAAGATCGAAAAGATTGTAAAAAAGATTGAAGATAAAGCAGAAATGTACACTAATATGACGGATGCTGAGCTACAGGAGCAGACACCCAAGTTAAAAGAGCGCTTAGCTAATGGTGAGACATTAAATGACATTTTGCCTGACGCTTTTGCTCTAGTTAGAGAAGCAAGCACGCGTGTTTTAGGGCAGAGGCATTTCCACGTACAATTGATTGGCGGCATTGTCTTGCATCAAGGGCGTATCGCCGAGATGAGAACGGGTGAAGGTAAGACCCTTACTGCAACGACTGCTGTCTATTTGAACGCTTTGACTGGAAATAACGTGCATGTAATTACAGTTAATGAATATTTGGCAACTTATCAAGCCGAGATGATGGGTAAGTTGTATAAATTTTTAGGGTTGACGATAGGGGTGACTCTGTCAGGTCAATCTCCAGAAGAAAAGAAGCATGCGTATGAGTGTGATATAACGTATGGGACAAATAATGAATTTGGCTTCGATTATCTAAGAGACAACATGCAGATTGACAAAAAATACAAAGTGCAACGTGGTCACCATTTCTGCATCGTCGACGAGGTTGACTCCATTTTGATTGATGAAGCACGTACACCTTTGATCATCTCAGGTATGGGTGGTAAGACTAGCGAATTGTATGCTCAAGCAGATATGTTCGCGAAACGCTTGAAAGATGAGGATATTGACATAGACATCAAGAGAAAACAGATAAGATTGACCGAGTCAGGCGTCAGCAAAGCGGAAAGTTATTTCAAACTTGAAAATTTGTCTGATATCAACAATCTTGAATTGAACCATCATATCAACAACGCTCTTCGCGCTAACTTCATCATGAAAAAGGACATCAACTATATAGTCAAGAATGACGAAGTTTTGATTGTCGATGAATTTACTGGACGTATCATGCAGGGCAGAAGATACAGTGACGGATTGCATCAAGCGATCGAGGCAAAAGAGCATTTGAAAGTAAAGGAAGAGAATAAAACTCTTGCCACAATTACATTGCAAAATTATTTCAAATTATATAGCAAGTTAAGCGGTATGACAGGTACTGCCAAGACGGAAGAGAGTGAATTCAACAAGATATACAATCTAGACGTTGTGACCATCCCTACAAATAAACCTGTATTGAGAATTGATGAGCAAGATATGATTTTCTATACAGAGGATGCAAAATACAAAGCCATTGTGGAAGAAATCAAAGAAAAGCATGACAAAGGTCAACCTATTTTGGTAGGTACAGCGTCGGTAGAAAAGTCTGAACGTATCAGTAAAGAGATCAAAAGATTGGGAATTCCGCACAATCTGTTGAACGCAAAAAATCATGAGCTTGAGAGTCAAATCATTGCACAATCAGGTAGAGTTGGTGCGGTAACGATTGCGACAAACATGGCAGGCCGTGGTACAGATATCCTGCTAGGTGGTAATCCTGAATTTTTGGCAAAACAAAAATTGGTAAACGAAAATGTTGAGCCAGAAGTAATAGAAAAAATTACGACATACAACTCAGTCCTCAATGAAGAAGAGCAAGCAGTAAAAGATAAGTACGACAAATATTTTTCTGAGCTTAAGAAAATGACAGACGAAGAAAAGCAAAAAGTCATAGAATTAGGCGGATTGCATATTTTAGGTACTGAACGCCATGAGTCTAGACGTATCGACAATCAGTTGCGTGGTCGTGCGGGAAGACAGGGGGACCCAGGCTCAAGTATATTCTTTATTTCATTAGAAGACGATCTTCCACAACGTTTTGGCGAAGATAGGATGAAAAATTGGTTCTCTATTGCATTTAGAGGGAACGAAGACATGCCTTTGCAATCAAAGATACTGACGCGTTTCTTTGAGACTGCACAGAAGAAAGTGGAAGCGATGAATTTCAGCATACGTAAAAACGTGTTGGAATATGATGATGTCTTGAACAAACAACGTCAAATCATATATGCAGAACGTGATAAAGTTTTGGACGGCGTAGATATTCACCCACAAATTATTGAGATGTTGAAAGAGTATGTGTATGAACTGTGTTTAACTTACTTAGATGAGACGAAACCTAGTTATGAGTGGGAGTTGACCTCTCTCAATAAAGCACTTGAAGACAAACTTTTAGAAAAGGGAACGAATTTAGTTACAGAAGAATTGGCGGAAGACCAAGATGTAAATTCGGTGGCACAAATCATATATGAAAAGTTATTAGAAATATACGACAAGAAGATTGCAGATGTCAAAAAATTGGGACTAGATTTTGCAATCGTTGAGCGTAATACATTGCTAAGAGTGGTGGACAAATTCTGGACAGATCATATTGACGCAATGAATACCTTGAGAAATGAAATTGGTATTTTGTCATACGGACACAAAGACCCAATTGTTGCTTACAAGAACCAAGGGTTCGAGATGTTTGACAAGATGATTTCCGAAATTAGGGAATACACTGCATCAACCTTATTTAGAATGAAAGTAAGGGTAAATATCGTTCCAGCCACACCAAAAGGTCCTGTAGCTATGGGTAATGTGAATAAGGCTGAGGCGAATAGGGCTAGGACAAATTCATCTCACATAGGAAGGAATGATTTGTGCCCATGCGGTAGCGGAAAGAAATACAAAAATTGTTGTATGAATAAAAATAATAAATAAAAATAAAACAAAAAAAAGAAGCGGAGCAAATTCCGTTTCTTTTTTAATTTTTTAAAATTTTTAAATTTATAATTAAATTATGCATGTTTTTTTGCGTTTTTCTGTAATTTTTACATTTTTTCTTAATTTTTCTTATTTATATGTTGATGAATTTAATATAGCACATCTAATGATTATTTGTTGGTTGAAATTATTCTAAATATAGTGCCACGATGCTCGTGATGTGCACGGAATAAATTACACTCATATAGGAATGCAACAAAAGAT
>CALWTK010000027.1 GCA_944384465.1 uncultured Clostridia bacterium
TATTATATTCTCTACCTAAAGAAACTCTACTACCATTACCTGAAAAATATTTATTTAAAACTTCTTGTTTTAATTCAAGTGAGTAAGAATTAAATTTTTGTCCTTTACTAGCCATAAAAAATACCTCCTATGGAATTTTACCATAAGAGGAATTTTTAGTAAAGTGTCCTTTTTTTTGCGGTGGCAAAAATGGGGTTCACTTCACTACCTGTTTTTTTATTTTGTTAATGAATTAGTCAATATGTTTTTTTTTACAGTTCCATCAACGAAATCAAGTTCTGCCGTACATATATTTTCTCTAAATGCTCTATCATGGCTTACCAAAATTAGAGCACCTTCGTAATCAGCTAATATCTTTTCCATGAAAATTTTATTACTCAAATCCAAATGATTAGTCGGCTCATCTAAAATCAATAAATTAAAATCACTCAAAATCACCTCGTTCATTTTAATTCGCATTCTCTCCCCGAGCGACAATGTCTTGATCTTGCGATTGAAAACTTGATTTGACATATTCATATTCGCTAAATTTGTCAAAAATTTAGTCCTATATTCCCTATCTTTTGCCATAGACATTTCCATAACCGTCAAATCTTCATCTAGGTCCAAAACGTCTTGAGACAAATACGTTGGCTTCAACGAAGGAGTCTTCCATATCAAGCCTGAATATTCCTCATCTAAGCCTAAAATCATTCTGATTAGCGTAGTTTTACCGCAACCGTTTCTGCCCACTATTGCGACTTTTTCTCCCGCTTCTATATTAAAACTAGCATTTTTAAATAAGACATGGTCCCCAAAGTTCTTGGTCAAATTTTCCGCTCTGATCAACACCTTGCTACCTATATTTCCAGGTTTTAGTTCATAATATATTTTTCTATCTTCATGCGGAGCATCAACAAAACTAGATTTAGCTTGTTCCAATCGGCTTGTCTTTGCTTTCGCCATGCTTGCCAATTTCGTAGCGCTCACTTGCGCTCTAGTTTCCGCTCCCTTTATCCTGCTGTCTGACATCATTCCACCTTGACGACGTGAATCTTTTTCCGCCTTGCCTGCCCATGACCTCAAATCTTTTATTTGTTTATCTAATTTTTTCTCTAACGCCACCTGCTCACCATGTAATTTTTTCTGTCTGTCTAGTTCTGCTTTCTTCTGTCTAGCATATTCGTCATAATCTCCATAATAATCGTTCACTTTCCCATAATCAATCTCAATTATTCTAGACACCACGCTATTTAAAAAATATCTGTCATGCGATACAGTTATAATAGTCCCATTGTATTCATTCAAAGCATTTATAAGCCAATCTATCCCTTCAGCGTCCATATGATTAGTAGGTTCATCCAACAATAAAACATCTGGGTTATGACTGAGGATATGCGCAAGCATCAATTTTGGTTTCTCTCCTCCTGACAAGGTTGATAGTCGTTCTACAGAAAAATCAATGTTAGCAGCGATATGTAATTTCTTTTTATACGCCATAAATTCTTTGACAAATACGGCGTCTTCTGCCAAAGCTAAAAAGTCTTCTTTAGTGTATTCTGTGACTTGTTTTAAATATCCTATAGAGGCGGAACTATTGTAGACACTGCCTGCGTCCGGACTCTCTTCACCAGCAATAATTTTCATAAGAGTAGTCTTGCCACTACCATTATTGCCAACGATACCCACTCTTTCCCCATCATAAATAGTCAAATTTAAATTTTTAAACAGCAATTTATCAGCATATTGTTTCTCAATGTTTTTTAGTTCTAACATAAACACCTCCTGTCGAATACGAATTTTATAATGCACATAAAACACATATAAAAAATAAGCCAAAAAAATCTTAATTTTAAAAATCATAAAATTAAAATTTTAAATTAGCTTATTTGACAATTGGCACTTTTTTACTCCTTAATCGTTCTTATTATATCTTATGAATATACACTTGTCAAGTTTAAATCTTAATTTCGAATAAACGACAACTAATTCAAACTGAAATCGATTCTAAAATAACCTTGCCCCATTTTACACAAAGGACATGTCTTTGGAGCACATTTGTCTCTTATAATAGTGCCACATTCATCACATTTGAATGCGTGTTCACCATTATTTGATTTGTATAAAATATTTTTTGACAAACTCTCGTGCAATTTCTCTAGCGTGCGTTGGTGAGTCCTTTCCACTTTTGACACCATGTCAAACAAGTCTGCCACATCTTTGAACCCCTCATCTCTTGCCGTATCCGCAAATGATGGATAGATAGATTCCGCACTCATCTGTTCATTGTTTGCCTCTATCTTTAAAACTTCACACAAATCACCACTTCTGAACGGATACCCTGCCGTGATCTCAATATTTTGAATATTTGTTCCGCCCAATTCAACAATTTTATTAAAAAACTGTTGTGCGTGTGCCATTTCGTTATGAGCAAGCGTTCTGATCAACATACTCATGTATTGATATCCCTGTTGTTGTGCCATCTTTGCCATGAACTGATATCTGGCACCCTCCTGACATTCAGCCGCAAAACCTCTCGCTAAATTTTCCTTTGTTTTTGATTGTTGAAAATCCATAATTATCCTCCAAACAATATTTTTACCCAAACGACAAAAATAATACACAACTATCAATTGCATGCATTAAAATTATAGATCTATTGTACAAACAGATTTGTAAATATTTGATACTAACAAATTTTTTACACACTCAATAGATAAACAATTTTCATATCACCATATCAAAATCCAAAGAAAATAAAAAAATTTCATAAAATTTATTGACAAATAAACATCAAATTGGTATCATAAGTATGCGTGTTGTGGATTTTGGGGGATTAGCTCAGTTGGCTAGAGCACTTGCCTTGCAAGCAAGGGGTCATCGGTTCGAATCCGATATTCTCCACCACCAAAAGCAAAAACACGTAGTGTTTATCTTAAATTTTTTTTAAAATGAAGAAAAATTCTTCGGTTTAACAAAAAATTTTAAGATAATACTGCGCTAGCAGTTTTGCTTTTAATCAGCATCGGCGGTTGTAATATATTCATATATTCTCCACCAACGGTGGAAATGGATTTATTCTCCACTATTTAAAAGCAAAAGCATGAAATGCTGATTTTAAAATTTTTAAGAAGATAAAGATTTCTTTTAGATTATTAAAAATTTTATACAATCAATTGCTTTAGCGATTTGCTTTTAAAACAAATTAAGATGGTACAAATATATCGCAAGATATATTTTCCATTAAATATTCACACGTAATAGAATTCTCACGAGAACTTGTTCGAGTGAGAGAGGAGCAACCGAGTAAAAAACGAGAATTGCGAAGCATGCGAGCAATTAAGTAATAGCGAGAGTTGCGACGAAGAGATGTAGCTCAGCAGGTTAGAGCACCACCCTGATAAGGTGTGATAACCTGTTGGGTCAAGTCTTCGAGAGTTGCTAAACTCGTTAAAACAAACATATAGGATTGTAGCTCAGTCGGTTAGAGCACCACCCTGATAAGGTGTGATAACATGTTGGGTCAAGTCTTCGAGAGTTGCTAAAC
>CALWTK010000028.1 GCA_944384465.1 uncultured Clostridia bacterium
GCCTCCTTTTTTGTATATTCAGATCCCTATAGCTCAAAGTAGTAATACCCTTCGTATGCTCCAGTCGTCTCTTTACTTATTTCGTATCCACTAAAGATTGTTTCTATACTCTCAGCATCTATTGGCAGCATTATGTACCACTTTCCTGTGAAGATTACATTCCTTCCATTCTGTAAGTTCTTCACAAAGCCTTCCTCGGATCTTATCTCTGCTGTCACTCCGTCTGGTATTGCTACCTCTATCGCTTCTTCTCCTCTCACTATGACGTGTATGTCCTTTATCACTACATCTGATCCTACATTGTAGACATACAATCCGTCTCCTGAGCTTATATCATCTTTATGGACATAGTCATCTCCACCATTTAATACGCTCACAGTCTCCCCACTCTCTAAGGTATATACCATACCTATGTATGTCCTGTCTGTGTCTGAGCCTTTCAATGTGTTCTCGTCTATCGTGATCGTCACTTCTGCGTCTGTAGCTATAATGCCATCAATGGTGGTCTTGTCTAGATCGGTAGATATCTCAATGCCATCTACGTTAGTATCCTCAGTCGCACTGATGTTCATCTTATACCCTTTAGAGAATACAAATCGTATCGTTGTGTCTGCTCCTACTGATGCTATGCTTGTTCCTGTCATTCCATCTATTGTTCCAGCTGCTGGTCTGACACTCAGTACATCATTTATGTATACTGATACTATTTGATACTCGTTATTCTCATCATCTCCTAGCTCGGTCGCACCCACTATATTGATTGTAGAACCTTTCCTTACCGTTCCGCTTGTAGATATCGTCTCACCATTGTTCACTTTGATTCCGAAACTACCTGATCCTACTTCGCCTTGTACTTCTATAGTCACATTCACTATCTCTGCAAACTGTGCTGTAATTGTTACATTGCTTGTCACTCTCTCTGGTACGTTTAAGTAACTGTCAAATTCGTATCCACTATTCGCCGTAGCTGTCACTACAGTAGTTCCTATTGTCAGTGTAGCTCCGTCTACTGATAATGCTGTGCCATAGTCTACTTCTACGCTTGTCTCACTCACTTGTCCGCCTGTTCCAGCCGTGATGGTCACTACTAGTACCTTTATATCCGCATTAGCTGTCAAGGTCATGTTCTGAGTGACTGTTATTGTAGCCTGTTGTGTGGATATTGTTGTCGTTCCTGTCCAGTTTCTCCAGTCATACCCTTCTGTCAATACCGCATTGATAGTAATCTCTTTTTCGTACCTATATGTTCCACCGCCAGATACACTTGTGACACCTGTACCTGCTTGCAAGTTGACCGTATAAGTCTGCCTTGCGTATCTGTATTCTACTACAGTGCTTCCGTCTGCCGCTATTGTCACTGTCTGCGTGCTTGGACTGATAAATCCTGTATATGTCTTCACGCTTGGTGTCACTTCTGCACCTGTAGTGCCTGTCAGGTCGTCTGTCTCATGTAGTGTATAGTTGTCATCATCCACATTCTGCCAGTAGTGCTGTACTGTATATGGAGTGTCATTATTCGGTTCAAACACTGCCGTAATGGTCATAGCTCCTGTCACTGTGTTAGCTGGGATAGTCCAACTGACAAAGTGATACCCCGTCTTCGCCGTAGCAGTCACTGCTACCTCGCCTATCGTCACTACATTCTCGCTAGCTGAAATACTCGTACCATATGGCACACTCACTCCACTAGAAGACACTGTGCCGTAGTTCTCGTTGTTGGATTCTGTTATCACTACATAGTCTCTCACGACTGCCGTGTGTGTCACATATATGTATATATTTTCATAATACGTACCACTCATCACATATGTTGCACTCGTGCCAGTTGTGTATGTCGCCAATACCGGTCCTGTGCTGTCCGTGCCTCCGTAGATGACTACGTCTTGCAATACGTATTGATACTGTGCGCTGCTCTCTTTTTCTTTCCATGAAATCTCTAGTTCTTGCCCGTATGTCCCCGTCTCCGGAACGGTGATACTAGCAGATCCATTAGACAAGCCCACTGTCACATTGTAATCTTTCAGCTCCCATTGTGCATATACTGTCACATTGTCTGGATAATTCCATACCAAACTGCTATTCGCTCTCCTCCAGAAGGTTCCCTCTACTGCTAAGCCATTCTCGTCATAAACTTGTGTCCCATCGACAGTAGCTGTGTACCATCCAGTGAATTTATATCCGTCCTTGGTAGGTAACACACTTGCCACACTGTTGTAGTTGGTTGAGTCAAACGTTACTGTATATTGCGCATTTCCTGTCAACTCTCCGCCGTTAGGATCAAAGGTCAGGATGTAATCATTCGCTTCCCATATTGCGTACATTGTAGCGCTCGTCCCGCTCGTTGGGGTATATGTCTCCCCTTCTGCATACTGCTCACCATTCGTACCATTCAATGCCCACGCTACAAATGAATAGCCCGTCTTTGTGAATCCGTTCTCTGGCAATACAATGTTTGGCCATGTCCTTCCGCTCTCTCTGTTCTCACTATACGATCCATTCACTTCCACATGTGTGGTCAAATTGTAATTGTATTGATTGTAATAATATCTTGTTCGTTCGTATGTTATGTTGATTGTCCCTGTCACATCATCCGTGCTGCCGCCCGTGTTTCCGTTGCCATTGAATCTTAGTGTATAAGTCTCTGTTGCACTCGCTGGGTCACCTTGCACTGTCTCGCTGCTCTGCGTGTTAGCTCTCCATACCGCATACCATGCTGTATCAGTAGTAGGTACTCTCGACCCCTCCGTCCATGTAGGGGTAGCACTGTCCGCGTCCTCTGTCCAACCAATGAACATATAACCATTCCTAGATGTTGTCGGACATGTCATCGATGTATATACAGGAGTTTGTGGGTTACCATTTTCCAATAGCCTTACTTCACTCAGATCATAGTTATAGTACCTAGTTACATTTGTATATGGTGTTGTTTTTGTTGTATTCCTAATAATTGTATCTGTATCACTTGTCTCATAGAATGTATGCGTTAAAGTCTGCACTACATCTCTAGTGCCAGTCGTATTCATCCATACTGCATACCAAGAAGAATTGCTTGTAGGTAACTGCGTACCGCTTGTCCACGATGCACTCGTATTGCTACCATTGTTGGTCCACCCTACGAAGGAATAATTCGATCTGCTCGTTGTCTCATATGCTAGAGTTGTATATTGCGGAGTCTGCGCGTCCCCGTCTTCTAATTTTCTCTCTTGGGCTAAATCATAGTTAAAATATCTAGTTACATTCGTATAAGGTGTGGTCTTTGTCGTATTCCTTGTGAATGTATCTGTATCACTTGTCTCATAGAATGTATGCGTCAGAGTCTGCACCACATTTCTAGTTCCGTTTGTATCACTCCACACTGCATAATACGTCATGTTGCTTGTAGGAGTCTGTGAACCACTTGTCCACGATGCGCTCGTTCCGCTGCTTGACGTTGTCCAGCCTTCAAAAGTATATCCGCTCTTGCTCGCTGTCTGATATGACAAGCTGGAGTATGTAGGTGTTCCTGCTAAGCCTCCTGTTGTTGCTGTTCTTGATGATGATAAATCATAATTATAATATTTCGCCACATCTGTATATGGTATAGTCTTTGTCGTGTTTCTTGTATTTGACACCCCGCTCGCTGTGTAGAATCTATGAGTCAATGTGCTAGACTCACTTCTCACTCCGTTTGTATCACTCCATACTGCGTAATATTCTCCACTTGCTGAAGACTGGTTGACCGTATTAGTCCCTGTTGGAGTAGTCGAATTCGCATCAGTCGACCAACCTTCAAATGTATACCCTGTCCTTGTAGCCGATTCTGTATAACTATATCCTGCATTGGCGGATACATCATAACCATAATAATATTTCCTTGTTGTTGTGCTATTACCTTTGTTGAAAGTCAACGTCCTTGACCCTACTGCATAATATGTCTGAGAAGCACTAGAGCATGATATTGAAAATCCTGTCGATTTCATACTCGGTTTTGATGTCGTCCCATTTGTAAAACTAGAATACGCATAACCTTCAAATGTATAACCCGACACAAAGTCACTACCAGACGTCGTTATCGTTTGTGAACCAGTGGTCGAATAAGTATAGTATTTTACTACACTTTTCAATGATCCACATTGATATGTATATAATATCTTTCTCCACACCGCATAGTATTTTGTATCTGATGTCGGGATATCGTTCCCTCTAGTCCAATCTGCAGATGTACTTGCACTTCCTGTGGACCAACCATATAGGGAATATCCGCTATTGACTGTAGTAGACCCGAAAGAATATGGCGAACTTAGCGCCTCATGACTACCTGTAGAAGAAGCATTTCCCCCTGTTGTATCTGTCCTTGATGATGACAAATCACAATTGTAATATTTTCTAACTCCTGTATATGTCACTTCACAATCAGTAGTTTTAGTTGTAGAACCACTTGCAATGTAGAATGTGTGAGTCAATGTGTCCGTCGCTACCCTTGTTCCACTTGTATCACTCCACACTGCGTACCATGAACCTAAAGATGATGACAGAGATACACTGCTGCTTGACGCACTGGTCGAACTAGAACTCGTCGACCATCCCTCAAATATGTATCCACTCCTAGACGCTGTATACGTCAATGAATAACTTGTGCTTGCCCCTGCATTATATCTATAATACGTGTATTTTGTTGAACCTACACTGCTCTTGCTTGTAGTATAGAATCTCCATGTCCTTCTATATACTGCATAGAATGTGTCGTCATCTTCTGTTTGGGTCACTGATGTACTGGTCGTGACATATGATGAACTCGGCGCCGATGTCTGATTGTTCGTTACCCGAGTGCTTGAGTCCGCCCAGCCATAGAAATCATAATTCGTTCTGTCACTATCATATGATGACAAACTGATTGATTGAGAATTTGATGACACCTTTGAACTCAATGAAAAGTATGTGGTCTTTGTTGTATAAGTATTATTGTAATACACAGTCGTATTTTTCTTCCATACAGCATAGAAGATGTCTGAACTGGATGTCATAGAAGCACTGCTGCTATAACTTGTGCTAGTCGAACTGGTCGCCCATCCTGCAAAATCATAATATGAAGTGTCTCCTGGATCATAACTCTGACTATAACTAGCACTTG
>CALWTK010000029.1 GCA_944384465.1 uncultured Clostridia bacterium
ATTTATCTTTATGGGTCAAATAACAATCAAAATACTTTAACGATAATAGAACTTTTAAATAGTTGTAAAATTAAAAGAAAAATTTATATAAATATTTCTCTAGCAGAAAAAAACAAACTTTTAATTGACAATTTGAAAGATGGTGAATTGTTTGTGTCAAATATTACCGACAGTATTGAGAAGGCAAAAAGAATAGTTGCTCTCGCAACAGAGAGAATAAAGCGCCTTTTTGAAAACGACGAATATGTGCTTGTGGCTATAGATGATGTTGTATCTCTATCGGGAATTGATGACGAAAATATGCCATCAATTAAAAATTTGATTTCACTATCAAAAGACAGTGAAAACGCTGGTGCAATTTCCTTGTTTGCTATCATGCCAGCTGATAAAAGTATTAATCTATTTGAAAAATTAGCAGATAAAAGAATTAAGATTTGCGAGAATGATTTGTTATTACTTGATTAATATTTTGTGGTAAGGGAGAGACCTCTCATTTTTTGTTTTTTAAAGGGGGTATTGAAATATTTCGTAAATATTTTATATAGATTATTAAATAATTTGCTAAAAAATTTAGCAAATTATTTTTTCAACAAAGCGTACAAATTCTGATATGAACGAAATATTGATTTTTGTTGATGAAAATGACTCAACAAATTATAATTGATTATTTCGAATATTTATAACAAAATTTTCTAATTATTTTATTATTTTGTTGATATTAATTTGTAAAAGTGTGTCGAATGTGTTACAATATTATATATAATATTGGGTGAGGGGCATATGTCTAGTAAAATTGCAAAGCGTGTAATAATATTATCCATTATTTTTTTGATGTCTGTAGTTTTGGCTTTGACGATTACAGGATTGCAACAGGTCAGAACATCTTATGCTAGTACATATAAATTGATAGTTTACTTTAAAGATCTTGATAATGAAGTTAGAAATGTGTATATTCACAAGACAACTGATAATTCGTATGCCACAATTACATTGAATACTTTACTTATAGTAATAGAGTATGGCACAGGCACAAACATTACAAAGGTGGGCGGTGATGTAGATGAGTTTAAAGAGGCATTTTCTGAATATACTGTGATAGGTGGTGAATCTTTTGATTCGAAAAATAATGATGATAATACAGTCAACAAACATTATTCAATGTACGACACCATCAAATTTAACAGTTGGACTCAAGCCATATACTCAGATTCAAAAATTTACTTAGAGTGGGAAGATCGGTTTGGGTGTGAATTCAAATTAGAAAATTCAGATGGAGACGTCACTGTCCTTAATGGCACTGGCTACATTGATAATATAAATGAACTAAAAAAATTTCGCGATTTGGTCAATAGGGGGAATTCGTATAAAGATTGCACTCTGCATTTAACAAATGATATCGACTTAAGCGGTGAAAATTGGACGCCAATCGGCTATCAGCACAATGGCGGAGATTATGTCTTCTCTGGCACATTCAGGGGAGACGGACACATCATCAGCAATCTCAATTTCCAAAGGGAAGATGAAGATTCGTATGATGATCAAGACGAGGCGGTAGGATTTTTTGGTAATATAGTTGATGCCGATATTTATGATGTGTGTTTGAAAGGCGTTGAGATTCACAATTATCGACAGGACGATAAAAATACCGAAGATGAAAATGAGGAAGAGACGAGTAGCTGGTGGTCCTCAGACAGAGTGGGTTGCTTGGTCGGCTCTACGTCTGGAGAGTGTGATATTGGTGGCTGTATGGTCATAGACGGCAATATCAAAGTGATTGATGACGGTGCTGGTATAATGTGGTCTGGGGGATCGGCTAGCGCTGGTGGACTTATCGGCATGGTTTTAGATGGGGCCACCTCTGTGCATAATTGTGGAGTGCAGTGCAATATAGAAATTAGAAAAGATTTATTTGGAGTATTTAACAATGTTGGCGGGATCATTGGTTTGATAAGTAGCCCTTCGGTAGGTAATTCAAGTGTATCAGTAAAAAACTCATATTATTATGGGACAATAATATCTAAAAATGAAAATGATGCAGAGTCATCTGTTTCTATGAATGCTGGGATCGTGGGAGGACCTGATGCAGATATAAACCTTGGGATACCAGGCGGGTCAAATCCAATGAAGAGTCTTACGATAGAAGACTGTATAGCGATAATTCTTAAAGGCTCAAAGATACAAGAAGCAACTCATGGTACTTTTTTGCCAATTTGGGCTGGTGAATTTCATGCAACTGCTGTTGGTAGTCTTACGTCCATAGGTATATCTTGTAGGCCATTAGGTGGAGGATTAAATAATAATTATTATGTGACAGAAACAGAAGAAGATTTTGATACTACTCATCTCAGCGAACAAGGAGCGACTGAAATCACTCTAAGCGATTTAAAATATGGCGGCACTTTCCCTTCTGGAGTTATGGATGATAATGGTATTATAAATTCAGAATACGGAGAATTTATTTCGAATTCTACGAATTCTACATCATTTTGGTATATGCCTAGGACAAACGAATACAACTCAGGGCTCCCTATCCCGAGACAATTTGTAAAATGGCAGAGATATACTATTAAGTCTAACGACGAGGATCAAGGTACAGCATGGGCGGTAGACGATAATGGCAATAATGTTACAACGATTTATCTACCAGGCACGTCCTTCAATGTCGCGAGTGCGTCCAGTTCAAGCACAAAGATCTACGCCATAGGCCTTGAGGCAACAGTGATAGATCAAAATTGTGAGTTTTCGCGTTGGGAAGTGGACAATACCGATCGCACCATTACAGCATATTTTGATTATAAAACTACGACAGTATATCTAGACAATGTGGAATTAAGCAACACGTCCACTAAGATCACATTCGTGCAACGTGGCGGTAAGTCTTGGAGCACAACGAGCATAGGTTATCAAGCAAACAATATAGGATATGGAGCCAAGATCACATATGATGAATCATCCTGTCAATTGACGATCGATTACATTGACGGCGTCTCTGATACGATTGTTGAAGCAAGTGTGGGAGATGAGTTTGCTATTATGTACGAGATAGGTGGCTGGGAGTATTACTACGGTACGAGCAGTTCCAACGCAGACCCTATACCAGACGGCGGCATCACCTTGAATAGAGACAATCTTCATCTACGGCCTATCTTTGAGTTAAAGGAATATTCGGTCATGTCAGTTGGTATCACAAGTTCATTGGAGTCTACGAATAATTTGGGTGGCATTACAGATTATACTTACACATCAGAAAATCCATATGTGTTCGTCTATGGTGCCACTTTGACGATAGTTGAGAGTGAGAATAACGATGGGGTAATAACACTTACAATCACTCAACCTAGCGGATTTGAATATCTTGGCAATTTAGAACTCACCGCTACAGCAAATCCAGGGTATAATTTTGAATATTACCAGTACACATACAATAGCAATGACACAGGCTGGGTGAGATTATACAACACAGACCAGATCACACTGGAGCGCCCTATATACATCCGAGCATATTTCAGTCTGATTGAATACACATTCCCACTGTCCTACATAGCGAATGCGGAGGGAGTATATAGAAATTCTACCATAGTATTCAATACAGAGATGGAGAATACCTTTATCTCAAATGACGACTTTATGACAATGCTTCAAAATTCAACAAACCAATATGATGATTACGATTACGTAGTAAACGAGCAAAACAAATCGTTTGGTGCCTGGGTGATAGGTATCACGGATGCAGGGGAAGTATTGCAGGCAGGTAAGGTAATATCGGGGTATACAGCCGAAATTACAGACACAGAGATCAAAGTTAGCAATGCCAGTGGTAAATGGATATTTACACGAAATGACAAAGACAATATAACGATAGACGGAAACACATATTACGGCATATCAGGCATGAGCAAATGGAGTTATGGGGACTTTGACGAACAGATAGTCATACTAAAATGGTCGAACATGTACGATGTTGTTATCAGCAATACATACGACAACTATTGGGATGAATCAGGCATAGACAGGCTTCAATATATTGGAGCGGGGACCCTTGACGGCTATGCGTCACAAGTCACTATAGAAGTAAAATACAACGATAACTACAATTATCCATTCATGTCCAGTGTGATGAACAATACAGCGTTGTCTTTCTACAAAGGGGATGAATATACAGAGCGAGAGATGGCGACCTGTGGTGCAGGGGGCTATTATGTATACAATTATGGCTA
>CALWTK010000030.1 GCA_944384465.1 uncultured Clostridia bacterium
AGATTATTGAAGGCACCAATGGCAACTTTATCGCTATGCCATCAAAGCAAGCACCAAGTGGCGAGTACAGAGATATTGTACACCCATTGAACACTGAGACAAGAGAACAAATCAGTTCTGCTGTATTGGCTGCTTATGAGAAAGAAAAAGAAAATCAGCAATAGCAACCAATAAAATATCTGCTAACTAGCAGATATTTTTTTCTTTTATATATAGCTATTCATAGAAAATGATAGTGTAAAAAAAGAGCGAATATCTCGCTCTTTTTTATTGTTAAAATTACACGTTAGACATGAATGCCAAAGCAATACCATTGCTGTCTACCCATATTCCGTTGGCAAAGTCAAATGTCAATTCCCTAGTATATTCTCTAGCAGTCCACAAGAACCCGTCACATCTATAAGTAAATGAACCTTTAAAGGTAGATGCTTGTCTAAATTGACTTTCGTTAACATCTTTGAAATAACTGCTATCTTCGGTATCTTGATAAGATGGACCAAATAGACTGATGGCGAATTCAGCTGTAATATAATTTACATTATATCTAGAAGCAGCATCGGTGTTGATAACAACGCTTTGCATTCTGCCGGCAGCACTATCTACCCCATATAGATTATAGAAGTTGTCAATACCTGTTTGAGTATAATCTTTCCAAGTCTCTTTGTAGAATGTTCCATAACCATTTAATGAACTGTCAATAGTTGAATTTACTAAAGTCGCTTCATTAGGGAATATCAATACAATTAA
The DNA here is from genome assembly GCA_944384465.1 of uncultured Clostridia bacterium. GTDB lineage: Bacteria > Bacillota > Clostridia > Christensenellales > UBA1242 > Onthoplasma. Next base: position 748 of record CALWTK010000030.1, read on the forward strand.
TGATACTCTAGCATTGTTGCTCATACCACGAAGTTGACTCTTTGCTTGGACATTAGAGATCGTTCCTGCTCTAAATTCGTAAGATACACCAGCAACATATCTGTCACCTGAGATGAGATTTTCGCCGATCTCTTGAGTCTCCATATTGAATCTAGCGACCAATACTTGATCTACTCTTGCTCCTGCGTTATCCATATGAACTGCTATACCAGAAACATTGTTTCCATATACATCAGCAGACATAATCACTTGATATATATAAGAATTAGCATTAGAGTTAATTGCCGCAACACCACCTACGCTGAATTCTTTGCCCTCAATATAACTACCTACGCTGTCGATTAATATGTTAGTGTTTGAAATAGTATTGTTATTTTGAGCTGTCGCACCACCGACATACATGGTGTTTGTATTGACATTAGCAATTTCTATACCTGTCCCTGTAATGGTTGTGTTAGAAATCACACCATCATTCACACCGGCGATACCGCCCACATAGATTGCTCTATCTGTTGCATCTACATTTATATCAACGTTTGCAACATTGCCATCAATTGTTCCAGCATTATTTCCTGCTACACCACCGACATTGGCAGCATAACCTGTACTATTATAATTGATCACTACATCAATAGTTCTATTGACACCATGGTTGCGAATAATGCCATTATTCACAGCTACCAATCCGCCGACATTTCTAATAGCGCCTATTTGAATATTTGTTACTCCATTATCCTCTAAAGTACCACTTGAATTCTGAGCGACCAACCCACCTACATTTGTGATAGTTGAAGCGCCAGTGGTCAAATTGCTTACAGTTGAAGTGTTGATGATTGTTCCATTATCAATTAAACCTGCGATGCCACCAAGATTTGTGATCGTACCACTGATATCGTCATCAGCGAATGTCACATTCACATTAGATATTGTGGAAACGCTGTTTGCACTAGTTGATGTAATTTGACCAGCTAAAGCACCTGCATTTGTCACAGACGCATTGATTGTCACATCTGAAATTGTCAAATCTTTCACTGTGCTGTTATCTATGGATGAGAATAAGCCTAAATCATTATTTACACCTGCAGTTAAATTTAATCCAGAAATTGTATGACCATTACCATCAAATACACTGTTTATCAAAGCGATTGGTTCCCATGTGATACCTGCCAAATCAATGTCAGAAGCAAGGACGTATTTTTTGTTCTCAATAGCGTTTGCTTCTTCTCTACATTGTTCAATATATCTCAAGAATGTAGCCCTATTGTCTTCTGGAGAGTTCTCTTCGTTACCGATAGTCTCTTCGTCCAAATCTTTTGTGAAATATTCGCTACTTACACCTGTCAAGTTTGCATTCGTCATGGTAAGTCTTGGCAACTGTCCAGCGACAATGCTCCACGCTGAACTATCCCACATAACTTTATTTGTTTGACTGATAGCGTAGAATACATATTCCACGTCATAGTCAACCATATCGTTCACATTGCCGAATGATCTAATCAAATATAATGAATTGTTTTCATCATAGAAATTGTTGCTAATTTGATCAAATATTGCTGTATCGTAACTGTTTATTACCTCATGCCCAGCAGCTACAACATAGTTACCTATAAAGTAAGTCAATGGATTAACGTTATCTAAGATAAACGAACTATCCGTCTCAAATGCCCCTACCAAAGCACCAAAGTCTGTATATTCGCTTGTAGATATTGAATAAGACTCTTGAATTGTGCCGTAATTGTTGTTAACTACCATTCTTCCCACAAATCCACCAGCATTACCAGTAGCATTCAACATTACGATATTGGCATCAGCATAAGTCGCTTGTGCTTTAGCTAAATTCATCTCGCCTAGCAAGCCACCGACTGTTGCATTGACATTTACAGGGTCATCACTGGTAGCACCAATAGTTATTGTAGAGTTATCAACATAACTGATTGTCACTCTTGAATTTGGACCAGTAAGAGCACCTACAAGTCCACCAGTCACACTGTTGTTTCTTGTATTTGTGATGTTGGCATTTGTTACTCTAACTCTACTAATTTCACCGTTAGCTGCCCCTGCCAACACGCCAGCATAATCATAGCCGCCAGAAATGACAGCTCCGCTGATGTTGATATTGCTCACTTTTGCGCCATTGTTCAAAGAATAGAATAACCCAGCATTTGCATAATCTGTCCCTTGTAAATTCAAGCCATAGATCGTGTAGCCTTGTCCATCAAAGCTCCCACCAAAGCCAACCCAAAGTTCAGACGTAGCATTGTAACCAATTGGAGCAAAACTGTTTGTCAATGTGATATCGTTCATCAGCATATAACTAGCATCCAATTCGTAGGTAACGCCAATTTTTTCCAAATCAGCTTGATTATCTATGTAATAAGGGTTCTCTTCACTACCGTCACCAATATGAACATTGATCTTGAATTCTGGACTCCTTTCATTTGTTGTAGTGATAAGAAGCGTAACTTCTCCACCTTGTAATGCAACATAATAATTTTTATCCGCATCAAAGTTGATGTATTGAGTTACTTCTTCACCACCTGCATTATAGTCTATTGTAGTGTTGTTACTAGGTTTTTTGATTGTATACCCTAGGTCATCAACAGTGATGACATCGCCAACATTACAATATATTTCTCTAGTACTGAAATTAATTACTTCATCATTGCGCAAAAAATAATATGTAGTCATACCAAGACAAACTACAACTATTATCGCTACTAAGACAACTAAAAACTTTTTCATACACCCTTCCCTGAATTAAAATTTGTTATGATTATTATACCCCAATTCTAATATTTGTCAATACCAATTTCTAAATTTTATTAGTACTAATATTTATACTATCTGTGGATGGATTTAAATTAAAATTATAATACGATTGTCTTATATGTTTGTGCAATATATTTATTACGACAACATGAACGAGTTTGACTATTCACATAACTGGTATCTTATATGGCACGCATTTAATATTGACAACAGCTTCCCTTCTTACTCTAACTTTTTTTATTTAGTTTATAATTAAATATGAAACAAAATTTATAAAAAATTTTTAAAATACACAAAAATATGAAAAGTTTTTATTGATTTTACATTCAATATGGTAAAAATTTTTAAATTTTGAATGTTTAATCGTGCAAAATTTTATAATACATTCAACATATTTATATTATCAGTATATATAATAGATCAGTATATAATAGGTTATAATATATTATATCAAAGGTCAAAACATATGGTTCAGCATCTTGGAAGCCTTGTCCACTGCCTATACTTTGAGTAGCCAACTGGATATTGTAGCTCAGACTTGCGCTCACACTTTTTATGGCATAATCAGCAAATATTGCGTGAACAGAGATATGCTTTTTACACTGTCATATTCCAATAGCATAATCAGTATATATCCGCTATACTTACTTTAACACCGAATTCACCACATCCAACACAACTGCAAAGCAAAAGTTTTTGAAATTAAAACAAATACCTTATCTAAAATAAATTTGCAATATTATTCAATTTGATGTATTATTGATTTATGAAAATTACTGGGAATGTAGAAAACATAGTCTTTAGAAATGAAATTAACGGTTATTCTGTAGTCAATATCTCACACAACAACAAGCGGTTGACTGTCGTAGGCAACCTACCCGAAGTCTATGAAGGTCAGACCCTAGAGTTGGACGGAGAATTCATTGTAAACAAAAAATTTGGTGAACAATTCAAAGTAGACGATGTGAAAATCATTGAACCGACATCCCTGCCAGCGATTGAAAAATATTTGGCAAGTGGCTTGATATATGGAATAGGTCCTGTCACAGCAAAAAAAATTGTAGATGAGTTCAAAGAAGACACCTTGACAGTGCTCGAATTTAATCCTATGAAACTCAGTAAAATTCGTGGCATCAGTAAACAAAAGGCAGCTGAAATCTCTAACGCCTACAATGAAATGAAAGGAATGCAAAATGTCATTATTTTTTTGCAATCTCATTTCATCAGCACGAATATGGCTATCAAAATATACAACGTCTACAAGGACAAAACTATTGAAATTATAAAAAATAATCCATATCAACTAATAGAAGATGTGGATGGTATAGGATTTAGCACTGCAGACAAGATTGCTGTGAAATTAGGCATAGACCTTTATGGCGAAAACAGAATAAAAGCGGGACTAGTATACACGCTGAAAACGGCTAGCGAACGAGAAGGTCACACCTATCTTCCAAAAGACAATTTGATAAATAATTGCATAGAAATTTTGAATTTTAGCGAAAATGAACGCAATTTGATAGAAAAATGTATAGAATATTTGCAAATTGAAGGTATGGTAAAAAATTTTTCATACCATGGTGAAGATATCTCCTGCCTAACAAAATTCTATTTCCAAGAAAAATATATCGCTAGAAAATTGTACAAATTGTCTTACAATGAATTTGAAGAGAAAATCAATTTCATCGATAGCATTAATCTGTATCAACGCTTGCACAACATACAATTGAACGGCGAGCAGACTGATGCCGTCATGTATAGTCTGACAAAAGGTGTCTCAGTCATTACTGGCGGACCAGGTACTGGTAAAACGACGATCGTCAAATGCATACTAGAGATGTTCAAACAACAAAATAAAAAAGTATTGCTATGCGCCCCTACCGGAAGAGCTGCGAAGAGACTCACTGAGACCAGCGGAATGGAAGCAAAGACTATCCACAGAGCACTGGAGATGAACCCTAGCGAAAACGAAGGCTTTTTCCATAGGAACGAAAATAATCCACTAGATGCAGATGTAGTGATAATTGACGAAATGAGCATGGTAGATGTCGCACTATTTTGTCATCTACTGAAAGCGCTCCGCTCTACTACGCGTTTAATTATGGTGGGCGACAAAGATCAACTGCCAAGCGTAGGAGCAGGTAACGTATTGCGTGATATAATTGAGTCAGGAAAGCTACACACGACTCAATTGATCAATATTTATAGGCAAGGGAATGACAGTCTCATCATCACCAACGCCCATTTGATAAATAATGGTAAAATGCCAATCATTGACAACACTAGCAAAGACTTTTTCTACGAACAAGGAAAAGATTTAGAGACAAATAGTGAAACAATCATAGACCTTGTTACGACCAGACTTCCAAATTATTTTGGCTATCGTCCGCAAGATATTCAAGTGCTCGCTCCAATGAAGGCTGGCTCATGCGGAATCGACAATCTAAACAAGCGCTTGCAGATGACGATCAATCCCTATTTTTCGGGAATTGAATTGTCTACAGAATTTACAAAATATCATGTAGGCGATAAAATTATGCAAATAATCAACAACTATGAAATGAACTATGTAAAATACGAAAAGAATGGAATGACTCAAGAAGGCAGTGGCATTTACAATGGTGACATAGGTTATATAACAAACATTGAGCCAAACTCTCATCAAGTGACTGTAAAATTTGATGATGGGAAAATTTGTAAATATGAAAAAACTGACCTGTACCAAATCACCCTCGCCTACGCAATCACTATACACAAAAGCCAAGGCAGTGAATTTGATTGTGTCGTCATACCATTGGTGCCAGGTGCTCCAATCATCATCACCAGAAATCTGTTGTACACCGCCATCACCCGCGCAAAAAAGACGGTCGTCCTTGTGGGAAGCAAACAAATTTTAGCGAGAATGATACACAACAATTACACAGCAAAAAGATTTACTCTATTAAAAGATTTTTTGAGCGAAGAATATAAAAACGATTAATTTTTATTAATTTAATTAAAATAATGATAAATATATTAATTTAAATAAAAAATTAATGAAAAAATAAGGTTTGTAAACCTTGAAACTAGCAAAAAAGATAGTGAGAATTTAATTTCATCACTATCTTTCTATATTAGTTTGAAAAATACTGGACTAAGGCAAAAAGATTTTGAAACTAGCAGAATAAACAGGAAAAAGAGTTCTACTTTTTAGCAGCAAAACTCTTTTTTAGTTTTAACAATCTCAAAAAAATAGATTCTTATTGACTATTGCAACAAAAATTGATATTCTATTGACAAAGGAGAAAATTATGGATTCATCTTTAAAAATAATGCAAATAAATAAATTTAATGAATATATTTTACAGGATGTCAAAACAAAAAGAACACATCGGCTTATTTTAGAATTTTATGGAATCAATCCAAAAGTTGGAGATATAATTTTGTTAAACGAAGAGTTGTTAGACCCTAAAAGTGACTTATACATTCAGTCGTATGCATTTGAAAAGTTTAATGAAATTGAAAATAATTTGGATAAAGCAGATCTTGCTGGTCTTATCACAAAGGATAAAAAATATGTTTTAAAAAGGATATATGGTTAATATGGAAAATAAAGATTTAAAGTGGATAAAAAAACATTATGGAGAAAAGTTTTCTCATCTATGCCGAAATCTATTTCCAACTATTCTGGAAACTGAAGGGTTGTTGACTAAATTGGTAAGTGAGCACTTCCCACCCAGCCGAGAACTATATGATGATTTAACTCAAAATAGTCTTGCTAATCCTTTTAAAAATTATGTGTTCAGTTTGACAGAAACTGAGGATAATAAGAAAAAAGTCAACCTGACACCTGAAGAACTTTTGGACAAGGCAGGCTACATTCTCTATCCAGAATGCCAAACAGAACAAGATATTCAAAATTTTAGACATTATTATCATCGAGGTTCACCTACTCCAGTGTATCAAGGTGGGAGTCCTGCAGGATATAAAGGAGAAGAACTTTGCACCTTTAATGGTGGCAGGTTGAGAACCGACCGAGTGTGGTTTGCTGTCAAAAAGGATGCTGACAAAATTAAAAGAAAAAATTTTAAAAATCCAAGAAGAGAAGATGACTATGGCGTAAGCGTTTTAAGCATACAGTTTTCGCGTTCTGAACCAAGTATTCTTTCAATTAAAAATAGATATAACCATACAGTTGCCAACCCTGACGCAACTTTCAGCAACAACCTTGACAATATAATCCCAGGACTCACTCAAGCCTTTGTGGATCATTATAGCATAAATCTTGCCAACAAAAATTCAAAATCTTTTGAAATTCCAGGATATATTCAGGCAAGAGATGGCAAGTTTTACAAATATAACCTTGAAATCAACAATGTGTATTATTGTCCAAACAACACCATAATTCGAAATGGTGAAGTTAAACAATTTGATATAAATAAGGCTATTGTTTTTGATTATTTTATCCTTGATTTAGAAAAAAAAGAAATAATAGATTATAATAAGCTTGTGATGAGAAATGGTATTCCTGATGATTATTTCCCAAAAAGTGTTGGAAAAATTAAGGATATAAAACGCATAACAAGTGCGGAGGGCTTAAAAATTCAAATCACTCCAGAAAAGGGAAACACAGTTGAAATACAACTTAATAAGCATAACGAAATAGTTGGCTATACAAATCCTAATGCTACACAGATTGGAGATGATTTCTTGTCCTGCAATGAGTCTCTTACAAGCATAAATCTTCCTAATGCTACACAGATTGGAAATTCTTTCTTGTTCAAAAATAGATCTCTTACAAGCATAAATCTTCCTAATGTCACACAGATTGGAGATTATTTCTTGGGAGACAATGAATCTATTACAAGCATAAATCTTCCTAATGTCACACAGATTGGAGATTATTTCTTGGGATACAATGAATCTATTACAAGCATAAATCTTCCTAACGCTACACAGATTGGAGATGATTTCTTGTGCGACAATGAATCTCTTACAAGCATAAATCTTCCTAATGCTACACAGATTGGAGATGATTTCTTGTACTTCAATAGATCTCTTACAAACATAAATCTTCCTAACGCTACACAGATTGGAAATAATTTCTTGTACTTCAATAGATCTCTTACAAGCATAAATCTTCCTAATGTCACACAGATTGGAGATGATTTCTTGTACTTCAATAGATCTCTTACTAACATAAATCTTCCTAACGCTACACAGATTGGAAATAATTTCTTGCGCGACAATAAATTAATATCAGAAGTTGAAACTGCAAATGGTGTAAAAGTTTTAAATGAAAGTGGTAAAGAATTATAATAAGCCTTTTTGTTGCAAAAATCAACGAAATGATATTAATAATACAAAAAATACAATATCTTAATAAATTTTCTATATTTAACACAATTGAATGCTAAGTGATAATAAAAAATCTAAGCCGTTTTGGTTTAGATTTTTAATGTTTCAAAATTGCTTGACTAAAAAACAATAATTTTTATAATTTTATAATTAATTTATTATTTTTTAATACAATTTTTATTTTAATTCCACTAATGTCTGCATGTTGTTATCTATATAATTGAATATTGAATTGTCATGAACTAAATCCTAAACAATTTTTCTTTCTTCCTTTGGAATATTTACTTCAATTTCGTCTCCTTGTTTATCAAAATAAACAAAATATGAACCACAAATTAAATAAAATTCTTTATCTTTAGATTTTTTTATTAATTCAATAATTTTTTCTTTATTCATTATTTTCTCCACAAATGATTATATTTTTAATTATTCTTTAGCGTTTTTTCTTTTTTATCTTTATCATATTCTAATTTATTATCTCCTAAACCATGAGCAAGAGTCAATACGTAGATTTCTTTAGCTTTGGCATGCTTTAGAATTCTACTCACTTCGCTACTGGTCGAACCAGTTGTATACACATCATCAATCAATAAGATTGTTTTATCTTTTATGATTGATCTATATTTTGTATCAAATTCATATACATCTTTTACATTTTGTTTTCTCTTCTTTAAATCTAATTCTGTTTGACTCACGTTATCTTTCACCTTTACACACAAGTCATAATATGGAATAGAAAACTTTTTGGCAATCAATTTCGCCATCAATTTTGATTGATTGTATCCCCTAGATTTTTCTTTTGCTTTATACAAAGGTACAGCTGTTACAATGTCTGGCGCTATATCCCATGTGGAAAAATAGTCACACAAGAAATCGCCCAAAGGTTCATACAAAAACTTCATACCACCATATTTATATTTGTGAACCACTTTGACTATCATTTCGTCATAGGCAAACACACTTCGCGCCAAACTGAAATCGAAATTATTTTCTTTACAATTCAAACAGACTCCATCATTATTATCTCTGATCGGTGCACCACATCGTTTACATACATGATGCAAAAACGGAAGCTCGTTAAAACATTTTTCACAAGTATCATTTATAGATTTTTCATTCAACTCTTCCCCACAAAAAATACATTTTATATGCCTAGGATATAGTACATCTAAAAGCTTTTCTTTCCACTCATCCCACTTTTGTTTTGTTTCAATTTTCATAATCAAACCTTATGTAATTTAAGTACACCCCACAATTTTTAATATTATCTTATAATAAATTTAAAGTCTTAAAAATCCCAATACAAACTTTAGCAATCAAAAAACATTCGCCCTAAAATATGTTCTTATTTGCATCAACAATATTAAAAATTTAATAAAATAATACAAAAAAACATCAATATATGTCAATTGAATAAAAAAAGACACATCAAAGTGTCTTTTTAGCATAAAGAATTATTTAAGTTCAACAGTAGCGCCTGCATCTTGCAATGCCTTCTCAAGAGCTTTTGCTTCTTCAGTAGGGACATTTTCTTTTACAGTAGCAGGAGCACTTTCTACCAAGTTTTTAGCTTCCATCAAGCCCAAACCTGTAGCTTCACGTACTGCTTTGATGACAGCAATTTTATTTGCACCAACTTCTTTAAGTACAACATTGAATTCTGTCTTTTCTTCAGCTGCTGGAGCAGCCTCTCCGGCAACTGCTGGACCAGCTACAACTGCTGCAGCGGCACTCACGCCAAATTCTTCTTCCAATGCCTTAACTAATTCATTAAGTTCAACAGCTGTTTTAGTTTTAATTTCTTCAACGATTTCTTGAATTGTCATAATAAACTCCTTTTAATTTTAATGATCAATAGTCTTTTTATTCTTTTTCTGCGATTGCTTTAAATGCACGAGCAAGACTAGCAACAGGTGCATTGAGGACATACAATAATTGAGCAACAAGTTGTTCTTTAGAAGGAATAGAAGCCAATGTGATAACTGCTTTTTCATCAATAACTTTACCATTATGATAACCTGCCTTGACAGAAAGAGCTTGATAATCTTTCATAGCGTTCTTAATCATTCTAGGAGCGATAGTTTCATCGTCTAGCCCAAAAGCGAAAGCTGTTGTTCCGTTTAGAGCATCATCAAAACCATTAATACCCAATTGTTCGCATGCTTTTTTGAAAAGGGTGTTTTTGATAACTTTGTAGACGACATTGTTATTGCGCATCTCTTTTCTTAAAGCAGTATCTTGACTGACGTTTATACCACGGTAGTCAACTAGAACAATAGATTTTGATGAGTTAATCAAATTTTTGATATCCTCGACCGCATTCTTTTTCGCTTCAAAATTTGTTGACACGTTAATCCTCCTTTATGCTATATAAATAAAAATTCCTCTTGCCAAGACAAAAGGAATACAACAATCGACATTCTTTTCTCTCCTACACAAGCAACAATGTTTACGCCTTACAGCACTTGTGGTCTTTGGCTAGAATTTTTATTTAATTGATTATAGTGTAATCAATAAAAGATAATTTGTCAATAGATTTTAAGATTTTTTTATATTTTTTTATTTTCTCACGTTGAAATTAAAAAAATCACGCGCTATTATAACTATAAATTGAAAATGCCGATTGAGATTAGATTTAGATTAGATAATATAAATATATGTTTTATCTAATAAATAATAAAAATATTGTTGAATAATAGTTAATGACTGGATACTTAATGATAACTTTAATAATAAAGTATGATTTTAATTTGTAATCATATATACAAAATTTATATATTATACTAGAATAGTTTAGCATTTAATTGTAATGATGATTTTTTGTATTAATATAAATTTAAATTGAACTAAAAAAGAAGGCAATTTATGCCTCCTTTTTTGTATACTCAGATCCCTATAGCTCAAAGTAGTGATACCCTTCGTATGCTCCAGTGGTCTCTTTACTTATTTTGTATCCACTAAAGATTGTTTCTATACTCTCAGCATCTATTGGCAGCATTATGTACCACTTTCCTGTGAATATTGCATTCGTTCCATTCTGTAATACTCGCACAAAGCCTTCATCTGCTGACCTTATCTCTACCGTCGTCCCTTCTGGTATGACAACATCTATCTCCTCTGTCCCTTTCACTATTACATGAATGTCTTCTATAATCACGTTCTCTTTAATCGTATAGACAAACAACCCATCTCCTACGCTTATATCATCTTTATGGACATAGTCATCTCCACCATTTAATACGCTCACAGTCTCCCCACTCTCTAAGGTATATATCATACCTATGTATGTCCTGTCAGTGTTAGAGCCTTTCAACGTGTTCTCGTCTATTGTGATCGTCACTTCTGCGTCTGTAGCTATGATACCATCAGCGGTGATCTTATCTAGATCGGTAGATATTTCAATGCTATCTACGTTAGTATCCTCAGTTGCACTTATGTTCATCCTGTATCCTTCAGAGAATACAAAGCGTATAGTCGTGTCTGACTCTATTGATTCTATTGTCGTACCTGCCCTGTTGTCTATCGTCCCAGATACCGGTCTCATGCTCAATGCGTCATTTACATATACCGCCACTAGCTGATACGTGTTGTTCTCTTCATCTCCCGGTTCGGTCGCGCCCACTATATTGATCGTAGAGCCTTTCCTTACCGTTCCGCTCGTAGATATTGTTTCTCCATTGTTTACTTTGATGCCATAACTTGCGGTTCCTACTTCGCCCTGTACTTCTATGGTCACGTTCACTATCTCTGCGAACTGTGCTGTAATTGTTACATTGCTTGTCACTGTCTCTGGTACGTTTAAGTAACTGTCAAACTCATATCCGCTGTTCGCTGTAGCTGTCACGACTGTTGTACCTATTGTCAGTGTAGCTCCGTCTACTGATACCGCTGTGCCATAGTTTACTTCTACGCTTGTCTCACTCACTTGTCCACCTGTTCCAGCCGTGATGGTCACTACTAGTACCTTTATATCTGCATTCGCTGTCAAGGTCATATTCTGAGTGACTGTTATTGTAGCCTGTTGTGTGGAGATTGTTGTCGTTCCTGTCCAGTTTCTCCAGTCATACCCTTCTGTTAATACTGCATTGATAGTAATCTCTTTTTCGTACCTATATGTTCCACCGCCAGATACACTTGTGACACCTGTACCTGTTTGCAAGTTGACCGTATAAGTCTGCCTTGTATATCTATATTCTACTACTGTACTGCCATCTGCCGCAATAGTCACTGTCTGCGTGCTTGGACTATTGAAGCCTGTGTATGTCTTCACGATTGGTGTCACTTGTGCGCCTGTAGCCCCTGTCAAGTTCTCTGTCTCATGTAGCGTATATTCATCGTCATCTACATTCTGCCAGTAGTGTCTCACTGTATATGCTGTGTCTGTGTCTGGTGCGAACACTGCCGTGATTGTAGTTGTACCTGTAATTGTACTTGGTGCAGTCCAACTAGAGAAGTGATATCCCGTGTTAGCTGTCGCTGTCACTGTCTCACTGCCTATTAAGATAATGTTTCCATCGGTCTGCACTACTGAGCCATACGGTACATTTACTTGACCTATCGACACTGTTCCATAGGTCGTATTGTTAGATACTATTGTCACATCATATCTGTTCACTGTAGCGGTATGCGTCACATATATGTATATATTTTCATAATACGTTCCATTCATCACATATGTAGCACTCGTGCCACTTGTGTATGTCGCTAGCAATGTTCCGCTTGTATCCGTACCCGCATACACACATACGTTATCTAGTGTATAAGTGTATTGTTCTGTGTCTTCTTTCGCTGCCCATGATATACTCAAACCTTCACCATATGACCCTATGTCTGCCACTGTTATACTCGCCGTACCGTCTGATATACCTGTCGTCACATTGTAAGGTCGTGCAGTCCAGTGCGCGTATAGAGTCACGTCGCCGTCATGGTGCCATACCAAGTCACTTCCACTCATTGCCCAATAATCGCCTTCTACTGCCTGACCGTTCGCGTTATATACTTGCACCCCATTGGTTGCGTCAGTGTACCAACCTATGAACGTATATCCTTCTCTTGTTGGTATTATACTTGACATGCTGTTGTAGTTCGTTGAATCATATGTGACTATATATGTCTCATTACCTGATAATGTACCACCATTAGCGTTAAACGTTAAAATGTAATCGTTGGCATCCCATACCGCATACATAGTAGCACTCGTCCCGCTCGTTGGCGTATATCTTGAACCAACCGCATAAGTGGTCCCTGTCGCACTACCTAATGCCCATGTAGTAAATGTGTAGCCAGTTCTAATAAATCCATTGCTTGGCAAAGTCAAGGTTGGATATGTCCTGCCACTTTCATAATTTGACCCATAACTTTCACCTACTGGTGTAGATATAGACAAGTCATAATTGTATTGCAGGTAATAAGTTCGCACTCTAGAATAACTGATATTTATTGTACCTAAGACATCATTTGTGCTTCCAGAAGTATTGTTGTTTCCATTGAATGTCAGAGTATATGTCGCTGTGCCCGTGCTAGGACTGCCTGTCACAATCCCACTGGACTGCGCGTTGGATCTCCATACTGCATACCAACTGCCAGACTCTGTCGTGAGAGAGACATTGCTACTTGATGCAGTTGTCCCTGTCTCGGACGTCGTCCAACCTACAAAAGTGTATCCACTCTTCGTTGGACTATAACTTTGACTATAACTAGCACTTGCCCCAACATTGTACATATAGTATGCATTTCTTGTCTCTGTAGTGTTACCATCAACATGGAATGTCCATGTCCTCATATATACCGCGTATACTGTCGTGCTAGCTGCTGTCGTCACTATGTTGTTCGTATTTGTGCTGTAACTTATCCTGCTAGGTGCTGTCGTCGTGTTGTTTGTGAAACTGCTTATATTTGTGTATCCATATAGGGTGTATCCTGTAGGTGCTGTGCTGAATATTGAAATATATTTCGTTCCTGTCGCTGTATTATATGGATAAAAGCGTGTTATTGAAGCACTTGTTCCGTTGTAATAAAAATGTACACTCCTGCTCCATACTGCATATAGATTAGATGTTGTACTTGCCGCCGACACATCAATTGTCCTTGAAGTGTATATGGTAGGACTATTACCCCCTTCGCTAGGTGAACTTGCTGCCCAGCCATGGAAATTAAACCCATCTAGAGTAGGAGTGCTAGTAGTAGCGCTTGCCGTGATAGACGTGATTGAGCCATTGTATGCACAATATACTGTGTTGCTTGTAGTATAGGCAACAGTACTTGAAGTCGCATAATGATTTAATGTGAGCGTCCTGCTCCATACTGCATAGTATGCAGTGTTGCCGGTAGGGGTCTGCGTGCCGCTCGTCCATGTCGCACTTGTCCCTGTGTTAGACGTTGTCCAACCCATAAAATTGTATCCGCTCCTGCTCGCCGGCTTATATGACAAGCTGGAGTATGTAGGTGTTCCTGCTAAGCCTCCTGTTGTTGCTGTTCTTGATGATGATAAATCATAATTATAATATTTCGCCACATCTGTATATGGTATAGTCTTTGTCGTGTTTCTTGTATTTGACACCCCGCTCGTTGTGTAGAATGTATGTGTTAAGGTGCTTGTAGAACTTCTCGTACCGCTCGTGTCACTCCATACCGCATAGTATGTCGTGGCTGATGACGGTGTCTTGCTCCCGCTCGTCCATGTAGCAGTCGTTCCGCTACTTGATGTAGTCCAACCTTCAAAACTATACCCGCTCTTGCTCGCTGTCCTATATGATAGAGTTGAATATGATGTGGATGATAGACTGCCCCCTGTGGTGCTAGTTGTTGATGAAGTCAACCTATAGTTATAATATTTTCTAACACCAGTGTATGTCGACGTCTTAGTCGTTGACACTGGAGTATATGACCCCGACGCAGTATAAAACTTGTGGGTAATGCTTGAACTCGATGTCCTGGTCCCATTCGTGTCTGACCAGACGGCATAATAAGATGTATTAGATGTAGGAGTCTGCGTGCCACTCGTCCATGTTGGTGATGTGGATGTGGTGCTTGTCGTCCAACCTTCAAATCTATACCCAGACACGGTCGTACCGAAAGTCAATGGTGAACTCAAAGATGAATATGTACTGCTCCCAGCTGTGCCACCAGTCGAAGCTGCCCATACAGTTGATCTATCACATGCCAGATATCGTGTGACGCCAGTATATTCTCTGGTTCTAGTGGTAGTTGTTGTAGTATAACTGGTGCTACCTGGTGTTCTATAAAATCTATGAGTATAAGTAGATGTCTCCGTCCTAGTGCCGTTATTGTCATATTTCCAAACGGCATAATAGATTTGAGAATCCGTGGAGTTATTGCCATTATAAATAGTAAATATATTGTTAGCCGTACCAGCTGTAACCATATTTGTATTTGCACCTAAGAAACCAGTAGTTGTTGTAGCAAAACCACCACCTGTATACGATCTAGAAAGCCCAGCATAAGTATAACCGCTAGGGACAATTATCTTTGGACTCCCATCCGTAGTAGGATTATACGTATCAAATAGGCATTGATAATATGAATAGCCTGAAGTTGATCCTGTTCTATATTTAATTTGTCTTTCATAATATCCACAATTAAAGGTGTTTTGTCCATGATTTATAAAGGTAGCTGTATTATTATAAATTGTTGATGAATAATAATCAGGTGAATAATATGCTAAATAAAAATGAAATCTCGATGGAGTATTATTACCATTGTATATCCCTCCGCCAGTATATGCAGTATTATTGTAAATATAAAAACCATCTTCAAGCCTTCCCCATTCATGTGGTAGTGCTGTATCAGGGTGATCCGTGTATGCATCCCACAAATGAAAATCTCCTAGAAAATATACCCCACCACCATATTGAGCCTCATTGTTTGTTATATACCCTTGAAAACACGTAATATTTCCATAATTCGTTGATTGATATACACCTCCTCCATAATTAGAAGCAGTATTTCTGTCTATCTGTGCCCACGTTAACGCCATCCAGTACCCGCCATAATCATATAATTCTGAAAATATATAGATTTCTGATGCATACACTCCACCACCATTAGTAGCCGAATTATTATAAATCGAAGTGCCGTACATCTCATATTTCCCACTAGTGTTGATTTGTCCTGCGAGAGGTTTTACATATTTAGAATTGGAAGCAGTCCTCAGATAGGACAATGCCTGCAAGGTAGGAGCGTCAGCCTCTTCCACGCTAAAATACACGCCACCGCCATCACCTTCCGTTGAGCAATTGGATATGGTGACATGGTTCGTGGACAAGTTATTGCCAAAGCAATAGATACCGCCACCATCTTTTGTAGCCGTGCAGTTCAAAATCTGTCCACCTTCTAGATGAGTCTCTGTCTCTACGAGATTGAGACACATTGCTCCGCCATATCCGTCAGCATTGTTGACATTGTTTTTCAAGATGACATTGTCGTACATCTCTACAGTGTTGCCCTGCGAATATACAAGGGCATTTGTGGTCAGATTTTCTCTTGTCACTCTCTCACGTTCGCCATCTAGCACAATGGTAGGTAGGTCGTCCGTGCGCACTAAGTTGTTGTCATCATCCGCTTCGCTGCTAGCGTTTTCATCCCCTAGCACTAGAGTCGAGCTATCTGTACCCACTATTAGAGACAGTGGATTGCTGTCGCCACGTACAACGCTGGTATCCACGCTAGTGTTCAACGTCACTGCACTTGTTCCACTCGCTACCGCTGTGTCTTCCATGAACACTTTCTCTACTATGATGTTCACTTCAGCTGTTTGATTGTCTATGACGCTATCAAACGCGTCCGCTATCGTCTCTGCGTTGATGATCTCGCCTGTGGTCTCGTTCTTGACCGTATTTTCATAGCATGAACCTGTCATGAATACTTTGTTGAATCGAGTTAAAATTGGGTAGTTGAAACTAAGTTCTGTGCTGCCTTCTCTATATGAATAATCACACCAAGTCTTCTCTAAATTGTATTCTGCTGCATAGTCCCAGCTATAGAATTGGGACACACTGGTAGCTTTGATGAAGTTATCAGTAGAGATATGGTCGCTGTCGCGCCTAGCGATACCATTCGTGTCTCCAGTAAAATAAGAGTGAGAGACATATATAGTGTTCGCTTCAGAATGATTGGCGTTGGCATAACCGATTATCCCACCGACCGTGTTGCCTGAGATCTCCACATCCGCAAACGAATTGGTGACATAGTGATTCCCGTCAGTGGATAGCAGCATGCCCACAATTCCGCCGACAGTAGCCGCTCCGCTGATGGAGCCGTGGTTCACATACGTGTTGTGTATATCTGTATTGACCGCTTCTGCGACAATGCCGCCAACGTATTCCACACTTTCCTCAGCGGAATTGATGCTGACATTGTATAGACCTAAATTTTGAATAGTGGCGTTCTCGACGTAATTGAAAAGTCCGTTGCCGTTGATAGTCGCGTTGAAGATAGTATAATACCCGCCGTCAAACACCCCTTGGAAGGTGGAATATGTATGAGTCTCGGCATCGACTTTCATCCCTATAGCGTCAATGCTCGCGCCTTTTAGATCAATATTCGTATTCAAATAAACTGTATAATCTTTGAAATAATCATACTGTCTGGCAATCTCGAGATCATTTACCTGACTGATGAAATAAAGAAAGGAGGCAGCGGAATTGATTGTGATAGATTTTTCATCCCTGTTGCCGAATTCTGCGCCCTGGAAATAATCTTGATCGCTGACACTTTCGCCATCCCATTCGTCAATCGACCAGTCAAGCGGATTGACCGCACCAGTCTGCGAACTCCTCCGCCTGTTTCCGTAATAGATCCCCAATGAAGTAAAAACTAGCATCAGCACCATCAAAGCAGCGATTATCACTTGCAGTGTAACTCTTGTGCTTTTTGTGGTAAGTTTTTTGCTCATTTTTGCCCCTCCCCTTAAAACAAAACAATCTTTATCTTAGTCTACACTATTTCGACAAAAAAGACAAATCATTTTTCCGTAATATGCCATTATGCCATATTGTTTTTTTGATAAATTTATGAACTTTCGGTAATGAACATTAACCTATAACTATTTATACAAGCGCGATCATCAATTTTCTTTAGACTCACAGAGTAAATCTATAAATATTATCTCTAAAAGTCGCAATAAATATTAAAATTACAAATATGAAGATTACAAAATGTCAAAAATTTAAAACGCCAGTTTGGCGACTTGTAGGAAAGCGAATGAAGGTATCTTGCGGGACATAATTTGTCCTCAAGCGCGGTCGCGACGCGAAAGGGATATAAAATTTGAGCTAAATTTTTCAAAAAATATGGCAGATGAAGCTATTGACAAGAAAAAAATTGCATGGTATACTTTTTAGAGAATTTTATCTAACAAAAGGATAAATTTTAGGAGAAGATTATGAAAAAAATAAAGGACACTATCACTGAAGACACTGTCACGAAGGAAGAGACCACAATGAAGAAGCCTAATTTGATCAAACGCGCATTCAGCAGATTGAAAACTGCATTGAAAAATGCAAAAATTTCAAAGAAGATTGCCACTCTTAGTTTGACGACCGCGCTGGTTGTCAGCGGGATCACATTCGCAGGCTGCTCTAACGACAGCCATAACCCAGGTCCAGGTCCTGGCCCTAACCCAGGCCCGATCGAATCTGGCTATAGTCAAATCATGGACACTGTCTTGAATGACGAATATTATACAAGTTTGGTAGACAACTTTACCTATGAAGACAATAGCAGTGCTTACTATGACCCACATCCTTATGGCTTCCTAGAAGATGAAGGCTACAATATAGATGATATCAAGAATGGCACCCTAAAATGCTACTCCACCTCGTATATGAAAGATGACGGATACTATATCCGCACTATGGTGGAGAACAAAGCGTCTACCGACTACTACGGCTGCTACATAATTAAATATGACTTGACCGACCAGGAAAAAGATGAATTGGATATGCTGTTTGAAGACGAATATATCCAGACTCCACTCTACATCCAAGAGATCTCCAACCAAAAGTCAGCATCCGTCCAGTCCGAAGCATATATCGCTAAAACTGCTTACGAATCAATCCTAAATAGAGTAAAAGAAGTTAGTGGATATAGTGAAGAAGTTTTAGGCACAAATAATGTTGATATATTATATCTTGGAAATTATGTCGATGGGGCAGAAGGTAGTTGTGATATTCAAATATATGTCAGAAATAGCAATCTAACTATGGGGAGACTAAAAGGCAGAATGGGCACTTGTAATATATCTACAATTGGTAGTATGGGATTTCAAAATATAAATGGACGCCAAGTTTTGATAAATCCTACTAACGCTTGGACTTCACCTAGTGATAGTTATGAATCATATGTAAATAGCATAGAAGAAGTTGATTGTTATAATTGTCAAAACGTTAGCTTGTCTATGGAGTATGAAGTTAAATAATGAAAAAATCTCATGGCGAAAATGCTATGAGATTTTTTCATACAATATTTAGTTGTAATAGGATAAAATCTATTGCGCTAGTCACTCTGTGATGATAGTGATACTACCTGATGTAATATTCCCAACACCCGTATGTTGAAGACTTAGATTTCCTCCCAGCGTCACTTTGACAGACTCTGTCAGATAAGTCGTTTTACCATTAGGTGAGCCAGAATAGATAGTGCTTTTAGGGATTAGTGTATAGTTACTTTCCTTCACTGTTACACCATTTTCACCCTCATTAACCCTATAAATTGGCCACAAGGTAAATGACAAATCGCTTGGATTCCCTGTTTCGTTTACATACATATATCTAGTATATATGCCATAAGTACGGTTAGATAAATATTTGTTGTAATTATAGTCTACTGTATAATCTCCTTCTGAATTGGCATTCGTTCTCACTTGCTGTAGATATCCATACATTTCGTTGACTATATAACCTGATTGAAGAACATATATAGTGTCATTGTAGACTCGATAATTATAGCCAACTCGAAACATGGCTCGCTCTCCCGCATCAAAAGCAGAGACATTAGTGATATAATTATTCGAATTTGCCTCTATCTTATCTATTATATCTTCTATCTTATTTTCATCATCTGCTATTAAATTAATTGTCACAATCTTATTTCCTGAAGCATCGTATATTGGCATTTCCCAACTATCATAATCTATTTCTCCTAAAGGAGCGAAGACATAACTAATACCATCGTCCTTATAGACCTCATAACCTCCATCGAAATAATAATATGTCACTTCTTGAGAAATTTCAGCATCTCCAAAAAAATCTAGCTTTAAATCGCTATTGCCATATATTTCTTCTCCTGCATATAAGTCTCCTACTGTATCAGTTGTATAAGGATTAACAAAGCTAGAAGGATAAGCTGTGATTGTAATACTCTCTGGAGTGGAGGTCAACCCATTTTCGATCAGATCGATATATTCATAGTCTCCGCTGGAGGTAGACTTGCTGAACTGATACCACACGGTAGTCGTCTGAGGGTTGCCTTCGGCATCGGTGTAGTGATATGGTATTTGAATATAGTTGACGCCATCACTGGTCAATCCAGAAGGATTTTCCACTCTTGAATATTCCGCATATTTCTTATTGCTATCTACCTGAGCGCCATTGATTGTATAGTATGCTCCTTTTATATAATCATAACCTAATTTATATCCTCGATTAATTACATTTTCTTCTGTAGAATTTATATATTTAAATATTTCCTTACTTCGATATTCTGGATCTATATCATTAGAAAGAGACTTTCCGTTGATCGTATATTTGCCACTTTCATACTTCAAATTGTTATTAGGATCGGTTGCGTCCGGAGATTCTTTAGTTTCGCCTAAAGAATATTCACCGTTCCCTAAATAACTACCATAGGTATAATAATATCCGCCATCCATTGTGTACCATGTAGTAGCAGTATCTCCAGATACAACGCCATAAGTGTAATTTTCAGCTGAGAAGAATACTTGAGTGCGCACATAGTCTACTGTCATAGCCAACACATGCTTGTAGTATACACCATTTCTATAATAATATGTGGAATAACCATCTGTATACTCAGTACCAGTCGAATTGTTTGTGATCGTATATATATATTCATAATCCTCGTTAGCAGTGATTGTATAATCCTCACTATTTATAGGCACATAGTGCGAATTTCCATTGTTATCTAAATAGAAATAGTAGTTAGAGTAATAGTCGGATGGGCGGACAGAAGAGTATGCAAAATATGTATGAGCATAATCTTCCCCTGTGCCACCACCTTGATAATCATCTTCTAATATAATATAAGCGTCCAATTGACCTGTCAATTGACCCTTTTCATATAAGACTTGACGAGTGTATTTGGAGGATATGAAACCGAAATTTTGATCAACAACAGAGAAGAATAAGTTATCCGCCTTGGCGTTACCAGTATTAATTCCGTTGATCACAAAGATTGCCGCAAATCCCATTAGGGCAAGTCCTTTCGTAACCAACTTCAAAACCTTGATCGCCATTTTAACCGTCTTCATGAACATACCGACGCCACCCAGCACATAACTAGCAATTTCCGCTGCTGCTGCTCCGGTAAAGATAAGCCACTCCCACCAAGCAGGAGATTCTTCAGTAATTCTAACTTTATTCAATCTTGCATCGTTGTAACCATATACTTCAAAGATTGAGCCAGAACTTGGCACTTCACTTATATTTGTCCAATCTGAAGAACCACTAAATCCTGGAATATATCTCATGCTATTGTTGGCGAACAATGTGTTGAATATAAAGTATGCTGTATAACCGCCTGATAAATAATTCCTGACACCATACACCACCATACCACCAAATGTTGAATCTGGATTCCCTGGAGTGCCTTTCTTAATTATAACTTCATATGAAGCTTTATTTCCTTCTATTGTATTGTATTCTTTCCATACGTTTTCATCTCCGGAACGCTCCGCATATTCAAAATATGTCAATCCTTGTAATTTATTACCATATCTTGTGTCATCATTTGCATTGATCCAATAGATATCTCCGAAGTCCCCATTTGGGAATATATAATCTTCTTCATCTTTTGGTGTCAAATACTGCTCTGCGTTATCAGAGGAGTACTTTTCACCTTGAATGTTAGTATACAAACTACCCATACCCATAGCTGAATAGATCTTTGGACTGTCTGCTTCTTCCTCATACACAGTAAAGCATATATAATCAGGATCAAACCGTTCATCCACTATAGTACCTTTTTCGTTTTCATGTGGTAAGGATGTAGTAGTCAAGCGTAAATTAGCAATAGTGCCCACATGTGTGATATTGCTTGCATCATATATCTCTGCTATTGAATCCCATGATGCACCGTTGTTTTCCTCCATAGGAATATTCCTTTGAATACGTTTGAACGCTGTATAATCTTTGTGCCATCCTTGTGCTGCGCTATTCAATGGATTGGTTGCTTTCACATCATACCAAGATTCTTCCGATGTGCCTGAAATGCTGAAATTATCTAGATTTATATAATACGCTTGCGCAATTAAATATATTGCGTTATCTGTTTCATCAACTGTAAAAATTGACTGCCCGTCATAATAGTTGCTATTTTCTATGGTATTTACCGTGAATGCATATTTATGTTCGCCTTTGACAGTTACTTCTGCACCTGAATTACCACTCCTACCTTCTACTTTCAGCATGCCGACCAAGCCACCAAACTCATTGACAGCATCTCCGTCAACCGTTATGTTGTAAGAAGAAGACTGCCCAATCTCAGATTTCAGATTGCCTTCCAGTCTACCGATCAGTCCGCCAATATAGTATGAGGAATCTGTCTTGAGGGTGATATTCACCTCGCTAGAGCCCGCTCTCAGCGTGTCCGCATCACCTTTTAATTTACCTATCAAGCCACCAACATATATACCGACACCTTTTGCCTGAACGGTGATGTTGCCTGAGCCTGCTATCTCGTTTGTGTTGAAGTTTTCTAGAGTGTTCTGCTCCCCGCCGTCGAACACGCCGACCACGCCACCGATGTTGTACGCACCGCTGACATTGGTGTCTCCCATCAAGGTTGGCGTCACAATATATCTTGACGTACCGGTTGAACCGCTAGCAGGACCACCCTCTAGGTAATAGTAGCCATAGAATGTGCCGACATTGATGCCGAGCTCTGCTTGGATGTCTGCTTTCAAACTATTTGACTCGATATATATTTCACTACTGTTGTCAGTATTAGCCGCCAAAGCCACACTGGAAGAAAGTGTACCGATGAACCCACCAAAGCCACTAGTCATATCATCGAATTGGGTCACGACATTTGATGTGTCCTCCTCTGAGGTAATGTATTTATAAATATTCGTACTGTTGAAATAGTTAGTGTTATTGGTGTTCACGCTACCCGAAGTAAGACTAATATTGACCATATTGTTTTCAATGGTGTTGATAACGCTTGAGCCACTGTAGTCTGATGCCCCTGGAGCAATGATGCCTTCACTAGAACTAGTGATGAATGCATCGTACACGAGGTTGTTTTGAACCCTACCATAAGCGGCAAAACCTATCAAACCGCCCACACTGTTAGGCATAAAATATGTGTTATAAGTTTCTTGAGGGCCTGAACTGATCGTATCTTGACGTTTGATGAAATAGATACCTTTGATAATGACATTGTTGTCTTCAGTTCCATTAGCATCAGCGGTTGGCATGACTGCGCAGTTTTTGACCATCGTAAGGGCATCATTCAACACACCTATCAGTCCGCCCACGTTGGCATTGCCATATACATCAGCATATGACCAAATGGAGTCTACCGTACCAGTCACATAACCAAACGCTCCACCTACATTCAATACGCCCGAAATTTGCCCTTCTACAGCAGCGCCTTCACGCAATTTGTAATAAGCACCTGCCTGTGTACTTTCTGTAGCCACAAATGGAGTGTAAAGAGACTTATCTTTGTCATGAGTGAAATACACTTGACCAGGCGTCAATTGTTCTGTAGCAGCCACCTCTTCATAAATGTTATTGACTATGCTGATATTCTCAGCATAACCTATCAAGCCACCGACATTTTGATAGCCTTCTATGTTAGCTGAATTGAAGATGTTGCTCACGTCTACAGGGGTGCCCGAGTTGTCCGAATTTGTCAACATGCCTACAACTCCACCAACGTTCATTGTCAAAATTGTCGACATCTCACTATTATCCTCTATCGCGAACATTTCATTGTCAGTATCTAGCCCCATATATAAATCAGCTGTCGTACTTGTGTTTATATCTAGACGATCATTCACAAATGCGATAATACCTTCATTCGTCAAGTCGCTCACTTCTGTTATATTGTCAATTTTGCCTGCTACTCCGCCAACATTTCTTACGACTTGAGTCGTTGTATTATTCTCTTTGAAGGTTATATATACATTATTGTAGTTCGTTATAGTAAGTTTTTCTTGTTGTTCTTGACCATTCTCATCATTTCCTGCACTGTACAACTCCAACTCACTGGCAGCATAGTGACCAAATAGGCCGCCCCAATTCTCTAGATCTCTACCTATATTTTGTTCAACAGCTTTGTAAACTGTAGCATAAGCGTTGTTGTGTCCATCGCCGTCGGTCAAGAAATTCCAGTAGCTGTCGTCCTCTGCTGTTTCATCAGGGGCGAAATCAAATATGTTCTCAATATTGCTCGACACATACCCTATAGCTCCGCCGACATTATCAGCGCCAGAAAGCTGTACAGAATAGTTCATGTTGGAAATATCTATTTTAACGTAACCAGAATCGTATCTACCAATCAAACCGCCGACATTGTTACCATCACTTACTATCATATTTGGCTCAAAGCTGAAAGATGTATCAAAGGTCAATTCGAAATTGGCATTTTGTCGACCAATCAACAGACCAAACCCTTCGTTTATATTACCTTCAGATGACTGACCATCATTGGTAACCACGCTAACAAGAATTGATTTAGAATCAGAGGTGGTGTCAGTATCTATTTGCTTATAAGCAAAACCATCGACTGTCAATGTGGCATCACTAGAACCGTTTGTATCTCCTAACTTAGCTGCCAATAATCCAAAATAATTGTTGGATTGATTCATTTTGCTCACTACTTGCATACTGTTGCCTGAATCGATCACACAATCAGTAAACGTTATATCATGACGGACCTCTGCTATCAGCCCACCAAAGCTATTTGTATGAAGCATATCAGGCACGATGACATCAATATTCGAAATTGATTTGTCACCGCTACTCGACGCTAGTCCGACTATTCCGCCTAGATTAGCATTCACTTCTGTTGTACCCTCTGGTTGTAGACTAAATAAGTATACAGTCGAATTTAGATTGTTACTGCCTTCAACACCTATTATAGTCCCACCAGTCATTTCACCAATTAGACCACCGCCATAGTGTACATGCGTGAATCTTACATACAAATTATTTGTCGTTTGGTTGCTTGGCTCGGTAAATATTATTGTTCCACCATCCATTTTACCTGCAAGTAAACCTGCTCTTGTAGTTGTAGAATCCCCTACAAGGTTTAATTCTGCAATTTTTTCATCTGTTGTATCGGTGTATGAAGTGTTTAGATTATAGATCTTGATTGTACCGGCGTATTCGGTTATCGTTCCGAACAGTCCACCTAAATATGGTTCACTCGTGTTCTCTTGATCCGCACTAAGCTCACCATTTATCGTCACATTCGCTATGGTGATGATTTGAGTTGTTTGTTCGATGTCTTCGTTATTTGTCCCAACATTTACGCCTAGTACACCACTATTCTCTAGCATGGACATATTCCCAAATTTAATATAAGTAAAATACGCACTGTTGATATTGGTGAACAATCCATTCGTATGAAGCCCACTGATCGTACATGCATTGTCAATGTTTAAAGTGTTAATGGTAGGATTGTTGTAATACTTATGCGTTATAAACAGTCCATTAAATTGATGTGCAGCGTCAGAATAGAAACCATCACTCGTATTTCCTGCCACACCTACTGCCGTCCATGTCAAATTGCTGGACAAATCGTTGCCTATATCATAAATTACCATGTAATTTAAATATGTATTTCTTACTTCAGCAACGCCACCTTCAGTTGTGGTGATCACAGTAGAGATACCTTGTACCGCACTCAACACTCCTAGATGTGGGATTTTGAAGAAATCATTGCTGCTGACGTCGTCCAAGATGTTTTGATATCCTGTATCCGACTTATTAATGAATGCGTTATTTATATCATTGAAGCCTCTACCTGTGTAAAGTTGATGAGTGTTATCAATATTCGTTGATAAATCACTTCCACTAATTTTATTGATCCTATAGAAAGGATACAGATAGTTGTAACCATAAGAATTAGCAGCTAGATTAAAGTAATATTGTTCATTCCCACTGCTCGTTGTAGTCTCTACAGTCGACACATGCCAGTTTCCTTCAAGGTCACTTGCTGACATCAAGTCTGCTGTGCTGACACAGCTGACAACTGTTATTATTTCCCCATCATTATTGTATGTCACATTACTTGACTCATTGTTAGCTAAACTATCTATAAAGTTGTTGCTTCCTGAATCTGAAGGAGTGAAAGTCCCGTTAGCAAAACTATTCCCACCTACACTTTCAATCACGCCAGCCATATAACAATTGTAAACGTAGCTATTGCCAGTAATTATCTGACCAATAATACCTGCGGCGCTTGTGGTCGTAGTTGAACCTGAAGCATCAGTTGATGTATTGTTGATATATCCAGTGAAGTAACAAGACAAAATTTTACCCTGGTTGATATATGTAATACCACCTAATGCTGCCTCAGTGCTTACAATTTCAATATTTGAATATGAATAGGAAATCAGCCCATTGTTCCTTCCTACTAAAACACCCATAAACTGACCAGATAAATTTACACCTTGTCCCTCTACTGAACTATTGAATATCACACCCTCGTTTTGTCCGGTCATAAAACCATTGCTTCCTTGTAAAGAGCTAAATATATGGTCAGCATCTACGCGAACATGCAAGTTAGATATAGCAGAATGATCTGCCACCTCACTTATCAGCCCATAAGCGTATCCACCGTCAGTAGCTGAACTATGTATTCCTCCCACTGTATAAGTGGTATCTCCTGCTATCAATATACCATTCAACACTCCGCTAAACTCAATCGCATTATTATTGTTATCTATATTGCTAGAAAGGATGAAATAGGTATATGAATCCTCATACGTCCCAAAATCGAACACTCCGCTATTCATGGTCGCAGCATCTATCAATATTGGATTCATTGAACCACCATAGTAATATGCATAACTGCCAGATGAATTACTTATCACACCATAATGTATCAACTGCAATTCTAGACTGGCAATGAATGGTAAATTGTTTCCAGTCTCATTCAATTCTGCCCAATAGTTATTAGCCGAATTGAAATAATTGTCTCTAGACTCTCTCCATAAACTCGTAAATACTAGAGTATACGCAGGCAAATTGGTACCCAAGCCGCTATCTTCTGGGAAGAGTGCAAAATCTGATGAATAGTACAAATCTGTAACTGTGTTAGTTTCTAATGCCAAGGCACCAAATAGTGCGTTGACATTAAATGTATTGTTCCCTATACCTTGAATGACATCATTTGCCACGCCATCTGCCACAATACTGGTCAAAGAGTATGCTGCCCGCACATCTACCGAATTAGCCTGACCAATCATACCACCAATATTGATCTTGGTCGTATCCGAATATTTGTCAGTAATTGGTACAATTCTTCCTGTAGTCGCTGAGTTGGTGATGTCAACGTTATACCCTTGACCAACCAAACCACCCGCATATAATACACTTGTCCCAACTGTTTTTGCAGTTGTGCTACCTATAAAGATATTTGTGGTGACCATCACTTCATCAATACTCAATTCACTGTAACTATTTGTCGAATTTGACGCGAACGCCACTGCACCACCGCTATACACATTTATCAGTCCATTGTCATATTCATTCTCTGTGCTGACATTGCCAGTCGTAGTGGTGTATGAAATTGTGTTGATGTCTCCTACAAAGACGCATTGTTTAATTTCTACTGTGGCTAAGTTAGACACTACATAACCTACACCTGTAGATACATACAAATTGTTGATAACTGTTTGAGTTCCTTCACTATTCCCTATAGTGATATACGACTCTGTATTAGAAGAATTAATATTTATAGAAGACTCGCTAGAAAGAACATATTGACCAATCAAGCCGCCTATTATATTCATCCTTGTGGTTGTATTAGTGCCGTCTCCTTCTGTTCTTTCTGTCCCATAGACATTGATATTTGTCAAAACGTCACATGAAGACACCTGTGTCTCACTGCCACGACCTAGCAATCCGCCCACATAGTTGTTTGTCATGCAATCGTTTAAATTTACACTTATATTGATGCGTCGGTTGCTTGTATATGAATAGTGCCCTACTCGAATCGAAGATATTGTCGTCTCCTCAGCGTAGCCTACTGCTCCACCAATATATACCTCACCTGTTGAGTTGGATGATATAGTCAATTCAAAGTTTACATTAGTCTTATTCCTACCTACGCTAGAATTCATTATCGACATATTTTCATCTTCGCTCTCGCTAGTTACGTACATGGTAGCTCTGCCGACCAATCCACCAAAGTAGATCGCATCTGTTGACTGCAAATATGAAGTGACGCTACCTACAAACGTACAGTTCATAATATTGCTACCCTGTGCGTTGGCAACAATTCCGCCAAAGCCTGAGATACTGCTCGAACTAGATGTCCCTACCAAACTATCTGCTTCCACATTGACTGTCAAGTTGCTGAATAGAGACTGCGTATCATCTGCTGATACTGCACCTATCATACCTATATTAGAATTCAACTGTATAGAATAAGTGTTTCCATCCCTACTATATTTATTTGACCAATTAAATGCAATATTCCTTATGGTAGCATCGTTAGTAGATCTAAACAATCCAGCATCTCCAGCATCGACAGTATTGACTGACAAGCCTGACAACACTGGGATCTCGTTGTTCTCTTTTTCACCAATCAATATACCTGTGAAATCAATGTTAAATACGAAGTTGCTGCTATTGTTCGCACACCAGCTAGACAAATCTATATCTTCAACGATCTTGTAATTCCCGTCTGGATTGTTGATCAAAACATAGAAATCTTCCACATCATCAATTATATAATAGTTTTCGGTATTATCATTCAACAACAATGGGAAATATTTATCTGAATTTAATGACCAATATTCTGTACTCCATCCAGAGAAGACATTGTTAAATGTAGCAGTATGTTCAATATCTTCCAAATCGTACAATTGTGATAGATTTACTTCACTGGCACGTGAATCATTAGCGTGTTGAACAATGCTCTCGCCATCTAACATAGCATAATTGTTGACAATTCCAGCAAACACATATGAAAATGCTGCATTGTTATTGCTAGTAATATAGCCTGTATTGTTGTCTTCCAACTGCCCATAATTTGGAGAAATATAGTCGTAATTGATGTTGACAAACTCACCATTATCTGTCTCGTGTTGAGTGTGTAGCATTGAATTGTCTAACAACAAGGTAGAGAATGTGAATTGAATATCATTGTCTTCATTCGTAATTCCTAAAATTTGGTTGACGTACGCTACATATTCGCTGACTTCTTCATTCCTTGATATGGTTGAATTTCTGACACCATACGCTGAGCCAAATAGTCCGCCCGCATATTCCAAGTAAGCGCTGTCAATGTTTACATATGGTACAGCATAAGAATAGGATACATTTGAAATAATGCTACATCCTATCAAGCCACCCACTGTAGATCCGACCATGAAACCAGCTTTGCTATAGCATGAATCAATATTCATCTGAATGCCAATACCTACCAAGCCACCACCATATTTGTATGACTCCAATAGGTTCAAGTTGCCCGAATTTTGCGTGTCTACGCTAGCGGTAGCAGATGAAGTAGAATCTTCCAAATCCAAGATATATCCACCCAAAGCGGTGTCATACTCGTATTGCTCATCTTCTTCAGCTGTGACTTGCGATGCAGTCAAATCTCCTAACCCCACTGCATATATACCACCAACAGCGAACTGACCAGTGATCAAATTCGTCGTGCCGACATTGTACTTCAATTTCAAAGCATTTGTATCTCTGCCTGCATAGCCCGCTATACCACCAGCATAGTCTGCTAGGATATTGCCCTCATCAGTCTTGGTGTACATTTCATTGCCATTTATTGTGATGTAAGACAAATTGAAGTTTACATTTGTCCTTTCTTGAATATCAATTACGCCCGCTATACCGCCAGCATAAGAAAGTTGCTCTAAGTAGTCGTCGTATGCGCCGTTGAAACTCAAAGCACCAATAGCTTTCATGGTGTTGAAATCAGCTTCATTATAATACATGTAGTAGTTGTTGATATCAGTGTTGACCGCTTTGACACTAAGATTTGAGTCAATTCCATAGATTAAGCTATTGCCCGAAATTATACCAGCCAAACCGCCTGCGAAATTGTTTCCTGTAACGGTCGTGCTGCCGCCATCAAGGTCAACATTGATTATTACACTATTGTTGATTTTACCAGCCAAACCACCGGAATACGCTACCCTTACCGAACTAAAGCCCGGAGTGGAAGCAAATTCTAGGTTGAGATTTTTGACATATGCATTTTCAATTTCTGAGAACAAACCGATTGAAGATTCGGTAGCATTAGCGACATCAAGGAATATTCCACTAATTGTCATACCGTTACCTTCAATACTCGTTACAGAAATGTTGTTCGCATCTCCCAAAGTATAGTTGACACGAGTCTGAATAGCCGTCTCGTCACTAGCAAAGTCAATATTGTTTATAAATCTGACATAGCCCGTCATAGAATTTTGTGTCCCACCTGACAAGAATATGTCGTTATATTCCTCTACGCTCCTTATAATATACGGATTGTTCGCACTGCCCAAAGCATAAGAGACAGCATTGGAGTATACATACTCTTCATCTTCTTGACCAACTAAATATCTATATGAATATGCGATGTCGTTCGCAGTATTTAGTTCTGGCAGGAGTCTATAACTATTGTCAGCGTTGTAGTATGACCAAACTCCTTGCTCACGCTCTGTCCTAGAATTGCTGTTGATGAATACAAATCCGGTCAGAGCATCTGGATCGGCAAAGTTGTCGGTGTTGAAGCCAACAGCTTGGTCCTTTCCTTCTTCTGATCTTACAATGAAATCATCATCTTCATTTACAAGATAATAAGTATTTTCAAGCGTTCCGTATGACAACAACTCGTTGTTGTTGCTGACGCCCACAAATGGTTGTTCGGACGCATCATTTTCTGTGGCAACTCCATTAAGAGTACATGCGGCATAACTTTCACTGATGCTACCAGATGCGGCATTGTTGTACACAAAACCTGCCACATATGCTGAATCGGACACCAGAACGGTATTTGCATATGAATTGTTTATCTCTCCTGAATTTAGATATACAAAGCCAGCCACATTGCCGTTGGTGGTAGATTTTATTTGTGCACCTGTAGAATATGGATTTGTTGAGTTGTCTGTATCCGCTCCTTTTACATAGCTATACGAAATTTTACCACTATTTTCACCAACAAATCCAGCTGTCATGCTGTATCTGGTAGATAGCCCTTCTGGTGCGGTAGAATAGTTGACTAAGCTGGTGTTTGATACAAATGAACTTGCAATCGTTCCCGTATTTACTCCCACGAATCCGCCTGTAACTGCCACAAAGCCTTGTCCACCTTCGCTAGCGGTCGTGTCTCCTACTATGAATTGCAATGCACCCCCCGTCACATAGCTTGTGCTCTCGCTATATTCATCCGCAGTTATGCGTGTATAACCATCTTTGCCTACACGTGAATTGGTGATTATTCCACTGTTGTTTCCTACCAATCCACCGAATGTCACATTGACATCACTGCTGTTGTCTACAACAATGTTGATAGTTTTTGTAGACGCAGACAAATTCATCACGTCACAGTTATAGATCAAAGCACCATTGTTGTTCGCGACAAGTCCACCGAATGTGATATCCGTGATGTCGTTCTGTGTCAGAAGTAATTTTCCATTATTTACAGTATTAAATTCGCTATAATCTACAATGATATTTTTCAAAATCGTAGATTGTGTATTGCCGTTAGCATCTTGATAGGTTGAGATGTTGCCAAATAGGCCATATTCTGTGCGGTCAGTGGATATAGCAAAACTTCTGATCTTGATCACTCTGTTGTTGCCATCAAAGCTTGCGATATTCACACTGATTGGAACGAGATTATCAATCGTTATGTCGTCCATCAAAATATAGTCAAGCCCTTCACCTAGCAGACATTCTCCGGTATCAGGGTCAAATATCTGATCAACCGAATAGATAGGAATTGCATGTTCTTCTGTTGTGCTGACATTTATATTCAAAGTGAAACTGAAATTCATAGTGTATGACAGTGAATTGCTCGACATCAAACCGAACTTCAACTCGTACTTGTCTCCATTGAGGATATATCCATAATGAACTTCAAAATTGATCGTGCTGCTAAAGCCTTCCGTCCCTCTTATTGTCAACCTGTCATCCACAATATTCACCACAAATTCTGGATGAGCATTGTTGTTGCTAAAGTAGATGACTTCACCATTATCATTTGTGTAATAGAATAGTTCAGCAAGATTTTCGGCGCCTATATCGGACACCATTTTTTCATATATCTCACTAGATAGATTGTAATTTGGGTTTTGTGTCGTGAAATTGAAATCGAAGCCAACTGTTCTATCAACTGCCGTGTTCAACACGCCATTCGCAAGTCCGTTCAAATATGCTGAATCTGCACTCACTATATAAGGTATAGGATAGAATACCAAACTACCCTCTTCTTCACTGGTAACAAGTGAATCTTCTGTCGCCAAAGTGAGCGCTACATTCATCTTGAACGCAACAGGGATATCCGAGCTGACATTCAACATTGCAGTCATAGTGTATGAACCATCATTATTTTCGACAACATCACTGTAGTCGTTCAACAGTCTAAAGCTCAAATAGTCACCAATCCTATATTCACGCCCGTATTCGTCATCATCTTCATCAATATTTATTAAAATACCCTTGGTCGCACCATATTCGTATTTTGTGCTGTTTTCATCTAGAATCCACTCGAATGAGATGTTAGGATTTTGACTGAATTGATAACCATAAATTCTAATGCTGATTTCGTTGTTGTATGTGTCTTCTTGAATCAAATATTCACTATCGCCGTCATCGCTGACACCTAGGTAATATCCATCATAGCTAAGTGACGCACCTGGCAAATATTGAGTCAACAATGTCTTTGTCACCGTTCTCACACTGTTGTTTGATGTCTCGACAGTGAGGGTCGCTCTGATAGTTGATGACAAGCCGCTGAACATATCCATCTGAGTGTGGATATATATTCTTCCGTCATAATGATAGTTGTTATTTTCATCTATGTACGAAACTTTCCTCAAAACGATGCCACCATCAATCTGTTCGTTGCTTGGATAGATAGTTTGATATGTATTAGTGGAAGCATTGTATACCAATTGCTCAAATATTATAGACACTTCCCTATTCAAAGATGGAACAAACAATGTAGAACTTGTAAGGGTCGCAGAAACAATATTAGAGTAACTAGGCTCTAAATATACCAGCATCACGCCACCATATCCACCAGGAGAAATGATAGATGTTTCGACGTTGTTGCTGCTTATTAAATTGGTATAACTTGTACTAGGAGTGATACTTGTTGCTGTATAATTTTCGATCCTAACTGTAGACAACTCGGTCGGAGTCAAGATCAAATTTATGCTGTCTCTAACATTCGGATTATTTGTAGAGTAGACAATGATTTCTAGCGTGATATTGCTTTCAATATACCTATATTCAAATTCGTTCTTCAGACTCAAAGCGATGTTATAAGTATACCCCGTGATCCTGTCCTCTGTACGAATAGGTGTATACATAAACGTATAGTCAAACAAATCTACTATACTTTCTACTCTAGCATTTGCCAACAAGCTATTTAATTCGTCCTGACCATCGACGACATTCATTGTAAGTGAAATACTATCTTTATCCACTTCTGTCAAGACAATGGTATTATCAGAAGAAGTGTAATCTACCTGTCCGCCTATGTCATCATCACGAACATAGCCGGTAGATAAATTCGCATCGAAAGCCATATTTGCATTTGTCTGCATTTTATAATCTGACCCGTCTATTTCTAGGTCGGTCGCAGACTTGTACACAATCACACGCAAACTGGTCGTCTTCAACTCTAGCATCTGGTCTTGATTGTCTATTTGTGGATAAATAGTCTCGCCAAAATATTGTGTCAGATTCAGCATCAGTCTGAATGTCAATATCTCGCTGACTCTATCTCCCTCAAAATCATTGTTAGCGACACTGATCATGACACCATTCAATGAATTTGTATCTTCCACTGCCAAGACTGAACTTGTATTTTCTCTCACCACTTCTAGCTCAACATATTGATTAAT
Source organism: uncultured Clostridia bacterium (assembly GCA_944384465.1). Classification (GTDB taxonomy): domain Bacteria; phylum Bacillota; class Clostridia; order Christensenellales; family UBA1242; genus Onthoplasma. Next base: position 35,366 of record CALWTK010000030.1, read on the forward strand.
ATTGGCATCAAAGATAGTGGCAAATTCCAAGTTGTCTTTAATATTTGTCGCATCCACATTCACCAATACAGAGTTTGCTCCAGTGTATGTGTATAATTCATATACTGCATTTTCTTCGTTTATTTCATATATCGAATTTGAAGTTAAAACTAATTCATTCAACCCCAGTTGAGTATAGAAAATCACATATTCTTCCAAAGCAGAATTGAATGTTGAATAGCATCTTACAACTATAGGATTGTTCCCACTCACACCTGTGAATATGATTTGTCCGTTTGAGATGTATGCGTACGCTGACCCACGAACTATCTCATAACTCACTCCACCTTGTGAATTTGTTGGTAAGACTTCTAGGTTGATCAAACCATTTTTATCTTCGTTTTCACCCGCTGTATTTATCAAATTATATGTATTATGCCTGATATTATCTAATGGATTGTCCACACTGCTATAGTAGTTGATAATTGTCGTGCTTGTAACATTATAATCCCCCACATTAGGCTCTTCATCAATATATACAGAGCCAATAGAGATCACATAATCTTCATCAATATCTGCGCTGATATCAGTAGGTCGAATTACCATAATAGGATCTAAATTCGTGCCAGCTACTAGATATGGGAAATAGAAATTGAAGCCATAAAATGTGATATAATTCAAATCAGATTGAATTTTCCAATTTGTAGTATCATTCAACCAAGCGAGGACAAAAGTCTCCCACTCTTCAGTCTTAGTAGATGTCAAAGTATAATATGTATTATTGATATTTACTATAGTAGATGTGTTTTCCACTAATTGTTCTACATCATCCACTTCATATAATAAATAGGTATCCAATATATCAATATAGTTTTCTGTGAGAGTATAATATATCTTTGATGAGTCATATTCTGTATCGGTAGTTATCGCTAGATTTCCATCAGCGTCCGCTTCATATAAACTAACTCTGTCTTGATCCCATGTCTCATAATCAAATACAAAATAAGTTTGTGTTTCATCAAATTGGTTGTCCACACTTTCATCAAGTTTTGTATATACTCCATCGGTATCGATATACAACCCGCTAGCGACAAACTCATCGAAATTTTCTTCGCTCACTTCCTGCTCGAGCATGTAATCAGACAACGTTTTTGTGAAAGGCACGCTCATCGATACTTCAGTGCGTGTAATGTAGTCCGCTATGGACAGTTCATTCCAACCTATATGATAAAAATATACTGTTTCATCATCATAGATCACTGAATAATGATTTCCGTTTGTTGGACTAGCATTGATATAGTCAGATAATAATGAAATGTAATTGTTTACTCGGCCTATATAATAAGTGTTATTTTCATTGCTGCTTGGACTTGTCAAATATATCTCGTTGGTTTGATTTTCATATGCATTGATATTAGCGTTGACAAAAGACATGTCAATATTCGTGCCATTTAGCGAATATACAAGCCCTGCCACTCTATTAGATCTACTATTGAAAGTATAGAATATCTCATCATTATTAGTGGTGATAAAGTTTTCTATGATTGCGGTGTTCAAAGCATCCCTTTGCGATGACACAACAATACCAGCCACAATATTGTCCCCACTCAAACTACCATTAGCAGATAGTGCATTTGAGAAGGTAACATTAGCTGACATGAAACGCACTTCGGTGATGATCGTAGCAATTGAATAGCCAACGACACCTGCAACATCCAGCCCAGAATTTAACGCACTGATATCCAACCCTAATAGTGCCACATTTTCTATACTATTTTGATATGTGATACTGCTTTCGCTAGAATTTGAAACTGATTGCCCAGCGACCCCCGCGATATAACCCAAAGCGTTTGTTATACTTGGAGAGATTCCATTCGTGATAGACAATCTTCCGCCTAAAATTATGTTGTGAATAGTCCCAGTATTCACGCCAGCCACACCACCAACATAATAATTACTGCCCACTTGTGCTGTGCTTGTGTTTACAATAGTTATATCTACAATTATTGTATAACTGATATTGTTTAGATCAGATTTTCCAGCATAACCACCAATAATCTCGCCATTGTTGGCCCCCGCGACTGAACCAATATTATGATCGGAGGATGAAGAAGATGTGATTTCTAGTCTAGAACTATAGATCACATTTGATGTGGTCAAATCTATATATCCATTGTTTATACCTACTACTCCACCAAAATTGATGTCTACATTTATTCTATCATAACTAAAAATTGTATTAGACGAATTCGTAGAGTTTATGTAAACGTTTACTCCCGAGATGGTCCCGTTGTTTATACCAGCTATCGCACCTATATTTAGACTTCCATTGTCTGCTGAAGCGGTTATGCCACTAGTATTAAACGACACATTGATATCAAGGTCACTTACATCCCCGCCTTCACCAATTCTTGCAAACAATGCTGAGTAATAATTTTCACCATCTTCCACACTGGTAGACAAATTCAAAGTGATTTGATATCTAGATGTAGAAATATTTGTTCCGTTAGAAGCAAGATTTTGTACCGTACCGCTGAGACTGCCAGTAAATTCCGATATAACTTCACCACTCAAACCTATTGGTGAAAAATCTGTAGAACTATCAATGGTTATATTGTTCCTCAGGACATAATTAGCATCCATGTCATTGATGATATTTTTCAAGTCATCCACGGATTGAATTGTATATCTATTCTGGATAGATCCATCACTTATTGATATAAATATCGAATAACTCGTTGAATATGTCCCCAACTCATCACTATATGAGTCTTTTGTGACCAAGGTCAGCATGAATAGCCCGCCACCCATGCTCTTGCTCGCAGATATCGCAATTGTATGATTGATATTATCTATATTGACATTCAATCTTTCATTGCTAATTTGAGACAATATTATTTTATTATTTTCATCAACTGCTATGCTTCCATCTTCATTTTGCTGTACTCTATAAAGGATATAATCCAAATCGCCAAATCTCATATTGTTTGACTCGTTGGTGTCATAATAAGCCTGCGCGTTGAACGTAGCAGTGTCGCTACCGCCATATGCCACATCTATAAATGACATATAGATATATTGACTATCTATACCATTAGAAACAATTTCATCACCCCAAATAGTGATGCCTTTCGCTGGATCATAATCAGCGAATCGTATCGTTGTACTTGTAGATACATTTGACTCTTCTCCAAATCTAAAGGCGACTAAACTTATTGTGATTTCATTATATTGAGAATTAGAAGAAAGAAGTCTCACTTGAATATTTCCCTGCAGGATATCTTCTCCAAGGCGGGAACTTATTATAGTATTGTTTGTAAGTGTTATCTCACTGTCTCCATCCATCAGCACGACTTGGACACTTTCGTCAATATTGTCTATCATGACGCGAAGTTGTGATGCGTGATCTATCACTCTTTCACCAATGCCCGTAGCCGCATCCCCCGTACTGAACACAACATTTGTTGACGCGCTGGCGTTGTTAGACGCGTACGAATTGAACGAAATATTGGAAACAGCTGTCTCTTCAAAATATTGATTGATATATACAATTTGATTAGGAGTGGCATTGATTGAGATGTTCGCGATCGGATCATATACCGCTAACTCTATCATCAAAACTTGTTCAACTGCGGTGATCAAATTGTCCACCATAGCATAGTAGCGCACAGTGATGTTCAAAACTTGTGTGTAAGAGCCTATTATACCCATCACGCTGAATTCGTTGTTGGAAATTTTGTTGAATTCTACCGCATTGGTATTGAATGCGCCAGTGTTGTAATCTAGATTAGTAGCCACCGAAATGTCTGTGATGGCATTAGCAATAGGAGTGGACGAATTAGATACATATCCTAATACTTCAAAGTCTACATTCCTATTTTTGACAATCGCAAAATTTGCATGTCCGTTATCCACGTCAATCTCGTTTGCATTGGTGCTGGTCGTCTGTATTATCAACCTATCATTGTTTACTAGATATACACTGCTAGCTGTAAACTCTGTACCAACACCTACAGTATCATCTCCTGCCAAAACGCGTATTAAACCAGTTTCCACCGAAGAAGTGGCAAGTATACCAACTTCATAAATGTTATAATTCCCCGTTGGTGAAACATAGATCGTCCTGACCGTACTATCTGACAAATTGATTGTGCTAGAATTGTTCAAGAACTTGATATTGCTGTTGTTGGAATTTATAGTTATTGAAGACGTGTCCAAAGTCGCGCCACTATAATCAACTCGCACATAAAAATTCGTGTTGGCATGTGCATTGATATACAGATCTCCATTATCGATATTGTTCGTTATACTGCTATCCGCATAGACGGACAAACTATTCGCAGTCACCACTTTAGATATAGTATAGGCAATTTCTACCCATTCTGTTGCCACATCCGAGTTCTCGAATCTATCAGGAGTAGACTGCGCCCTGATATAAATCAGTTGTGACGCTGAAGCATTTTGACTCAAGCGCAAATATAAAGTCTCTCCGCTTCTCACTCTATATTGATTGTTGCCTAAATTCTCTAGACTGACCCCGGAGACAATAACATTGCTGTTTGCTTCTATATAAATATAGTCATTCGTATTGGCATCGGTAGGGATGGTCAACAACCTTAATTCTAGCCCTGCGTATGTAGAGCTCGTCGTCCCATAGATGATCCCTTGCGCCGTGCCGTTCTCTGGGATCTCATCATTGATGGAAATGTTGCTAGGCAGGACACTTTTGATAATATCTATAGTCTTTTCGTATACAGGGACCCCGGTCGAGTTGAACAACAACCCTTCTATCTCTAGAGCAAAAGTAAGTGTGTTGCTTGCAATGGTATTGTTAGTGGCAATGACTCTATAGTGCAAGTCATCTATTGCCTGCACAATCAAACCATTATAACCTTCGCTCATTTGAGAAAGATCATATTTGATCCCATCAATATATATTGCGACATTGTATGAGATTGGATCCGCATTGGTCATCACATCATTTTTATAGATTGAATTGAAGTCTGTCAAATCCACTGTGAATTCTGTGCTCGCATATACTGAATCTCTATATAATGTAACGACCTCATTTATGTATTCCGAGTTTATATCATTGGTATAGTACACAACTGGCGTGTATTCCTGAGTGTCCACCAAGTAGACATCAAAGTCAGCATAGATATTCTCATTAAATAATGACGTTGCCCTAATCTTTGCCACATATTCCTGTGCACGCACTGTGAAATCTTGACTCAACTGCAAAACTCCGCCATCGCCAATTGTTATATACCTTTGCGCATATGTTTGATTTTGACTCTCAACGTACGCTCTCTCTTGATTCACATCAGCATAATAGCCAATTGACATTACTTGATAACTCACGCCCGTCTGATTGGTCTGCCCTAAAGGTAAATATGTAAGATTTGATATATTTAACAAGTTCAACATCCCGCCAACAGCGACTGCTGGTTTGATAGATGTATCGACTTCAATGCTAGTCAAACTTCTGTACACATTTAGATCAATCGAAACTTGTCTACCCGAATTCGTTTCATAAGATCTTAATCCTGTCTGCACATTCCCTGTGATGTCTAGCCTAAAGACTTGATTTTGTCCAACTGTAGCAGAAGAGAAATTTAACCCATTGCTGTCGCCTGTTTTAGTCACTATAATGTCGTCAATGTATTTAGCCTTCACATTTTTGATTTCCACTTTTATAAAGATTGACCCAACCCCAGATTCTTCGTCAATCTGAAGCATATCATTTACCCCACCATAATTTGCAAAAATACCATGGTTACCATCGTACCATTCACTAGCATCTTCGCTATATGCATAAGTGATATTGAATTCTAGATCATCATATCTTCCACCACATGCTGAAAGCACTCCGCACATGACGAATAAGAATAATGCTGTAATCACGCTAAATACTTTTTTCATATCCCCTCACTTTAATTTGTTCTATTCTGCAAATATTATTAATTTAATTATATAAAAATATCACGCGATAAGTCAAATAATTGGCGAAAAAACAATTATTTTGAAATAAAATAAATTTTACTAAAATTTTTTGTGTAAAAAAAGATATACAATTAAAAAAATTTAATCTTTTCGAAAAAATGGTAAATTTTTGATAATTTTATTGAATTTTTATGATTTTTTGATATAATTATAAAAATTTTTAAGGAGATCAAATGCAAAAAGTTTTGAGCACTATGCGGAAAGCTATCGAAAAATATAGACTAATCCAAGACGGAGACAAAATCGCCGTCGGCGTTTCAGGCGGGAAAGATAGTCTAGTACTGCTCAAAGCTTTAAGCGATTTCAAGAAATTTGGACTATACGAATTTGATATTGTGGCAGTGACCATTGACATATATTCTGGCGAAGTTGATTATTCAAACCTAAAAAAATTTTGCGACGAAATCAATGTGGAATTATATATAGAAAAGACTGATATTAAACATATAGTGTTTGACATCAGGAAAGAGAGCAACCCTTGTTCGCTATGTGCCAAAATGCGCCGTGGAGCTCTAAACTCTGTATGCAACAGATTGGGCTGCAACAAACTTGCGCTAGCGCACCATTTGCAAGATGTGGTCACTACTTTCTTTATGTCGCTATTTTACGAAGGTCGCTTGTCCACAATGCTGCCTATATCCTATATGTCAAAAACTAATATAACTCTGATTAGACCGCTATATTTGACTGAAGAATCAAGGATCATACACGCCAGCAAAGATATGCCTATATTGAAAAGTAAATGCCCTGCCAACGACAACAGCAAGCGAAAAGAAATCAAGGAATTAGTAGCTAGACTAGAAAAAGAAATTCCGCTTTCAAAAAAACGCATAGAACACGCCATATTATCTAGCGAAAGTTATAATCTACTAGACAAGTTAAAATAAAAATCTGACATGAATTATGTCGATTTTTTTTATTTTTTGACATATTTTGTCCGTTGCCTAAATAGGTTAATTTAAGGAGCAAAATATGAATTATAATGACTTAGACGACCGCACTATTAAACTGGCATACTACATTTTAGAAAATCACACCACGATACGTGCAACGGCAAAAGCGTTTGGAATTCCAAAGAGCACAGTACATCATGATTTGAGCACAAAATTAAAATATATAAATTATCAACTATTTTTGGATGTGAAAAAATTGATGGAAGAAAATTTTAGCGTAAAACACATCCACGGTGGCGAATCAACAAAACAAAAATATCAAGCATTGAAAAAAGAAATTACGGAAGATGAAGAGCACGATTATTATTATGGTGCTTGATGAAAAGACACAAATGATGTGTCTTTTTTTTAAAAATTTATAAAAAACACAATTATTTTCAATTTTTAATGTGTTTTTTCTCAATATTTTATAGTTTTTTATATTTTTTCAATCAATATTTTAAAATAATTGTAAAGATATAAAAAATAAATTTATAAAAATTTTATTTATTGTATATGTTAATTTTTCTAATCCGCAGTAAAACATTAACTCGCCTTTTTACATTATAGTACGATAAGAGAAAAAGTAGTTAAACTAGCACTAACAACTTGCAATGTCATCATAATTATATAAAATATTATACTTGTTATATAAATTGATTTTGTTGACTTTATTATAAATTTATGTAATAATAAGATGTATGTTAATTGTAGCAAACATCAATGATAATAATTTTTAAACACAAGTTTTGTGTGTACCTTTTGCTACAGAACAATCAAGGTGCACACCTTGATGTTTTTATTTAGGAGTAAATATGATTTCTTTAGAAGAATTAAAACATTTAGAGGATTTGTCTCGTCTAGAATTTACGGATACAGCTAGAGAAAAAATTTTGAAAGACATCAATTCCATGATTGATTTTGCATCCCAAATTCAAAATGCCGACTGCGAAAACAAATCATTTATAAAATCTATGGACATGAAAGACTTGAGGGAAGATGAACCTAAACAAGGCTTGAGTCAAGAAGAAGTGATATCTAACGCTCCGATGAAGAGGAAAGGCTGTTTCGCTGTCCCTAGGATTATGGATTAAGGAGTATATATGATAGAATTAGGCGTGATAGATATAAGAGAAAAAATATTTTCGGGAGAACTCACTAGCGAGCAAATCACCAAAGCGTATGTCGATGAAATCAAAAAAAGCAATATTAACGCCGTCATCGAAATCTTTGACGACGCAATAGACACCGCAAAACAGATGGATGAAAGGATAAAGAATGGCTATAGAGGCAAATTAGCGGGCGTGCCCATCCTTGTCAAAGACAACATTTTGATAAAAGGTAAACATTGTAGCGCAGGATCGCTGTTTTTGAAAGATTATATAGCTGAATACACTTCAACTGTCGCTCAAAAATTGATAGATGAAGGAGCTATACTTTTAGGACGGACAAATATGGACGAATTCGCCATGGGCAGCGGTACAGAGACTAGTTTCTATGGCAAGACGTTAAATCCACACGACAACAGTCGTGTCCCAGGCGGGTCATCTGGAGGAAGTGCCGCTGCAGTAGCTGCAAATTTGTGCGCAGCAGCTCTCGGGACGGACACGGGTGGATCTATTAGACAGCCAAGTTCATATTGTGGAGTCGTAGGGATAAAGCCGGCATATGGTCGAGTTTCTCGTTATGGGGTTATCGCATTTGCTAGCTCACTTGACCAAGTGGGTCCTATTACTAAAAACGTTGAAGACAATGCCCTACTCCTAGAAATCTTGTCCGGACAAGATAAAAATGATGAGACTTCAGAAAATGAACCAAAAGTAGAATATTTGAAAGACTATAAAAATTCAATCTCAGGGCTAAAAGTAGGCGTCATAAATTCCGTTGAAGACATGCTAAAAGGCCTAGAGAGCGAGAAAAATTATAATTTAGCTAAACAATTTTTGATCGATAGTGGTGCAGAAATTGTGAATCTAGACATAAACAATATGGAGCTCGTGTTGCCAGTATATTACATCATTGCACCAGCGGAAGCTACTAGTAATCTCGCCCGTTTTGATGGTGTAAAATATTCTAGAAGAAGTGAAAAAGCAAAAAATATAGATGAAATATACAAATTTTCAAGGACCGAGGGCTTTGGCGATGAAGTCAAACGCCGTATCATGCTCGGAAATTATGTTTTGTCAAGCGGTTATTTCGACGCATATTACAACAAAGCACGCTCATTGCAAGCTAAATTGCGGGATGAATTTTTATCAGCGTTCAAAAATTGTGATATTATACTGATGCCGACCACCAAAGGTGAAGCTTACAAACTGGGATCTAAAACTGACCCTGTAGACGCGTATAAAGAAGACATCTTCACCGTCAGCGCAAACATCACCGGACTACCTTCTATATCCATTCCGTTTGGATCGGGTAGCACAGGTTTGCCAATTGGTATGCAATTACTTGCCCCACACTTTATGGAAAAGAGATTGTATCACCTCGCCAAATTCATTGAGAGCAATAAGGAGATAAAATAATGGAATATGACGTTGTTATCGGATTGGAAGTACATGCTGAATTAAAGACAAACACAAAATGTTTTTGCTCGTGCAAAAATGAAAGTGGCGTGGAACCGAACACAAATTGCTGCCCTGTCTGTATTGGACTACCTGGCGCCCTGCCTGTTTTGAACAAAAAAGCGGTTGAACAGACTATCAGAGCGGGACTAGCATTGGGTTTTGACATTAACCGTACAGCTGTATTTGAGAGAAAAAATTACTTTTATCCAGATCTAGCAAAAGCATATCAGATCTCACAACTGGTGAAACCAATTTGCATAAAAGGTCATTTGCGAGTGGGAGAAAAGGACATTCCTATAGATCGTATCCATCTAGAAGAGGACGCTGGAAAATTGGTCCACAGCAATGACGGAAATACCTTAATAGACTACAACAGGGGCGGCGTTCCGTTGATAGAATTAGTGACGGATGCCCTGCAAGAACCGCATATCGAGACAGCTGACGAAGCGATAGAATTCCTTGAAAAATTGAGACAAATATACATCTACGCTGGTGTCGCTGATTGCCTGATTGAAAAGGGTCAGATGAGAGCGGACGTAAATGTCTCATTAAAGCCAAAAGGCAGTCCAATCTACGGCACAAAAGTTGAAATGAAAAACATCATGGGATTCAAATCAGTTTACCGTGCCATACAATACGAAATAGAACGCCAAAAGGACATATTGGATGACGGCGGGAAAGTTGAACAAGAGACAAGAAAATGGGATGATGACAAGGGCATCAATTTCACATTAAGGACCAAGGAAAACAGTCAAGATTATAGATATTTCCCTGACCCTGACCTACTCGCTGTCAACATAAGTGAAGCTGAAATCGATAAAATAAAGTCAACTATGCCAAGACTTCCTGACGAATTGAAAAAGATATATACAGAAGAATATGGTTTGAGCGAATATGACGCTGATGTTTTGCTTCAGTTCAAACATGTCAGTGATTATTATAACGAATGTGTAGAATTATATAGACAGCCAAAGACTGTATGCAACTGGATCACCACCGAGATCATGGCTAGGATCAAAACTGAAACGGGTGCCGGCCCTATCCTCATCGATAAAACGGACTTAGTCTGGCTTATGAAAAATGTTGATGACAAAAAAATCAACAGATTGAGCGCAAAGGATGTCCTGTCAAAAATCTGGGGGACACAACTGCACGCAGAGCAAGAAGCAAAAAGATTAAATCTCATAATTGATATTGACAATAACGCACTTGACAATATAATAAAAAATGTGGTAGATAATAATGCCACTGTCGTGCAACAATACTTGACTGAAAACGACCCTAAAATTCTAAATTATTTAGTAGGTCAGGTAATGAAAGAGACAAAAGGCAAAGCTAACGCAGGTGACGTTATGGCAAAAATTAAAGAAATAGTAAATAAATAGGAGAAAATTATGTATAGAACAATGACTTGTGGCGAAGTAGACGAAAAAAATGTCGGGCAGACTATAGAACTCGCAGGTTGGGTAAACACCATGCGAGATCATGGCGGCATCGTCTTTATCGACCTTAGAGACAAATATGGACTGGTGCAGCTCACCACTCACGATGACAGTCTTCTCACCTCTCTAACTAGAGAAAGCGTCATCAGCATAAAAGGTAAAGTCGTAATGCGTGATGAATACAACTTCAATCCAAAGATGAAATCAGGTAAAATTGAAGTGGAAATAGAACAATTGCACGTTCTTTCAAAAGCTCGCAACATACTTCCTTTTGAAGTGGAAGATAGTATGAAAGTGAATGAAGAGTTGCGCTTGAGACACAGATACCTCGATTTGAGAAACGAAAAGATGCAAGAAATAATCAAGATGCGTGCGGATCTTTCATATGAAGTGCGCAGTTGTATGCGTGAAATGGGTTTTGTTGAAGTGAACACTCCAATACTTACAGTCCCTAGCCCAGAAGGAGCAAGAGACTATCTCGTACCTAGCCGTGTGCACAAAGGTAAATTCTATGCCCTACCTCAAGCTCCACAACAATTCAAACAACTTTTGATGTGTGGCGGATTAGACAAATACTTCCAAATCGCACCATGCTTTAGAGATGAGGACCCACGCGCAGACAGACTCGCCGGCGACTTTTATCAAATTGACTGTGAAATGAGCTTCGCCACTCAAGAAGATGTCCACAAAGTCGTGGAAAATTTGATTGATAGGATATTTTCAAAATTTAGCAAATTTCCATTCAACAAGGGGCCTTTCCAATGTATTCCTTTCAAAGATGCCATGATAAAATATGGAACAGACAAGCCTGATTTGAGAAATCCTATTGTCATGACTGATTTGCATGATGTATTCAAAAATACTACTTTTGTTGGATTTAAAGATAAAACTATTGAAGGATTTTCAATCAACGCAGGCGCTCAACCTAGAAGTTTCTATGATAAACTTCAAGCATATCTGATAGAACAAGGTGCAGAGGGGCTCGCTTGGGTCAGAGTGCAAGAAGACGGGACTCTAAAAGGCCCTATTGTTAAATTCATCACAGAAAACGAATGCAAAGAGTTAATCGCTGCCACTAATGCAAAGATAGGTGATGACATATTTGTCATCGCAGATGCAAACAAAAAGAAATGCTATAAACTAGCTGGACTACTGCGCACTCAAGTTGGTGAAAAACTTGACATCATAGATAAATCTAGAATTGAATTTTGTTGGATCGTAGACTTCCCTATGTTCGAACTTAGTGACGAAGGGAAAATTGAATTTTGTCACAACCCGTTCAATATGCCAAAAGGTGGCATGAAAGCATTGACTGAGATGAATCCATTAGACGTTGTAGCATATCAATATGACTTGGTCGCAAATGGATACGAATGTGCTTCTGGCGCTGTCAGAAATACAGACACGGACACTATGGTCAAACTATTCGAAATCGTGGGATACGGCAAAGAAGAAGTTGAAAAACGCTTCGGCGCACTATATACAGCGTTCACTTATGGCGCTCCACCACATGCAGGAGTCGCTCCAGGTTTTGAAAGGTTGATGATGCTCATGCTGGGGATTACAAACATTCGTGACGTCGTACCGTTCCCAATGAACAGCAAAGCGCAAGACTTGTTGATGTGCGGGCCTATTGAAGTGGGCGAAACTCAATTGAGAGAATTGCATATTAAATTAAGATAAAAATATAAAATAAAATATAGGTAAAATAATCTTACCTATATTTTTTATTAAAATTTTTAAAATTTAATTAATTTTTAATAAATTTTTATTTTTTTATTAATTTTTGCTAATTCTTTAAAAACAATAATATATTTTTTAATATTTTTATCTATATATGGATTTCTTCTAATTTTTCTTTTTGTTGATTAGACAGCTTTATCTTGCGTCCTTTTTGATATTTTAACCACAACTTTTCTTTGCTATCTAATTCAATATTTTGGGTCAATTTGTATTTTACTCTATCAAACATATCATCCCAATTTTTATCTTTTATCGATTGAAATTTATCCATCAAAACTTTTCGATTGGCATCTGGAGTATTCCTATTCCTAAGCCACCATTTATACAGATATGGATCATTTCTATATAAATCAGTTAATGAAAAATTGTGCTCTTCATAATATGCTTTCACTCTGTTATAAGAGCGAAGCCACTTTCGGTCGCAAGCTCTTTGAACTAAACTATTAGTCACTCTTGGATAATTAGAAATCTTATCCAAAATATCTCTTTGATGGGCGGATAAATTCGTCCTTTTTTTACACCTATAGAACCATACTATGAGTTTATTTTTCTTTTTTGATATAGACTTAAGAGTCTCGCCTTGTGCTAATAAAGACAAAATTTCTTGTGCGTTTTCTTCGAAAAATTTTTCTTTTTCCGCGACTATACTTTGCTCATAAGATTTTATAAATGTTAATAAAACTTTTTTTAATTTAGCATCTTTTATATCAGAATGTTTAATCGTCTGTTTTTTCCCTTGCAGATAATAATACAGCTCTGGATTCTCAATAAGTAAATTCTCCAAACTGCCATGCTCTTCGAGATATTGATCCAGCAACTGCAAATTTTGCCTCAGCCTATAATTATCGCCATTATATTGCAGTTTTGCCTTAGCATAACTCAGTTTTTGTTTTTTGTCGTCATCCAATTCGTCATATTTGATTAGGATATTTCTATACCAAGCGAATAGATTTCCATCCATTTTCCTCAACTGTGTTAAATTATAGCCCTTCTTGATAAATTTCAATATTTTAGCATAATTTTTTGCAAAAACATAATTTTTATAATTATTTTGCAATTTATTTATTTTATTTTTTTGATTTTCTGTTAAATTTTTATTTTTCTTTTGTCTCATCAGCCATTCGTATAATTCATTATTAAATTTTTCTAAACCATAAATAGAAAAATAATTGGAAAGATAATAATCATATATTTGATTATATTTCTCCTCCCATTCTCCGTTTGTTGAAATAATATTTTCAATTAAATTAGTCATATTTACCTTATATTTATTTTGCATTCACACAAAATATTGACAATAATCTACCATAAGTTTTCATCAATGTCAATATAAAAAATAGGCAAGATGCCTATTTCAAAAACCCTTCTATAATTTTTCTTTCTGCTTCTTCCTTAGTTAAGCCCAAGGTCATCAACTTGACAATCTGCTCGCCTGCGATTCTCCCTATCGCCGCCTCATGAGACAATGACGCTTGATTATTTACGGCACTTACTCTTGGTATTGAATCTATCCTTGCGGCATCCAAAAGAATACCATCACATTCCACATGTCCAAAGCACAGATTCTTACCAACTATGTTCGATTTAAATATCTGTTCACTCTCTCCTCGTGCCACACTTCTAGACACGATGTCGCACTTACTGTTTTCCCCTTGAAGGATGACTTTAAAGTCAGTTTTGGCAACATTAAAGCCGGACGTCATAATTTTTTCATTGATATTCAAAACTGCATCTTTTTTTAATATCGCTTTAGTGATCCTATTCGAATAATCCACTCCACCAATCTGTGTAGTCGTCATAGTCATCTGACTACCCTGCTCCATTTTAATTATTGTCGTTGGATTCATCACTTTACCCTTGCCCGTGCCTATAGCAAGATGATTTTCTATATAATTTACCACCGCATTTTTCCCTAAGTGAAAAGTATGAATTCCGTCATGTCCGCTTTTGTCTGTAGAGTGGACGCCACATCCCGCCACAATCGTCACCTGTGCCCCTTCTTCTATGTAAAAATCGTTATACGCCAAATCAAAAAGTCCATTTTCACTCACAATAACAGGAATATGGCACGCCTCACCTTTGCAACTAGAATGAATAACTATATCTATACCTGATTTGTCTTCTTTCGGGAATATCTCTATATTCTTTGTTGATCGCATCACTTGACTTTTGCCATCTTTTCTAAAAGAGACAGCACCGCTTGGTATTTCATGAAGGTTAGCAATTTTTTCCAAAAGTTGTCTAGATATATTATCTAATTTCATCAATCCCTCCGATATTTTTTCTACATTTCATTTTATTCAATTCATTTAAAACTTTTCCCGCCGTGTCATAAGTAACCAAACGACCATTCTCTAACACCATAATTTTGTCAGCACGTTTCAAAAGACGCTCTTGATGGCTGACGATGATATACAGTTTGTCCTTATCAAATATTTCGCTCAATCTATCAAAACTCCATAGATCGATACCTGCCTCTGGCTCGTCAAAAATTATACACTTGCCTTTCTTTGCAAGTGCCAATGCTAGTTCAATACGTTTTTGCTCCCCACCTGAGAGTGTCTTGTCAAAATCTCTATTGATATAATCTTTTGCGCAAATGCCCACTCTTGATAGATAATCACAAGCATTAGATACAGAGTTTTCAGAATTAGATGCCATATCTATCAAATCTTTTACAGTTATACCCTTAAAAGTGATAGGTTGTTGAAAAGCATAATTGATACCCAATTTGGCACGCTCATCGATCGGCATATCTGTAATATCTATATTATTAAAATAAATTTTCCCTTGCGTGGGCTGAATTATCCCCATGATAATTTTCGTCAAAGTAGATTTCCCACTTCCGTTATGCCCAGTAATTGCCGTGATAGAATAGTCATCAAACACGCAAGATATATCATTTAAAATGGTCTTAACATTATCTCGTTCAACCACACTGTAACTTATATTTTTTAATTCTAACATATTAGCCTCATGAGTATTTTAGCACACCACAGGCAAAAAAGCAATAAAAATATAAAGCCACGCGGGCTTTATACTCTTTCAAAATAAGTGTGCACTTCCATTTTAAAATTATCTACATTTAAAGTGTTTTCATATTCATAATCTAAAATGACACCTTCAAACAAATGTACAGTTGTATTCCCATCTACAGGAACTTTGCTATGATAATAATTATCATTGCCTAAATAAAAATCGTCCCTATTTGGTTCATATATCAATATGTTGTTTAATAATTCTTCCCCTTGATAAACGAGCACTGTAAAACGAACATTATACTGTCCCTCGCTTTCTAATCTTGCATACGTATCTATCTCCAAAACTCTATTACCTTGCAGATTTGATGGAGTCCTGAACCTAGACAATTCTTGTCCGTCAACTATATATGTCGCCTCACAATCTCCATGAGCATAAAGAAAGCAATTATTATTTAAGTATATAGTAGCAGCGTAAATTGAAATGCTAGCGATGGCTATTATCAATAAAACAACTAAAACTATTATTATCGCTCGATTACGCCTAGACCTAAATCTATATGCTTTTATATTCTGTTCATTTAATTCTTCTAGATCTTCCAAATCCATTATACTGGACTTTATACGAGTTTTTGATTCCTTGGAATCATTTTCAGAATTATTGTTATTTGTTTGAGATTGTGGCTGTGGCACACTAGTATCTCTTTTCTTTTCTACATTATTTGTTTTAGATTTTGAATACTTTTTAATTTTTGATTTATGTTTTGAGTCTTCGGTAGCTTGGTTTGATTGCTTATAACGTTCTATTTTATAGTCCATATATGTATCAAATGGCAAATCACTTTTTGTCATATCGTTAAAATCTTTTCTCATAAACTACCTCCTTTTATTAGACTCCTGGATCTACATCAAACCCCTCAATAGTTATAATCATTTTAAAATTATTTCCACTGATAGTAGGATATTCACCATCAAATTCAAAATTCGAATAACTAATTGTAAATGATGTCATCAAATTGACGTCTTCATTTAAGTCAAAAATTTGATTTTCACCACTAGCATTTTGATAGTAATAATATCCATTCGAATACACGAAACCATTGCTAGTCTCTGTAGGTGCTATAAACCCTGAAATATTGCTATCAAGTAAAATGTCGTCCGAATTATAATTGCTGACATAGAATTCTATCTTGTATCTCAAATATACTGATTGAGTACCTGCGTCATTATTGACCAATTTTAATGTCAGTGAGTTTTGCACATCTGGAATTATTTCTTTCGTCCCAGCTCCATTGGTTATATCAACATAACTAGGAGTAGTCGAAGTCTCATTTTCATTAAATGTTCTGATTAATATTTCATCTCCGCTATCCATCACTTGATATACCGACAAATTCATCTGCCCAATGTTGACAATACATTCGATTTGCAGTCCCTGTCCTGATGTAAACCACGCACTAGTGACTCCGACAAAAGCGAGTAAAAGACCTACCAGTATCACTAATACTGTCAAAACATTTAATGAAGATACGACCTTAATTCTTTTCAATTTTAACTCCAATTTGCTGAATATCCCCAGCCATCATTAAACACAGCTAAATATGCTTGATTAGCACTTTGCACTGCTTCAAATTCAATATATAAACGAACCTGTGAATTCAATAACTCTACCGGCGCAGTCTCAAGCAAGGTTATACCTGTCGCGAAAATCATATTTTGACCTGCACTTATAGTATTGTTCATATAATAAATGGTATTTGTAACGCTACCTACAGTCTTCAAACTAGTAGTAAATACGTTACTTTCAATTTTGAAATATTGACCGAAATTTACAGTATTATCAATGTTGCCATCTACCACCTTGTACGCATTAATTCTAAATCGTATATAACTGCTACAAGAATCATTAGACGCATTGAACGCTAAATATTCCAAATCTGTACCATCTGCCAATGCCAATTCAAAAGTCGTACCTCTCGCGATTGTGCCACTAGAATCACTTGGTCGAACGGACAAAGTATCATCATTTACCACTATTGGCGAATTTGGGCTGCTGACAGTTGTATAAGCAAATCGCACATTTAAGTTTGAGAAAGTTATATCTCCAGTAACCTGATGCGATGATGTAAAATATGAATATGTGACATTGAAAGCGAACAAAAAGATTAGCGCCAATACGACGAGTAGTCCAACTATTTTAATCTCCTTGTTCTTAATCTTCATATCCTTTCCCTTCTTTAATTAAAATATTCATCAAATATTTGTTGTACTTGTGTCCCCCAGCTATTTAGCGTCGAAGCTGAATATTCCCCTGTGTCTAATATCGTTTCAAGCTTGACGCTAGACGATGTAGTCATAGGGATTTTCACTACTTGGCCTGGTCTAACTATGCCAATATAATAGTTATATCCATCAATTGTCACGACATTAGGGACTGAACTTGTCTCCATGTTACCTGTAAATCTGACATAATATGATGAGGTAGAATTATTTATTATATACGCGCCACTGGTGCCTTCATCTATTATATTTATTGATGTGCTAACTGCACTAGAACTGCCCACTGCGGTACTATTGAATGTTAGATACCCATTTGTAGAGATTGTTACTGAAGCAATTTTGACAGTCTCATTAGGTTGTATCGTCAAATCTGCAGCTGCAAATTGATACCCACTACCCGATGATGGTGTTCCTGTTGTTGACAATGTAAAACCATTATATAGTGTCGCATTAGTGAGTGAAATCAATTCTCTCGAATATGACAAAATATAATATTGCAGTTGTGGATTCCATGCGCTATTTGTGTTTTGCTTGTATGTCCCAGACGCTGTATCGTAATAATAATATCTCCAATAACTAGAAGCCCAATCATCTGGCTGTGCGCTGGTTGATGCATAATTTGCTACATTTCTATTTGCCACTAATTCTGCGGAAATCCCAGTAATCGCTTCCATACTATAATTTTTCACACTGAATGTAAGTATAGTATTACTTCCACTGACAATCGCGCTTGTCTCTACTGAAAGTGCTGTAGAGGTCGACGTGTCATTCGAATTGTCTATCTCGATTTCAGGTACTAGTACCACCCAAAAATCATAGGTCCCATAATTAGATATGATAGTATTCCTAAGTGCGTCATTTACCACGAATTGTTCCAACACATTAACTGTAGAGTATGGCGCAATATAACTGGTAAGGTTGATCGCGTTTGCTGTAAAATCTGTTGAAGATGTTGTGGTGCCTGTATCCCTATACCATAGCGTTGGATTATCGAAGCTCCCAGCATCGCCCGAAATTTGATCTCCAATGATAGATGTCTTCGCGTTAGAAATATAATATCTTAAGGTGAAACTTACGCTGACACGAATTTTATTAGCTGTATTGTTAGTGATACTGACGTTAGTGTCAAAGGTCTGCCGACCACCACCACCCAAAGTGATATCATATAGTCCTGCTTGATATAATGACGTATTGACGACACTTACGACATTATGGGTGCTTGGATCATATGTCCCTACCGTTACTACATCAGTTGTATTGACAATGTTGCCTACGAGAATATTTGTTTCGTTTTCAGAAGTCGAAAATGTATTAAATGCTACATCATTGATGTTGACTTCTGTAATAATTAATTTGTGATTGCTGTAATCAGATTGAGCTAAGTTACCACGACTGATTATCTCTACACTATCCAAAATATTGATATATAGTGCAGTATTTTCAGGAATGATTAAATTGTAAGTGTATACCTCAAAGGTATTGTCCGCCAACTTATTTTTAAACACCCAACCTGAAGAATAATTGAACAATATGTTATTGTCGTTAACCGTCGCAGAACCACCATTTTCTGTACGCCAAGCGCCAAGAACGCTAACTTTCAAAGTTATAGGTGAGGAGCCATTTATAATATACATTCCGACTCCGGCATATGCCTTGTTTCCACCTGCCCAATTGGCGCTGGAGACAGTAGAACCTGTCATCACCTTTTGATATGCTGATTCTACCCCCGGATGAGAGACTCCGTGACTCAAATTATAACGTGAATTATATACAATCACATGAGCGCCAGATAGTGATGACCTATTCTTATATTGAATCCAGGCGTCTCCTGCCACACTATCCACATACAAATCATGTGAAGTTGTATAAGTCGAAGTCGATTTCCTGATTTTCACTTCATCGATGTTTATTGTCAACGAATCACCTTCATATGTGGTATCCGTCGTGTCTGTGAAACTTACCCCAGTAAATACTGTCAATGTGTCCGTCCCCGCTGGGATTGTCTCGGTATAATAGATGTATTCATTGTCCACTATGAAGTTATTTCTATTAGCATAATTTAATATTACATTCGAAGTATCTGCTCCGCTTGACCAAGATAGACTATATTTAATCCTGATATCAAAAGAGTAACTGAATGAATATTGAATAGCCACTTCATAATTGCGTGCACCTGTACCAAAAGGTATAGGAGTTTTTTCTGTGTCATTGATCACGACATACGATTGTTTAGCTGCATAAGCTGTCGTATTATAACTATTACTCCCCAGCGACATATTGACTATCTGAGCTGCATAAGTTATTCCCATAGTACATGCAAAAACCACCGCCAAAATGGCAGCTATAATTGAGAACCAATTTTTCTTAGTTTTTGCCCTCATCTATAAAAACAACCTCCTTGTCCTACGAACATCAAATTCGTTTTGAACTGTGGCGCTAACGCACCAAATGGATAGAATTATTGCAATGATCAACAATTTATGGTCATTGATGAAACTAAAATAGCTTCCCCAATTGTTCAATGTAGCGACCACTTTGCCTTCAATATCTGCTTCTGTAACGATTTGAACATGGTTGACTAATTTGTGACCGCTCTCATCTTTTCCGTTCAAGATTTCTTCATAAGTCATATCTGCTAGCCTGTCTATCTCCCACTGATAATCTCCAATATGATCATACGAGCCGTCTGTATTTTGATTATTGTCTCCATGGCAGATATAATAGGTCGTGCCTTGATATTCTTTGATAGCCACCAATCTATGAGTCGTAGGGGTGCCATTATGATCAAATTTAATGATATCTCCCAACTCGTAACTATCTTGTGCCTTTACAATGACCATATCCCCAGCTGTGAAATAGGGAGCCTGACTGTTTGACAATACATTGTATGGTCTAAACTTGAAGCCATATACCAAAATCAGACAAACAGCCAGCATGATACAAATTGCTACAACTATATTATACATCAGTTGTTTGAAAAAGTTAAACGATTTGTTTTCCAATATTTCATCACTGTAATTCATTTTCTCCCCTTTTAAATTTCATAACAGCCAGATACAGTTATATTAGTTTGTGTGCTTGTTCCATATATACCTATTTGATTTACACCCGTCTGAGTGAGCGTGGTCTGTTCAATAAACGCATAGCCTATACCGCAATCAGTTACTTGACAATTCACATTCCCAGTACTTGCTGTCCTCAAGGCACCTGCCACTGCGCCAATGTTGATTGATTTTGTCGCATTGACTATTTGAATATTGAATTCCATAGTCACTTGTGCTTCGTTGATGATGACGCTCTGTCCGGTACCGACTATTCCGCCCATATTAGTGTCCACATTCAAGCCCTGATGTGTGGCTGTCCCTGTCGATGTACAACCATCAATAGTTATCTTGTTAGCAAATCCTACAATTCCGCCTATGTATGCTGAATAAATGTTAGTGATGTTCATGTTGACAACTGCATCGTACACACCGCTCGTCCTAGCATCTTCGCCATTCATATATCCTACAGCTCCACCGATATAAGTAAATCTCCTATTAGTTACGCCTTGAGATAGTGTGAAGTTTATCTGTGAATTCCTGCTAGATGAAGATGTGATAGTCGTCGACTCTGCATTCGCAACCACACCACCAATATACGAGCCTCCTGTCGAGAAGTCAGCATTGAACTGAACATCCACGTCTACTAGCAAACATCCGGATATTGTGGTCGAAATCGTATTAGCGAACAATCCACCAATGTAGACGTCACCTTGTAATGTACCATTGCCCGCGATGATGAACGTCAGATTGTATACCGTCAAATCCTCTATTGTGGAATTAGTTGAATTGATTGCTACTAGACCTAATTTTAACACATCTTGAGTGTTGTTGGCAAATGTATTTGATATAATTATTTCTTCTGTTGATGCTCCTATAATCAAATTCTTGATTGTGGCACCATTGATACTATTGAACAATGCCAAACTGCTGACGCCATTTACATTGATTGTGTTCAAACCATGTATTGAATAACCGCCACCATCAATATAACCATAGAACTCATCACATATAATATACCCATTTGTCTCTATTCTACTAGCGATGTTCGAACCAGATAAGTCTATTGCTGATATCAACTCATAATAAGCGCTGTTGAACCTGCCGATATTGAACAATTCATCTGCACTATCTAATCTATACGGATTATCTTCAGTACCTGCACCATAACTGAACAAATTGAAGTTTAGATCATCTCCACTGCTTGCGTCTGAGTACATGCTTCCTTCACGTTCCACTTGCACGACAAAGTCTGTAATCATACCCATCTCTGTAGGTGCATAGAAGTAATATCTAACTCCATCTTCTATGAAGTAAGCCCCTGACTGATTGTATCTAATATTGACTGTGACCATAGTCGCCGTGCTGGATAGCACCACATTTCCTGCTTCAGAGCGAATATATGGTCTAAAGTTATATGAGATTCTCAAGATGTCAGTTTCACCAAAGTCGTCTGCCGTCTGCCAGTAGTATCTATAATTTGTATCGTCAAACATCACAGCACCGACTGCGTTTGGTCTATCTTTTGAACTCACAAATGTAGCAGAATCGCCATTGAATACGTATCCATATCCGACACCAATTGCCTGCACTGTTACAGAATATTGTCCAGTCATACCTACAGGAGCTACACATGAATTGTTAGACTCTCCTTCAATTTGTTGTTCAACAACCAAAGGATCCCCTGCCGAATTAGTATAATTGAAGGTGACAATGTAACCTTGTGCACCATCCACCACATCCCAGGTCATAGCTGCAGGGTTGGTCTCATCTATTCGAATATTTGCGACCATCGCCAACTTTGTGAATGTATTTGTAGATACAGTGTTCCTTGCTGTGATCATTGTGTCACCTACCGCTCTGATCTCTATGTTGTAATCGCCTGCTAGTATACGCTCACTGTCGTCAGACAAAGTTGTTTCAAAATCTATCAATGTGTCGCTAGTCGTGAAGGTATAAGTATTGTCTCCGCTAGTCATCACCACTTCGTATGACACAGCTCCGTCCACTCCTGCCCATGACAACATGCCATCCATTGATGTAATAGATGTATCATTTACTCTCGCCACTCGGTTCATAACGATCGCATCAGTAGGATTCGAATTCAAAATAGCTGTACTAGAATTTGAATTTCCTACAACATACAATACTACCGAATAATTAATACCAGAGTCTATGTATACAGAAGAATTCGTGCCTGAAATGTTGTATCTAGAATCGGCGAACCTATAATAATGATATTGATATACTCCGTTGTCATACTGTGCTGTTCCGTTCGAGTTTATTAAGATACGGACATCTTGATAATTGATGTCCTGATAGGTGAGAATAATGTTGACTGTAGAGTAGTTGTCTAGATCGGCCACTCTCCATTTTAACACACCATCTTCAATCACCACACTGTTATCTATAATGCCCCTTGATTTTACAAAGGCAAGGGTTATATCCGTTCCGTTAGTCTTGGCATATGCGCCATTCAAAATATATTGATTTGCGTCTGTCGCTATTGCTTTGATTTTGATTGTATATTCGCCCGCATTGTTGATCTCTATCATCTCTCCGCTAATTTCAATGCTTGCTGGGATCTCATAAGTAATCTTGTGATTTACGCTATCCACCGTCACTCCTTCGCTATCGCGGTTGATAGTATAAACATATTCTTGTCCACTAGTCACATCATATAATGTGATTTCATAGTCATATATGTAAATTGTCTGATTGATCCCTTGTACTGTACCTAAATTAAATTCTAGCACTCCAGAGTTGCTTGATATAGTAGTATTTGAAATCTTTCTGAATGTAAATGATGTGGTAGGTTGTTTTGAATTCAACAGATAGTTAGCATCATCTTCGTTTCCTGTCGTGCCTATACCTGCTAAGGTCTGTACTTGCACATTATACGACCCGGAATTGAATACATAGTCTCCATTGCTGTTCAAATAATTCGAAAAATCAAACAATATAATATTTTCATTCGTCTCATCATAAGTCACTTGAACATAGTACCCATCCGCATTGTTTGTGATCTGTCTAGCTTCTTCTTCATTGGTATAATACAGATATACCACCGTCGTATCTTGCGAATTTAATGGTGTAATAGACAATTTATATACAGGATAATCTAACACATTGTCATACTCATCCCTAGGAGATTGATTTTCTAGCCTTATCATGCCGTTATATGATGACAATATGTTGTCCCCATATCTGATGAATGTATTTGATGAGTTGATATTCGATGTCAAATAACCTGATTGAGCGATTATAATATCAGATGCCGATTCAGTCTGAATAACGCTATCCCCGCCGAGCATGCTGACTCTAATCACGAATGTGCCCCCTGACGCTAGGTCGATAGTCACAAAGCCATTATCTGCATCTACTCCTGTATATACGAATTCGCCATCTTGTTTTGCCACATTGATTGGATAATAATATAGCGCATCATAATCTCGTAAATTAATATAGTTGTTTTCAAACACATTGAAGTATAAATATCTTGTCTCTTGGTTATACGTATATGCATATCTGACATAAGCACATAGTCCATTCATCTCGCCGCTAAAAGATACATAATCAGATGTAGTCAAAGTAGAATTCTCTATTGCCGCCATGAATAAATAATAATCCACAGCATAAATGTCGTACGAAGAAGTAGATGTTGTGATATTCAATTTGTAAATGACGGTCTTGTTCCAGAACGAATTTGTGCTCAAATTCTCTTGCCCGTTGAACTGATAATTGAAGTTTGAATTGTCGTATTCATCTTCATAGCCGAACTGCAACACACCAGCCTGCACTTCGAACAAAGCATTTTTCAATTTTACAGAATTCAATTCGCTGACACCGATGGACTTCTTCGAACTTATTACACACAATACGCTGTTAGAATTCCCAACAAGTCTAATATTTATTGTATAGTTTCTGCCTGACATAATGTTCAATATGTCATTATCCAAAATCTCTACAATAAATTTGTAGCTAGTATTTAATTGCGCTTCACGTCCGCCATCAACTTCATCTTGCCAACTTTGGATATCTGCAAGTGCCGCTTCGGCATCTTCAGCTCTTGAGTATATTAGACGCTCTGTTCTATCACTACTTTCTGTATCTACAAACTCTATTTCCGCTTCGCTAAAATACTGATTCGCATACAAAATCAAACTGCCATCATCTATTGTCACTTGTTCAATTTCTGGCATACGATACACTTGCATGATCTCGCTTGTCTGACTATTCAATATGTTAGCTTTGTTACTGATAGCTTGTACAGAAACGCCATAGACTCCATATAGGTCGGCGAATTCTGCGTTTGAGAAATCAAATTCAGATATAGTGACAGTGTCTAGCCCTATTTCTGTCTCGAAATCATTGGCATACACACGCACAATATAACTCGTAGCATTATCATTCGCCGTCCAGACTATACGTCCCTGATCTGCGAACAAGGCAGGAGTGTCCATTATAGTTATAGTGTAGCCAGTCGAATAAGCAGACGAACATAAATTGTAGTTTGAGATTGTCTTTGGGACTTCTTTCACATAGATTGTATAAGTATTAGCTCCGAATATCTCGTCACCAGAGACTGTCCCATTCCCATCCGCATCATAGCCATATGGGAAGATGATGTTTGTATCAATTATAGTTGATGGGTAAGATAGATAATTATTACCGCTCGATTGATCTAAATATTTCAAATTGCTATCATTGCTATAGCGAGTCACCTTGTTGTCGCCCGTTCCTATCTCTATTTTGAAAATATATCCGTATGTTAAATCCTCACTATTCAAAACATTATTTGCATTACCCGTCCATGAGATATGATCAACATATTCTGAAACGTCAACATTGCTTGTATATTTGCTGATATTCGTAGGACTCAGTAATCCGTACACTTCTATAGAAGTAGAATTCGAATTCATATAATATACGCTGTTTTCTACATCTTCATATTCCACACGGATAGATACAGATAGATTTTCTCTAATCAGTGAAGTTGTGCCATAATTCAATACAATATATGGGTCTATTGTTATCCTGCTGCCATTTAGACTCACTCCTTCGCTATCTAAATTCAAGGATACTTCTCTAGTGCCATTTAATATGACTATTGCGCAATTTACCTCTGCATTTTGCAACAATGTGACCACATCGCTTGACACGCTTAAAATTATATCCCCATTTTCTATAGATACGACTGGAGTAGCAAGCTTATTTACATTGATAGTCTCACTCAAATTTGAATTGGTGTACTGCCCGGCGAATGAAATGGATTTTATGGCAATTTCAAGATTCCCACTTTCGCTTGACAGGTCATAACTTAATGATGTCAAAAGACTTGAATTGATTTTCTCAAAGCCATCCGCCACCCTTTTGTAGACTTCGTACCCGACTGCGTTTGCCACAGGAGAGAAAGTCAATATTCCGTTGCTGACGCTGATGTTTGATACTGACTCTATCTTTATGAACATCAATTCATTGGACACACTAGACGAGAATACATATATCGTATCTAGTTCTTGATTGAATTCAGCGTTCGCCACTACATAAGCTGAAACGTATATATTCCCTATTAGGTCAAATTCATCAAGATTAAACGAGATGGTGGACTCATCTACATTTTGATACCTTTGCGTAACTAAATTAGTCTTATTTCCTCCCTCATCTTTGTTGTAGATTTCCACAACATATTCAGTGTCATAATCCACCTGCTCTACAGCAAAAGAAATGACTACTGAATTGTTATCCGAATTATTATCTTTTGAAGAGGTAAGTTCGATCTGTTGCGCCCTTGTGAAAAGGAGTTCATCACTGACCACACTCAAAGTTAAATTTGCCTCATTAGAATTCGTATTGAGCGTGACCACTGCAATAGTATTAATCTCCTTTATATATTCATTAGGTACATTATTATATATATAGTCTATATTTACCATTAATCTTTGATTGTCTGTATCATTTTGTATTGTGGCATCCAATTCTAGATAATACTCATCATTGATCAGCAAAGCATAGTCCTGATAGGTCCTAACCGCTTCGACGTTGTTGAATACGATGAAACTACCCTCTCTACTCAATGTGGATTTTTGCAAAACTGTCACTGGATAGTCGTCTGTGAAGGCGCTGTTCGCTGTATTATCTTCACCCGTGCTCGGTATGATAAATTTGACTTTGACCGTGAAATCTTGTGTCATACTTTCAATGACTGGTGTAAAATCTGAATTAAGCAAATTTATATAATAACTGCCTTCTTCATAATTATAAGGCAATACAATGCCGTCACATATTAGCTGCCCGCTATCGTCCGTAAACAGTAATTCTTCATCCCCAATGGTAAACATCAATTGTAGGTTGTACTGCTGGTCATGATTTTGTGGGGTTATGACCAATTGATTGGACGAATTTAGTTCCAAGCTGATTGAACTGTCAATCATGTTGACGCTCAAAGAGTATTCGAACGAATTTAGATAATAAGTATTCATTTGGTTGTCTATAGCCAAAGCCTGCAAAGTAAACACATTATTATTTTCAAAGCCTACAAATGCTGTATCAAAAGTATAATCATTCTCTTCACCATTGAATGTAAATCTATACCCCGCGACAATCTCTGGTGAATTCGTGTCTATTTTACTGATAATATCCGTGGTATTGTCGTAGACGAGAGTAGGAGTATTTAATCGCACCACGACAATTTCCTGCGAATAGATAGAATCTAGCGTAGTGCTACCATCTCCCACTGCCTGTACAGCATATCTAGTCTCACCCGAAAGCAGCGTAAATTCATATTCTGTAGACGCTGTTTGTTCAACAAATGTGAATGAATCTTCTATATATTGATATATATTATAATTTTGTGCTGATTGTATAGCGCTGTATGCCAATATACTACTTGCTTTATCTACCACATATGCGGTAGGAGCTTGAAGCACTGTGAAGCTTGCCGTGCTTGATGCTGCTTCCACTCCGTCCACTCTATATGAGAAAGTGCTGGATCCGTCCCCGCACACTAATACTGCAATGTTATATTCGCCAGCTGCTAGATAATTTTCTGATAAAATATCCGTAGTGTTGAACTCATGCTCGCTAGCTTCCACTTCATACACAACCTCTGTATTAGATACAACGAATTTTATATCAGCATTTTGATTGACTCCTGCCGCATCTACACTAGCAACACCATTTTCTATAGAAATAGTATCAATAGGAGCTAATTGAGTAAAGGTGAGCGCAGCTTTTCCACTATCAAATACCGTCTCTCCGTCTCCCAAATGGATGACTTTTACAGTATGTTCTCCCGCGATGAAGTCGTAGTCTTTCAGAGCAAAACTGACTGAATCCCCTTCTGCTGATACTGTCTCGGTTATGGCATCCGTTCCGTTTAAGTCCACTTCAATCGCGTAGCTTTCACCCTGTTGTGCGGAGATGATTAAATTGTAGTCACTGATATTGATGACTGGTATGTCCTGCTTGTACACCGTTATCTCGCTAGGAAGAGATGTGATGAAATTTTCCTCATCATTTTGATAACCTAGCACTTGTACTGTCAGCGTATATTCTGTGCCAGAAGGATAATTTTCTAATGAAAATGTATTACTTTGAATTGTCGTTGTGGTCGTTTGCTCTCCATATTTCAATGTGACTATATAACCTGTAGCATTGTCTACGTTTTGCCAACTGATGAGATTGTTCGCTGCGGTCAATTCTGGTGTGGCGACTCTATTGAAATTTAAAATATTGCTATTCAAGGTCGTCTTGACTACATTCTTGCTATTAGGGTCTATAACTGGAATCACTTCTATATTATAGCCACCATCTTTGTATATGTACTCATCTATATCCTCCAATGAATACAAATCAAAATAACTGTTGGTCGTAGTTGCGACCTCAGCATCATCAATGCTAATTATGTAACTACTTACATTCGGAATAGCATTCCAAACCAAAGTGGAAGAACTAAACGATATATTCGCAGCATTTAGAACGCTGACTTGTATATCATAACTACTAGACGCATAATAAATAACGTTGCTACGAGTCTGATATATTGGATTCACTAGCGCCACGACACCCAAAGTCACATTTGTCCCAAAATAGCTTTCATCCAAATCAAGTAATTCTACTCTATTCGTGCTGACTTGTTTCCAAGATGTACCATTGATACGCAAATCATATGAGGTAGTTCCATCCACTTTTTCAAAGGTGAGCACGCCACCAACTATGCTAGCTGAAGAAACGGGACTATTTTGATAGATGCTAATTTCTTCAGTGTAATCAGAACTGATAAATGCCTGACTATATGTAGGGGCGTCCGCTCTTACTTGCACATTCAATACAGTATCATACGCATTGCCATATTCAATATTGTATTGGCTCAATGAATATGAGTTGCTGTTGCCAAGATTAATTTCATTGCCGTTGATCTTTATTGTATAGCTGCTGGCATTTTCAACACTTGAAAAGGTAAAAGACTGAGTGCTCGCATTGTAGACAAAATCTCTAGGTGTGTTTAGAGTCGTAGTATTTTTCCTGACTGTCACTGAAATCAAATCTTCTTTCAGCTCATTATCGTGAGACACGACTCTGATAGTCGTCAAGCCTTCTTTCAATGCTGTGATTTGATTGTTATCATTCACGGTGACTATACTCGTATCATTGCTAAATATAGTGTATCCTTGATTGGTCGCATGGGATGGATTTACCACGACATTTGGTGAATATGTCTCTCCCACAAGCAAGACAATCTCGTTTTCCTGAAAATGAATATTTTCAACATGAACTGTATTATTACACCCAAAAATAAAAACTGCACAAAACATCAGTAAAATTAATATGTAAAGTTTTTTATTTTTAATTATTGACATTTTAACCCCTTTTATGTCATAACTCATCTAGGAGTAGTTTAACACATTGAAGACATTTTATCAAATATTTAACATAAAAAAATAAAAAATATATTATAAATAAATAATAAGCGAATTATTACAAATTTTTGAAAATAAATTTAACGTAGATATTAAAAACAATTTTTAATAAATTTATTAAACCCGCATAAATAAAGGTAAAAACTTGACACAAAATCAAATATTATTTATAATATTTCACATATTTATAATTAATAAAGGATTTTTATGGAATTAAAATTATACAACTCACTCACAAAAAAACTAGACACAGTGAAACCTCTAAACAATACGGTCAATTATTATTTTTGCGGACCTACGGTGTATTGGTATCAACACATAGGAAACATGCGTGCTTTTTTTGTAATGGATAGCGTGAGACGTGCTGTGAAATATCTAGGCTACAATATCAATCACGTGATGAATATCACAGATGTTGGACATATGACCAGCGATGCTGACGAAGGTGAAGACAAGATGGAAGTCGCATCAAAAAGAGAGCACAAAACTCCCGAAGAGATCGCGAAATTTTATTGGGACTTGTGTTATAAAGACATGAAAGCGCTCAACATTGAGACCCCAGAACATATCTGCCCAGCGACCAGCGTGATCCCTGAAATCATCAATTTCATACAGGATATCCTCGACAACGGCTATGGATATATCACAGAAAAAGGTGTGTATTACGACACGAGCAAATATCCAAACTACGGCAGACTGAGCGGGATGAACCAGAACGACAAATTGTTCGGCGCACGCATTGACGTTGATGAAGAAAAGCGAAATCCAGCTGACTTTGTCCTTTGGGTGATCGCCAAAGACAACCACATTCAGAAATGGGCTAGTCCATGGGGCGTAGGCTATCCAGGCTGGCATATTGAATGTAGCACTATTGGCAACAAATTTTTAGGTGAGCATATAGATATCCACGGTGGCGGAATTGAGCACAAGACCGTTCACCATGAAAATGAAATCGCTCAAAACTATGCTAAATGTGGTCACGAAGTTGTGGATATTTGGTTCCATCTAGAGCATTTGATGTTTGAAGGTGGGAAAATGAGCAAATCAAAAGGCAACATCTACACTCTCTCCTCACTCATAGAAAAGGGTTATTCACCATTAGATTTAAGATTATTCTTTTTAAGTGCACATTATTCAAAGCCACAAAACTTCACTTTTTCTGCCCTGGACAGCGCAAAGGAAAGTTTAAATAATTTAAAAAAATTATTGCTCAAGCACAAAAATGGTGAAAATTCCATCAAAAAAGACGATATTTTATCATTAAAACAAAAATTTATTGAAAATATTGCAGACAATGTGAATAGTCCACTAGCGCTCGCTGTCATGTGGGACGCTTTAAAAACTTATCCGTTCAGTAAGGATATTTATGAATTGGTCCTAGATTTTGACAAGTTCCTAGGCCTACGCCTAGATGAAGTCAAAGATGAGATAACACTTACAAATAATGTCCCTAAAGAAATTATAGAATTAGCAGAAGAGAGAAAGAACGTGAGAATAAAGAAGGATTACGCGACCAGCGATATATTGAGAGACAAAATCAATAGTTTAGGTTACATCATTCTAGACAGACCAAACAACGAATACGAGATAACAAAAAAATAGGCACGAGCCTATTTTTTTATTCTAAAAATTACAGCAATCACATAAAATTAAATATGATATATAACGACAATCCGATATTGGATGACGACACATATAGATTTATAATGTCGCAGTATGAAAAAATATTGCCTTTTGATAGAAAGCTTTGTCTATCTCATCTTTTTGATGACTTCAATGAGTGCCTCTCTATCTGCTATGGACTGGAAGAAAAAATGAACAAAAAGATTGAAGAAGCAATAATATTCACTGAAAATGAAATGAAAAAATTGATAGACAACCTTAATGCTACATTCAATTTTGACCACAATCAAAATCAAAAAAAAGAAATATTGACCTTTAATATATTTAATTTGTTAAAAAAATTGATTAAAATAATGAAAAATTTACAAAACTGGGATAAAAATGAGCAAAAAGAATATTACAAAAAATTATCAAAATCCACTGCGGACAGTATTTTATCAACAATAGAAAAAATAATAGAAGCATTAGAATTTAGCAATATCCATTTCTTCAAACATATGTAAAAAATAAAGCACAAATAAAAAATTAAAATTTATTAATATTTTATTTTGTTTTCAGTTTTTTTATTATTTTTTACAAAAATTATATTAGTTTTTATTTTTTTTGATTTCAAATTTTTTAAACTTTCATCAATCACCCATTTTTCAAGTACTAATTTTGAATGATATTTTGAAATGTTTGATAGGTTAATTGCTATGATATGAAATTTCTTTTCTTTTACAAAATCAAACAATTTTGATACGCATTGTCTCAAATTATCCATATCTTCCACTAGCATTTCCTCGCCAGAATTTGGTAGCAAAATTTTAGCGACATACTGACACGCCAAATTATATCCTGAGACTATGTATGGTTCTTTGTAAGAATTCACTGCTTTGTTTTCATAATAGATTTTAGCTAAATCTTCATTAATATTCACCCCACCACGCAAAATCAATTCAGCATTGATGTCAATTTCATCCGGATTGAAATTCGCAAACAATTTATCAGTAAACACGACAATCATATCCACTTTCAAGTCCAAGATATCCGCTGAGTAGAAACATTTCTTTTTGCTAAACTTAAAATCATCAACAGCTATAGCTCTAGCCCTCATCTCACGGCTCAACAAAGCATTTTGCAACTCTATGAAATATTCATTCAAATCCCCCATTGGGCGCACCAACATCAAATCCTTCAACACCGCCCTTTTGTCACCATTGGATAAATTTTGTGGCAATTTTATTTCGCTTTCTTTACACAAAATATTTAACATTTCCTCTACAATTTCAATATCACTTTTTTCTTCAAACATAAAAATATTATAATAATTATTAAAAAAATAGTCAATTTTATTATAAATTTTATATTAAATGCTGGTGAAAATAAAAATTAAAAAATTTCAATAACAAAAATCACATTTAATATAACAAATTTTTTCAACTTTTCATATTTTAATATATGAATAAAAAAATATGTGTTTATGCCATTGCGAAAAATGAAATTAAATTTATCGACAGATGGTACGATTCTGTAAAGGAGGCAGACTACGTCTGCGTTTTGGATACAGGTAGTGATGATGGCTCGTATGAAAAATTTCAACAATTAGGCATAATTACCAAACAAAAAAAATATAAAAATTTTAGATTTGACGAGGCTAGAAATGACAGTATGAAACTCATTCCAGACGATGCAGAGATATGTGTATGTGTAGATATCGACGAATTCTTCGACCCCGGCTGGGCAAAAATTTTAAAGAACAATTGGGGCGAAAACACAAAGCGTGCAAGATACAGATACACCTGGAATTTTAACGCTGATGGCAGTGAGGGTGTCGTTTTTATGTCTGACAAAATTCATAAAAACAAATATTTCATTTGGACGCATCCTGTACACGAAATTTTGACTCCGATCGATCAGAATTTAGATTACGAAATCATAGATTTGCCACAAATTCAGCTCAATCACAAAGCAGACATCAACAAATCAAGAAGCAGTTATCTCCCCCTGCTAGAATTATCAGTGAGGGAGCATCCCGAAGACGATAGAAACGTACATTATTTAGGAAGAGAATATATGTATCATAAACAATATGACAAAGCTATTGAAACACTCACTCGCCACTTGTCGCTTCCTACAGCGGTTTGGGACATTGAAAGATGCGCTAGTCTCAGATATATTGCCGCGTGTTTCGGCGCGAAAGGGGATAAAAAACGACAGGAAGAATATCTGATCCGCGCGATATTAGAGGCAGATTATGTGCGTGAGCCGTACTACGAATTGGCAGTATTTTACTATGGCAATGACGATTTTTTAAAGTCCGCATTCACATTCAACGAAATGTTAAAAATCAATCAGCGCGAGCTCAATTATATGTCATCACCGGCATGTTGGGGCAGCAGCCCATATGATTATTTATCAATGTGCTACTATGAATTGAAAGATTACAAAAAAGCCCTGAATTTCGTCAACAAAGCAATAGAGTTAAACAAAAATGATGAACGCCTTATAAGCAATCGAGACTATTTTTTAAAACAGTTATACAAGAACTAAAAAAGGAGGCAATTTCCGCCTCCTTTTTTGTATATTCAGATCCCTATAGCTCAAAGTAGTAATACCCTTCGTATGCTCCAGTCGTCTCTTTACT
>CALWTK010000031.1 GCA_944384465.1 uncultured Clostridia bacterium
GTTATGAAGAAAAAAATATTAATGCTAGTAATGGCTTTTGCTATTATTTTGCCAGCGGCATTTCTTTTAAGTGCGTGTGGCGAAAAGAAACCAACACAAAATGGAATAAGTGTGGTGGTTAATAATGTTGAAGGCAACACGGTTACTTTAAATTACACTGATTATTATGGCGAATTTGAACCTAGTTATTTAAGTAACTATATTACTGTTTATTTAAATAACAGTGATGACACTAAAACTCAAATAAATTATGGTGAAGGTGGTTACACCATTAGTGGTTTGCCAAGCGTGCTAAATGCAAATGAAGCAGGCTATGATTTAACAATTAGTTATAATGGCTATACTGCTAAAATTAAACTTATTGTTAATAAGCATGAAATTGATATGAGTGGAGTATCGTGGAGCTATGATGCTTCTTATCATACATTTACCTATAATAAGAATGAATATAGTGTTAAATTATATAATTTGCCTTATGATGTTACAGCACAATACACAAATAATGTTCAAACTAATGCTGGGCAGTATAGGGCAAAAGTTCAATTGGTTTATGACACAACAAACTATAAACTTATAAATGATAATTTTGGCTATTATCTTGATTGGGAAATTGAGAAAGCTGAAATTAATATGCAAAATGCTTATTGGGAATATTACTCTCCATTTACTTATGATGGAAGCGAACATAGCGTAAGTTTACAAAATTTACCAGATGGAATAACAGTTAGTTATTCAAATAATACTCAAATTAAAGCGGGGACTTACACAGCGATTGCGAATTTTAGCTATGACGAAGATAATTACCAATTAGTTTATGGCGATTTTGAAAATGAATTAGAATGGACCATAAATAAAGCAGGGTTAGATTTGTCTGGAATTAGCTGGCCTTCTCATAATTTTACTTTTAATAATAAATTACAAAAAATTACATTGAATGGTTCCATTCCTTCTACTGTAGATGTTACATATTCAGGTGAAGTTCAAGCAAAAAATGCGGGGACTTATACGGTAACCGTTGAATTTGATTATGATGATATTAACTTTAATCTAAATTTACCTGAAGGGTTTACCTATAGCCATGAATGGACAATTGAAAAAGCAAGCATTTATTTAGCTAATGTTAATTGGAGTAATACTGATTTAACATATAATGGAGAAGAGCAGATTGTTCAGTTAACAGGTATAAATAATGTTACTGAGATAACAAATGTTGTGTATAAAAATTATTATAAAGTTAATGGAGAATACCAATTAATTGAAAATAACCCAATAAATGCTGGGGACTATAAAACAACAGTTACTCTTGTTTATGATAATAATAATTACAACTTAACAAACAAAAATTTTGAAGATGGAATAGAATGGACAATGGCTAAGGCTGAAAATACAATTACTGGTATATTGGACATTGATGATTGGCATTATGGCGAAGAACCAAATGAACCAACCGGCTTACAAGCATTGTTTGGAAATATTGATTATAAATATTATGTTTTAGTTGCAGGGGAACATCAAGAACTTGCTGGTGTGCCAACTAATGCTGGAACATATTATGTTAAAGGATTTTCAAAAGGAAACGAAAACTGGATATCAGTAGAAGATTCCATTTATTATAGCACTTTTAAAATTTATTCTGTAGTGGTTGGCAACCCATCATTAGAGCAAACTAATTATATTTATACGGAAAATGCAATAACTCCAACAGTTATTAATTTACCAGAAGGCATTGAAGTTACAACAACAGGAGATACAACAAAAACTGAAATTGGAAATTATACAATAAGAATTAGTTTAGTTGATAAAAATAATTATTATTGGGCACAACCTGATGAAAGTGGAGATGTTGTTTTAAATTGGGAAATTATTTCAAGTCCATTTACTTCTATTACCTTAAATAGTGAAGTGATGACTGATGCTGAATTTGTAAACTTAAAAACTTTAAATATTGGCGATGAACTTGGGCTAGTGATTGCAGATGGGTTCTCTTGCACCGTAGTAAAACGTTATTATAATATAAATACGGGTGTTGAATCTACTGACTCATCAGCATTGGATAATAATATATCTGTTAATCCAAATTCAATATCTTTTGAAATAAAAATAAATCAAAATGCAGTAACAATTTATTCTAAAACTATTAATGTTAATAGAGATATATTTGAAAAAGTCGTTGTTGGCGACCAAGAAATGACTTTTGATGAGTTTAAAGCAAATCCCGTTGTTAAATATGGAAATACACTTTCAATATTATTAAAAAGTGAATATTCATCAAAGTTAAGTTTAACTTTTGTAAATGGTTCAGCAATTACTGAAGATACTACTATTAAAATTAAAGAAAATGATGATATAAGCGGTTTAGAATATTATTTAATTGATATAACTTGTAATACTGATGTAATAACTGATATTACATTAAATGACCAATCTATAACTCTTGAAGAACTTAAATCAATGACAAGTATTGATTTTGGTAGCACTTTAAAATTTTATGTAAATCCTAATATAACTAATTATAACGTTTATATTTATGAAAATGGCAGACAACAAATAACAGGACAAAAGACAATAGTTGTTAATTCTTTTAACAATATTAATATTGAAGTGGAAAATAGTTCACAGGTGATAGAATATAATATAAGTATTAATCCTGAAATTGATGTTACAATAAATGGTGAACCTTATACTATAAATAGTCAGTTTTATACTTATGAAAGAGATTTAAACGATCAATCTTTTGTTATTGATTTTGGCGATACTTTTAATGGATATGATTTAAAATATATTATAAATAATACTGGTAGTTATATAGATTTTACACAATCTACAATTACCATTTCATTAAGCGAAGAAAGTAATTATATTACTTTGTATGATGATTTTGATTTATACAATCCTATATTACAAATTGAAATAGCAAAATTTAACCCTACTCAAAACATATTAATTGAAACAACTTCTTCTAGTCATGGTCAAAGAGAAGTGCTTTATTCAATAACGAATAATTCATTGTATTTAAACACAAATGAATTTATAACTAATTTTGAAGTTCAATTTAAAGACGCTTACGCTGAATGTACTTATAGTATTTTTAATCCACAAGGGGAATTAATTGAAGATTTTACTCAGGCTGAAAGTGGTATTTATACTTTGAAAGTTTATTTGAATGAAACCGAAATATATAATGCTTCAATTAATTTATATTATATAATGTATGTTATTAATGATTTGAATTTTAATGATAATGGAGATGTTGCAATACTTATAACAAATCAAGAGCAGTTATATAAGACATTTGATCCAAACATATATTTTACTAATGAAGTTTTAACTTTTAATGGTAGTCCAACACTAACTTTAATTGAAGGACAACAAGAAGTTCAGGTAAACTATTCTGCAACAATGAATGGTAAAACTTATAGTTATTCATTCAAATTATATGTTGAATATATTTTAGAAGGGAATAATGCAACAGATTATGTTAGTAGCATAACCTTAAGTTACAAAGACAGATATAATAATGAACAAGATGTGACATTTGATTCTAGTTTAAATATTTCACAAGGCACTTGCAATATGTCTGATATTGCATTTATTACAGATAGTGGTATAAATATTCAAACAATAGGTGATGCTAGTGTTATTTCACAAGAAATAATCTTTTCACAAGCTAAAGATATTTGTTATTTAAAATATACTATTTCAACACCAGAAGGGAATAAAACATTTAGAGCGTATATTAGAACCTATGGCACTATTTCTAGTAACACTAATGCTACAATTTATTTTGAAGATCAATCAACCTCAAAACAAGATATAACAAATGAATTAGTTGATAATTCTTATACTATTGATAATGTTATTATACAAGGTGAATTGCAAATTGTAACAGAAGATCCAAATGCAAGAATTGAGTTTTATAACGGGTCTATAGAGGAAGGAAATTTAATTAGCGTGAATAGTAATTCTGTTGATATTACAACAAGCGGAACTTACATAATAAAAATTATATCATCAGATAATACCGCTTCAAGGATTATAACAGTTACAGTTACAAATGTTGAGTCCTTAATATTTGAAGTTTTCTATAATGATGAAAGATTATATTTAGAAAATGGTGAAAATGGCCCGACAGGCAATGTTACAATGGAAGTAGAACAAAATGGAATGCCAACAATTTATGCATATTTCAGTTATGTTGATTTCGGCGATGAAACGACTGTTACATTAAATGGCAATACTTGTTTTGAAAATAAATTATATTTACCAGATTTAACACCAATAACAAGTTTAAATAATCTTGTGTTACAATTACTTGAAGATACAGATGGGTCGATTACTAAAATAATGGGTGCCAAATATGCAGTTATTTATATAAATTTATTTGAAGACGTATATTCTCCAATTTATTTTATATTTGCTGGCCAACCACCATATCCAATGACATTTAATTTTGATATTAATGACGATAGTGTAATTGACGAAAATGATACATCATTTAATTTAAAAATCAACTCAAAAGAATATAACGATGGTATAGTAGATTTAGGAGATTTCCAAATTGGTGACATTGGACCAGTAATTAATGTAACTAGAAGTCAACTTGGAATTACTAATGAAGAGAACACTGTTACAGCAATAGTTAAATGGTCAAGAGTATTTAATGATTTAAGTTATCAATTTACAACAGATTATCAAATAGGTGAAACACCAACGTTAACTGGACCAACAAGTGAAAATTTAGAAACAGAATTAACATTAAATTTTGTTGATCAGGGTGATGGGACACTTGTTGCAACAATTTATGTGTGTGCAGAAGGTGTAACACAAGAAACTCTAAGTGAATTGATTGTTCCGGTTACATTTATATTGGTTGGTTAAAAACTAAATAACTAAAAAATTAAAAGTCAATCTATCATAGATTGACTTTTTTACTTTATGTAGGTGTTTTTAATCTATATAATCATCAT
>CALWTK010000032.1 GCA_944384465.1 uncultured Clostridia bacterium
GATGCTCACTCGTTAGTCTCACTCTCACTACGCTTCTCTGACCATAGATCTGCCCTTCTTTCTCTATGCCGCTTATCTCTGCCGCTTCTTCACTCTCACCGCTCTCTAGTCCAGATGGACTCGTGTATACTCGCTCGTCTTCCGCTATCTCGTATCTCTTTGCCTCTATACTTATCTCTATCTCTTTGTCTCTATCTAATGTGACCACACCTATGATCTCATCTCCTTCGCCTGCTAAATCTCCCGTGGCTCTTATCGTGTGTCTATCTCCTGTCTTCGTCCTGATCTCGAGATAAACTTCCGTGCCTTCTTCGTAGTATATCGCTCTGCCGTTCTCCTCTAGAACTACACTGCTCGTGATCTCTAGTTCTTCTTCTCCATTCAATATATCTAGCTCTAGTTTGTATTTGTTTACGCTATCTACTCTTAGCTCTATCTCCTCTCCTGCTTGACCTATCAGTTCACTTGTGAGCTCTAGTACATTTCCGCTTATCTCTATCTCTTCGTCGCCTAGCAGATAATAGTAGCCTTTCAGCGCTTCATCCTCTAGCTCTTCTAGGCGGTTTATCGTGATCCTGTTGCCTACATATACTCCGCTGATCCTGATCTCGCTGTTGTCCGCATTGCTCTCTTTGCTAGCTCGTAGGTTGTCGCTCTCTAGCATGTAGTTCTTCTTCTGATCCGCTCCTAGTCTCAATACTACGCTCACTCGCTCCTTCTCTACATATATTATGTACCTTCCGGCATCCTCTTCTAGATTAAAGCTATCCGTTATCTCTAGCCTCTCTCCTGTTCCGCCTTGAATTACGTTCCCTGCATTCTGCCTATACCCATAATATCTGTAGCCTGCCTCTAAGTCGATCACAAACGCTACTCTCTGGCCTTCTAGTATTGTAACTTCGCTCCCTTCTCGTATCTCGCCGTCTACCTCTATCCTGACTCTCCCTATAGTCTCGTTACCTACTATCTCTTCATTCCTGTATATCCTGAGCTCGACACTGATCTCGTCCCTTGGCTCGCTCGTGATCACTACCCTGATCTCTATCGCTCCGTTGTCGTAGTCCCTATCTTGTACTGTATAACTCAGCTCGCCGTTCTCTAGCGTCTGCGTCATACCGTTCACCATTATCTCTACTAGATAACCTTCTGCATGACTCTCACTTAGCTCTAGCGTGGATCCCATATACAATCCCGTTGTTGGAGTGATCTCTAGGTTGGTTAGTATATTAGTCACTTCACTTTCGCTTACTACTACTCCTTCCAACTCGTACACTATCTCTACGTCTAAGCTGTTAGGTATATATACCACTCGTATTAGAGTGTCACCTGTCAGAACAAACTCGCCGCTCTCTAGCTCTTCTCTAATATCCCCTTGTAGGTAGTACTCTACTCCGCTATATCTATTCGTATCGTAGGTACTATCTAGTCTATTCGTCTGCCCTTCATAGCTGTATATACTTCCTTTAGTAGTGTATATACCGCTTTCTACTGTAGATGACGCATTTAGAACTATGTCTACTATGTTATCTGTTCCATTGCTTATGCTTGTAGTCCTTGTTGTCGAGTTCGTATCATGCTCGCTTGCCTCTATCTCTACTGTGACCTCGTATATCCTTCTCACTTCTATCGTCATGTAGATCGTCCTTGCTTCTACTGTGTTACTTACTATGCTGTACTGACTCACATTCAGCATGTCTCCCAATAACCCTGTCGTGATCTCAAACTCGTCTGCTGGAATTGTATGACATGGGAAACTATACGTCATGTAATGTCTCTCCCTATTCATTGGGTTCCTTGCTATGTACGCATAACTACTGATGATCGCATACTCTCCTGCCTCTCCTATGTAGCCGTATCCTATGCTGTTCAAGGCGCTAAACGCTGCACTCACTTGTAGGGTCTCGTCACTCAATTTGAATGTACCTATCTCCAGCTCGTCTATCCAAGCGTCTTCTCCTGTGCGCATTGAGTCGTATACTCGTATATTGTAACTAAACTCTATCTCTTCTGTATTGACTTTCAAGGTACCTATGTCTGCATCAGATACACTGTAGTCTGGATCTGCTCCATGTTCTGTTCCATCTATATCTACTGTGTAATAGTTCTCTCTCAGCCATGTACCGTCTAGTACTAATATATATGTTTGGTTAGTGTTGTCCGCTTCCCATACATCTCTTAATTGTAGGGTAACTATGTAGCCATTTGGCAATATTAAACTATACGCTATCTCTTGGTACTCATAGCCCGCTAGCGCATTGTACCTGATCTGGTATGTCTCCCCTACCTGCATGCCTGTAAGTTCTAGTCTCCACACATATCCGCTCTGACTTCCATTCGGATAGGTTAGAGTAAAGTTACCCTGACTTGTATCCCCCGCACTCATCTCTATCACTAGGTCGTAATTTATCTTCTCGTATGTCACCGCTAGTGTGAACCTATACCCTGTCGTCCAGTCTTCACTCTCTATGTCTGCCGCTGTCATGCCCCTGCTGTAGTTGTCTCCGTCCTTATCCTCTACAGTAAATATACCTCCACTGATCTCTCCTGTATGCTTGTAGCCTATCATGGAGTCGTAGTTGCCACTCTTCATAGCATCTACATCTTTGCTCTGGTCGTATGCTGTTACCTTTATGTCACAGCCTGCGTATAGCGTGATGTAACCGCCGGTTATCTCACTTAATTCCACATCGACTGTCAAACTTGTCCAATAAGTAGCATCACCTATATATTCATACGCTCTCATGCCTCCGTTGTAGATGAAAAGATATCTTCCGCTCTCGTTGTCTTCTGAGTCTGCGTCTTCTATGACTTTGTCCTCTATCTCTAACACTACATAACCATATTTCCCTACATCACCATCATAGATGGTCCGTATATTCACTTGGTAACTCTTCCTAAAGTAATATGCCTCTAGTGCGTCTATGCTCTTGTTAGATCCACCGTCTTCGTATCTCCATATCCCTGCTTCATCGCCTGTATGTTGTGTGCCAGCTCCGCTTAGATCTCCATGCAGAATGCTGTTGTATTCCGCTGTCGTATATATGTACCTTGTTCCATCTGTCATGGTATTTACATTCGTCCAATAGATCAAGGTGTAGTAGTCTACTTCAAACACTGGCAGGTCGCCTGTCGGTTGGTCATTCGCTAGGTAGATGTATAGGGTATTCCCTGATGAATACACCTTCCTCAATGGCTCTAATGTACCTGCCCCTATCTCTGTATTGTATTCCGTCTCCACCGCTGCTAGAGTTATGGCATAATCCTCTATCCAGCCTGTCAGGTATTCACTGAAGCCACAGAAAGCCTTGTACGTATAAATATTATTTTTATACGCGCTTATTTCACTCATCGTATAGTCTGTGTTCGTTAGTGTGTATGTCTCTCCAGCCTTTCTAGCTCCCTCTAGGTTCACTTTGTATATATTGTCTATATATCTAGCGGTCACACTGATAACATATCTTTCCGTCTCTGAGTCATAATCATATTGATCGTGGGTTAGATCTTTGTAATTCCAGATTATTGTCCCCGTGCCGGTCACTATGATGCTCTCAGATTGACTGTTCAGTGTATTGTTCTCTACAAAATATATTATACTCTTGCCTGTTTTTGTCAGACTACTCAATATATTGTTATTAAACGTATAGATCTGTTTGTAGGTTAGATTTGCTAGGGTTACATCTTGTCCATTGCTGTTCGTAGTCTTTACATCTATATCTACCGCCTGCCAACTTGGGAACATGTATATCTCTGTCTCAGATAGTGTACCATCGTATGCGAATATCTCATCCAACTTCTCAGCATATATACTCATGTCATTCATATCTTGACTGGTCAAATCCTCGATCGGTATGACCACCGAAGAAATATTCGCTATCTGCCAATCACCTGAAGTATTTAAATATACATAACTATCCCCTGATTGGTGGATTATTGTCCATTCAACTCCCTTATTGTCATTAGGATTGTCATATAAATATAGGTAATAATATTCTCCGCCATAACTAAACTGTATCGTCCAACCGGTTATCTCATAGCCATAATTGTATACATAATAGCCCCCTGCACCACAGGTCGCCATCTCTCGCTCTGTATATTCATCCCCTTTGTA